>UQKY01000032.1 GCA_900541785.1 uncultured Collinsella sp.
GAGACGGTAAACGCAAGAAGCCCAGCCAACATCCCCGCACCCAAGCGATAGAGCGTGCCCCTATCGCGTTCAACCCTTTCTCTAATTATTGAAATGTCGCCTTTAACAAGCTCGTCAATCGTTACATCCAGTTGTTCAGACAGCAGTAGGAGACTCTGGATGTCGGGGTACGTTTTACCGCGCTCCCAATTACTGATGGTCTGACGTGTTACAAAAATGCGCCTTGCAAGATCCTCCTGGGACAAACCAGCATCGAGTCGATACTGTTTAAGGTGTTTTGGCAGCTGCATGGCGTTCCCTTCGAATGCATCTCAACTCTTATTGGGCGGCTACACAACAGAAGCCGGCACGCAAAGCGTAATCCCAAAATCAAACCCATACGGATGGCTGCGCGCAGATTAGAGTGTCAAAAATCTTTGACACATACGCTACCTGCTCTTTCTTGCAACTCGGACGCTATCGAATTGATCGGTTTGGCTACGTCCCAAATCGATCACATCCCTAATCAATCAAAAAGGGGCGCTTCCGAATTGGAAGCGCCCCTTTAAGATGCAAGAAGCAATTAAGCCTCGAGAGCCTTCTTGGCAATGGCAGCCAGCTCGTTGAAGGACTCGATGTCCTCGTAAGCCATCTGAGCCAGAACCTTGCGGTCGAGCTCGATGCCGGCAACCTTCAGGCCGTGCATGAACTGAGAGTAAGAGATGTCGTTCAGGCGAGCGGCAGCGTTGATGCGGGTGATCCAGAGAGAACGGATCTCGCGCTTCTTGTTGCGGCGATCACGATACTGATACTGCAGGGAGTGCTGGACCTGCTCTTTAGCATGCTTGTAAGTACGCGAAGCGGCACCGTAGTAACCCTTCGCACGGTGCATAACGGTACGGCGCTTCTTCTTGGCGGCAACAGCGCGCTTAATACGTGCCATGTTCTATCAACTCCTAGACGGTAAAACGAAAAACGGGAACGCGAACTTAGGCGAGACGCGACTTGATGACCTTGCGGTCGGCAGCGGCGATCTCGGTCTCCTGACGGAAGCCACGCTTACGCTTGGTGGACTTCTTGCTCAGGATGTGGCTCTTGAAAGCCTTGGCGCGCATAAGCTTGCCGGTGCCAGTCTTGCGGAAACGCTTCTTGGTGCCGCTGTGGGACTTCATCTTAGGCATGAAATACTCCTTAATCGGTTACAGAACACTAGTTACTTGGTATCGCTTGCCGCTTTATCCTCATCGAAGGCGCCCTTAATCGGGGCGAGCAGCATAAGCATGTTACGGCCTTCCATCTTAGGCTTGGACTCGACCGTAGCGTAAGGCTTGAGATCCTCGGCGAGACGCTCGAGAACGTTAAGACCCTGCTCCGGGTGAGCCATCTCACGGCCGCGGAACATGATGGTGATCTTAACGCGTGCGCCCTTCTTGAGGAAACGCAGAACGTGGCCCTTCTTGGTCTCGTAATCGCCAACGTCGATCTTGGGTCGGAACTTCATTTCCTTGACCTCGACCTTAGACTGGTTCTTACGAGCGGCCTTGGCCTTCATGGCCTGCTGGTACTTGAACTTACCGTAGTCCATGACCTTGCAGACCGGCGGCTCCGCGTTGGGAGCGATCTCGACCAGGTCGAGACCCTGATCGTCAGCGACGCGCTGGGCATCGCGGATGGCGAACAGGCCGAGCTGAGAGCCATCGACGCCAATCAAACGGCACGAAGATGCAGTGATCTCGTCGTTGATGCGGGTGTCATCAGACTTAGCTATTTTCCCTACCTCCATTCATAAAAAAATAACCCGGCGCTTCTTTGCAACCAGGTCGTACACATAGACATCCTCGGTATGAGGAAGGGAATCTAAGTTGTATGACCAGTCAGCTGCTCATTGGCGCCAAAAGGTGGGAACCCTCGGGTTCCTCTTTAGGGCATTGCGGGAACAACGCCTTGCGAATAATAACACGTACCGCGCGCTATCACATTACGTACACGAAAAAGGGGCCTTGACCCCCCTTGAAAGGTGCATGTATGGTGCCCGAGGCGAGACTCGAAGGGACTTCGCTTCGCGAAGCCCCGGGCTTCGGTCGCATGGCGCCCTCGCCACGCTCCGCTACAAACAGGCCACAGGCCTGTTTGCTTAACACTCCGCGCGCTCACGCGAGTTCGGCACGAAAAAGGGGGCCTTGACCCCCTTGAACGCTCTTTTGCATGTATGGTGCCCGAGGCGAGACTCGAACTCGCACGTTGTTGCCAACGGTGGATTTTGAGTCCACTGCGTCTGCCAATTCCGCCACTCGGGCACGTAATGCGTGAGTTAGTTTATCACAGCTTTCTGTTGATTAGTCCGAAAATGGAACTTCGAGCATTTCGATAAGCTCAACCTTGCGCAACATCTCCCGCTTACGACATCCACGTCCGTCAACCGAGGCCTCGCCCATCTGGTTGTCATAGGGGTCCTCGCGCATACCATCGAAAGCAGGCACAAACTCAGCCTGGAATCGATCGTTGGCCACCATACGCCACGGATCGAGATTGCCAAAGTAGTGACGACGGCGCCACTCCTCCCCCATCCTGCGTGCCGAGGAGCCAAACGAAACGTCGGCGTTAAGCCAACCGGTCTGGGGTGTGTAGAACTCGGCCCAATCGTGCGGTCCCACCGAATCGGGCGCAACATATAGGCCGCTCTGCCAACGAGCAGGCACCCCCGCGATGCGACACATGGTGATAAACGTGAGCGCCATAACGCCGCAATCGCCGCGGAGCGAATGCGCACAGTCGTCGGCAATAGATCCCAAAAGCAGGTACGGTGGCTGATAGCGATAGTCGATATGTTGCGTCAGGTAATCATAGATAGCACGAGCGCGATCGAGCGGATCCTCGAGCCCGTCTATAACACGCTCCGTCAACTGTCGCAAGTACGGCGTAAACGCAACGTGCGGACGATCCTCGGAAGTGTCCTCGGGCAGTGGCGTGTCCATGCACGTATGCGATGGGAGCGCGCCACCATAGATATCGCAATAGGCGGCATCGATGTGATAGCGATAGGTCACCGAGAATGAATGTTCAGTCGAAGATGTCCAAGAGGCAGTACGAGCTGAAACATTTTCAGAGGCAACGGTACCCCCCGACGTCATATCAAGAACCTCGATATGAGACTGTTGACGACAGGCGGCGGCAACGGGTAGCCACGCGCGAACAGCTTCTCCCTTCAGAGCCCCGGGGACAGACACGGATGCCTTAAGCGTGATGGCACGAGTCAACCCGTTTTGCGACTCCATCTCCCTGAGCATCTGGTTACGCAGCGCGATGCCGTCCGTAGAATCGGGACGCAGGCCCGGAACCTCCTTAGGGTACACGCGAAGCGAATCGAGGAAGTTGTCGAGAACGAACAGCTCGCCATCGATAAAGCGCCAGTCAATACGCTTACGATTAATCAGGTCATCAAACTGCTCTTCGGTAAACTCTGGCCACTCCTCGCGAATCATCGCAATAGCCTGATCGCGCGACACCGAAAAATGAAGCGGCGTCTCGAGCATGCGATACCGCCCGGCACGGACACAAGCCGCCAGCGAAGGCTCAGGGTTCTGCTCCAAAAGGCGATCGCAAGCAGCAACAGCCTGCGTCAAATACCCGGCATCCTTAAGTCGAAGAATCTCAGGCGGCAGACCAATATCGAGATGACGAAAATCATCACAACAAACATCAACAGAGCAACCAACAGGACCCTCGTCAATAACCTTCCCATCCGAAGGCAGCACATCAATAACAGCCATACCAAACTCCAAGTCACTAGAACGCTTGAAGCCCATTGTAGCGAGATAAAAAGAAAGCCCCAACAAGGGAGCCATCAACGCCGCCGAACGGTAGTCAATAAATAAATTCAGCCCAGTAACCCTGCGGCGTTAAACGAAGGAAGCCCCGTCCCCCGGAACTGTTTCCTTGGCGCGACTTCTGGCGAAGCCAGGTGAGCGCAAAGGAAACAGTGTAGGGGGACGGGGCTTCCGACGGGAAGTTTAGCGACGCTTACGCCTTGTTGACGGAGCCAAACTCCTCCATGAGCTCCTTGGTGCGGGCAACGATGTTGTCGCGACCAGGCTTGAGGAGCTTGCGGGGATCAAAGCCCTTGCCCTGCTGATCCTTGCCAGCCTCGATGTACTCGCGGACGCCCTTGGCGAAGACGAGCTGCAGGTCGGTGTTGACGTTGATCTTGGAGATGCCCAGGGAGATGGCCTTCTTGATCTGATCCTCGGGGATGCCGGTGCCACCGTGCAGAACGAGGGGCAGGTCGCCGGTCTGGGCCTTGATCTCGCCCAGACGCTCGAAGGAAAGGCCAGCCCAGTCGGCGGGATACACGCCGTGGATGTTGCCGATGCCGCAGGCGAGGAAGTCGACGCCCAGGTCAGCAATCTGCTTGCACTCAGCGGGGTCAGCGAGCTCGCCGTTGGAGGTCACGCCGTCCTCGGTGCCGCCGATGCCGCCGACCTCGGCCTCGATGGACATGCCCTTGGAGTGGGCAAGCTCAACGAGCTCCTTGGTGCGGTCGAGGTTAAGCTGGAAGGTCTCCTCGTGAGAGCCGTCATACATGATGGACGTGAAGCCGGCCTCGATGCACTTGAAGCAGTCCTCGTAAGAACCGTGATCGAGGTGAAGGGCGACGGGAACGGTAACGCCCGTGGCCTCGACGGCAGCCTTGACCATGTCGGCGCAGACCTTGAAACCGCCCATCCACTTAGCGGCACCAGCGGTGCACTGAAGGATCAGCGGAGACTTGGCCTCCTCGGCGGCCTGGAGAATAGCCAGGGTCCACTCGAGGTTGTTGGTGTTGAAGGCACCGAGACCGTACTTGCCGGCCTCGGCCTTCTTGAGCATGTCTGCTGCGTTGACGAGCATAAAAGAAACCTCCTGTAAGGTTGCTCCGATAACGCCTGTGATTTTACCACGGCGCACCCGAGCATAAACGTTCGTTTGTTCACGAATATCGTCCAAACAGACTTTTTTGACCGTTTGCCCTACGAAATCGACCCGTTGGGGAAAAATAGCTTGACGTTTGGACGCTTCTCGTGCTTCAGAAGCCGACTGTAAAGCTACACCTGCATGAAAGGGTTCTGCATGAGCTCGCGTGCCATAGTGGTCGAATCGCCATGGCCGGTTAGGCAAACGGTATCGGGCGGGAGAAGCCGGGCGAGCTTGGAGAGCGAGCGCAGAATCGCTGCCTCGTCTCCTCCAGAAAGATCGGTGCGGCCGTGCCCACCCGGAAACAGGGTGTCGCCCACAAAGGCAATGTTCCCCTGCTCGGTGGCAGCAAACAAGACGATTCCGCCCGGCGTATGCCCTGGTGTCTCGATCACCTGCAGGCAGATATCGCCCACCTCGATAGCATCGCCCTCGGCGAGCAGGCGCGTCGGCTCCCCGGGGTCGGGCGTCTCAATGCCCCACATAGCTCGCTGTTCCTCGATGTTCGCATGCGGCACCGCCACATCCTTAGCACACAGCTCATACTGACAACCCTCGCCAACGGTGGTTCGCACGCCGGCAACACCACCAACATGATCGGCATGGCCGTGAGTGCATACGGCGCCAAGCATGTGTACGCCGGGATGCTTGGCTCGAATATGCTCTACCAAGCGCTCGCCTTCCCATGCGGGGTCGATAATCACGCACTCATTGTCCGAAATAACAGCATAGCTATTGGTCTGAATGGGACCATTTACGAGCGTCTCGATCTCGACCGATCCCTTGGGAGTTACATCCAAGGACACAGCACTCATGTCCCTCTCCTCTCTATAGAACTCGAGGCATCGAACGATGCCTCGAGTGTAGCGAATATCGATAATGTGGCACGTTCGTCGCGACTAAACGCGGCGCTTAAGCTGGGCTCCACCCTCGCCGGGCATCAGGCGGCGCGCGTCGTAGACCGAGTCAACGCTGCTGATAGAGGCCAGCAGCGGATCCAGACCACTCGCGTCCGAGATCTCGACCATAAAGCGCAGGGTCGCAATACCCTCGCGGTTGGTCGAGGTGGCGGCGGAAAGGATGTTGCCGCCTGCATCGCCAATGGCGATGGTGACATCCTTGAGAAGGCCCATGCGGTCCAGGCACTCGACTACGATCTCGACCTGGAAGAGGGTGTCGGCAGCGCCGTCCCACTCCACTTCGATCATGCGCTCGGGATGCTCCATAAGGCCCTTGACGTTGGGGCAGTTGGCGCGATGCACCGAAACGCCACGGCCGCGCGTGATGAAGCCGACGATATCGTCGCCTGTCACCGGATTACAGCAATGCGCCAGACGGACCAGCAGTCCGCTGTTGCTCTCGCCCTTGACGATAATGCCGTTGCTGGCGCTCTTGCCACGCTTTTGCGGCTTGCGGTTGGAGCCGCGGGCCGGCTGTTTCACGACCTCGGCGATAGCCTCGGCCTTGGTGACCTGTTCCTCGGGCTTGGGGTCCAAGATTTGCTCGACCTTGTTACCCACAGCGCGCGGGGCAACCTTGCCGGCGCCGACGGCGGCAAACAGGTCCTCGAGCTGCTTGTAGTTAAACTGCTCCGCCACAGCGTTGAGCGCACGCGTGGATCGCGGCGTAGAGATGCCATACCCGCGCTTGCGCAGGTCCTTGGCCAGTATATCGCGGCCGGCAGCAGCGTCATCGTCTTTGGTTGCAGCGGCAAAATAGCGGCGGATCTTTGACTTAGCCGAAGGTGTCTTGACGATCTTGAGCCAATCACGCGACGGCTTGGAACTCTTGTTGGTAAGGATTTCAACGCGGTCGCCCGTCTTGATCTCGTGCGTGAGCGGGGCCACCGCACCGTTGATCTTAGCGCCGACGCAGTGGTTGCCCACCTCGGTGTGAACGGCATAGGCAAAGTCGAGCGGCGTGGAGCCGGCACGAAGCGCCATAACCTCGCCCTTGGGCGTAAAGACGAAGATCTCCTGGTCGAACAGATCGACCTTCAGCGAATGCAGGTATTCCTTGGCGTCCGTAATCTCGTCAGAAGCAGCCCAATCGAGCGAATGTTTGAGCCAGTTAATCTGGTCGTCCAGACGCTGGGCATCATTGGTCTTAGACGCAGACGATCCGCCCGACTTCTTATAGAGCCAGTGGGCGGCAATGCCGTACTCGGCCTGCTCATGCATCTCGTAGGTTCGAATCTGAATCTCGAGCGGGCGGGCCGTGGGGCCGATAACCGTCGTATGGAGCGACTGGTAGTTATTGACCTTGGGCATGGCGATATAGTCTTTAAAGCGACCGGGCATGGGGTGCCACAGCGTATGCACCGCGCCGAGCGTGGAGTAGCAATCGCGCACCGAATGGGTAATAACGCGCAGCGCCACCAAATCGTAGATCTCGGAGAATTCCTTGCCCTTGCGCTTCATCTTTTGGTAGATGGACCAATAGTGCTTGGAACGGCCATTAATCTGGAAGCCCTCCAGGCCAATGCGGTTGAGCTCGTCGGTGAGCGTCTTGATGGTCTCGGCCAGATAGCGTTCGCGAACCTCGCGTGACTCAGCCACCATGCGCGCGATACGCTGGTAGGCATCGGGCTCCAGGTAGAAGAAAGACAGGTCCTCGAGCTCCCATTTAATGGAGCTCATGCCCAGACGGTCGGCCAGGGGCGCATACACGTCCATGGTCTCGCGAGCCTTAAACAGGCGACGGTCCTCGCGAAGGGCCGCCAGCGTACGCATGTTATGCAGGCGGTCGGCAAGCTTAACGATAATGACGCGGATGTCCTTGGACATGGCGAGGAACATCTTGCGCAGCGTGAGGGCCTGCTTCTCGTCCATGCTGTCGACTTCGATGTTGGTGAGCTTGGTCACGCCATCGACGAGCTCGGCTACCGTATCGCCAAACAGGCCGGACACATCGGCAAGCGAGGTCTCGGTATCCTCGACGGTATCGTGCAGCAGCGCGGCGCACACCACATCGCAGTCCATCTTGAGGTCGGCCAAAATGATGGCCACCTCGACGGGATGGTTGATGTACATCTCACCCGAGCGCCGCTTTTGGTTGCAGTGCTTCTCAGCAGCAAAGCAATAGGCCTGCTCCACCTTAGAAAAGTCGTCCTCATTCATATATTTGAGGCACAGGCGCTCCAGCTTGTCGTAGCTGTCCGCCATAATCTCGGGCGGCAGCTCATCGGCATGCTTATAGTGCTCCATCTCCGAGAACGGCTGGAGGGTGGAATCATGGGCGGTACGGGCTGCGGCATCCATCGAGGTCCCCTTCCCCTAGGCCCGCGGTACGATCGGGCGGTTAACTTTGGCTAGCATATCAGAAGCGCACGAATCGAGCGCCCAGCTCCGGAAAGCCGAGAACTCCATGCGCGAGCGTAAGCCCTCCAAATAGCGGATTGACCTGCTCAATTGCACACGGCCCGGGTTTTCGGCCATTGAGATGCGACGCGTATCGTCAAATCCCGAAACGCGGCAGAAACCAAGCTCTTCGAAGATTCCCAGACCGCTTGCCACCGAGCGCTCGTCAACCGGCGTGCGCGCGTCGATGGCAAGGCACATCTGCGCGATGTCGATATCGCTCGCGCTAAACGAGTCGTCTCCGGTCTTGCCGCGGTTGGAGCGCCACATAGTCTGCAGCGCGCGATAGAGCGTGACGAGCTCGTCGCGCTCGGGCGCGTAGCAGTCGAGCAGGCGCTCGTTAATGCGAGCGTCACGCGACGAATAGAGCAGGTGAATCACGGCAGGTCGGCCGTCGCGACCGGCGCGTCCGCTCATCTGGTTGAACTCGATGGCGCCAAACGGCATGTGGTAGAGCACGACATGGCGGATATCGGGCAGGTTCACGCCCTCACCAAAGGCAGAGGTCGAAACGATGCAGCTGAGGCTTCCGTCACGAAACGCTTCCTCGACACGGCGACGATCGGAGCGCGCAAGCCCCGCGTTATAGAACGCGATGCGGGTCGCGCAATCGGGCACCCGCTTGCGCAGCGTCTTGGCAAGCGCCACAGACTGGTCGCGCGAGTTGACGTAGATGACGGTCTTCTCCCCCGTCGCCACGATTGACACCAGGCGGTTCTCACGGCTCGCAAGGTCTCGGTCATCCTCGAGCTGCAAGTTCTCGCGCACCGTCTCGTCGACCACCGTACGGGTAATCGGCAGCACGCGGGCAAGCTCCGCAACAACCGGAGCCGTTGCGGTGGCAGTCGCGGCCATAACGACCGGATCGCCCAGGGCCTTGAGGATATCGGGCATGTCGAGATAGGCACTGCGGTCGCCGCCCTTGGCAAGACCGGCATGATGTGCCTCATCGATAACGACAAAACCGATGCGCCCCGAACGCGCAAAGCGGTCGCGGTGAATGGACAGGAACTCGGGCGTCGTGAGCACGATGCCGGTGCGGCCCGAAGCCAAGCCGGCAAACACGTCATCGCGCGCCGCCTCCACGGTCTCGCCAGTCAGCACGCCCACGCCAATGCCGAGCGCGGCCATCGTCGACGAGAGGTGATAGGCCTGGTCGGCAACGAGCGCGCGCAGCGGATAGACAAAGATGCTCGCACGCCCGCGAAGGACCGCCTCGCGCGCAGCATGCACATGGAAGATAAGAGACTTGCCGCGCCCCGTTCCCATAACGGCCAGAACACTTTGGTGATCGGCCAGGGCATCGAGCGCCTCGACCTGCGCGCGGTGCGGCTGGTTCGAGCCGATAAAGCTATGAATAAGCGAGCGCGTCAGCTCGGTATAGGAAAGCTGGGCGAGCGTTTGGCGCTTGCGGGACTCCAGACGAAGACCGACGTCCGCAGGCTCCACGCCGCGGCGAAGCTCACATGCCGGGTCGTCAACGCTGGGAGCCGTGGTATCGCGGACCAAGACATCCTTGATCATGAGCTTTGGCTTTACGCGACCTTGCCAATGCTCGGCCACGGCCTCGAACACCAAATCGACGGCGCTATCGCAATTGATGAGCTTATCGATCTGCGGCACGCGGAACATAATGGCCGGCACACTCGCGGCGCCATCGGTCGCCACGAAGCGCATGTGCTCGCCGGTTTTGCCCACCACGGCGCGATCGCACATCGTCACGCCCTCGGCCGCCAACAGCGGCACCTTGTTGCCCTGGCCAAACGGCTCAAGACGGGAGATCTGCTCGATGGTCTCGATATTCAGCTCGGAGAGGTCAACGGTGGCGGCAACCTCGTCGGTGTCCTCAAAGTCCTCGGCGGGAAGCTCGGACAGCACGGCGGAAAGGCGACGACGGAACTCGTCGAGCTTGGACGCCTCGATGGTCACGCCCACCGCACCCGCATGCCCGCCGCGACGAATCAGCAGATCGGAGCAGCGTTCTACGGCGTCGAACAGGTTGACCTTGCCCACCGAGCGACCCGAACCGCGAGCGATACCGCCTTCGATCGAGAACAGCAGCGCCGGCACGTGATAACGGTTGGTCAGGCGGCTCGCCACGATACCCTTGACGCCCTCGTGCCAGCCCTCGCCACCCACGACGATTGCGCGCCCGCCGTCATAGGTCTCCTCGACCTTTGCCATGGCATCGCGCGTGAGCTCTGCCTCGATCTCGCGACGCTGACGGTTGATCTCCTCGAGCTCGGCGGCAAGCGCGCTCGCTTCGATAGGGTCGCGGGCAAGCAGCAAGTCGAGCGCCAGCTTGGGATCGGCCATGCGACCCGCGGCGTTCAAGCGGGGAATGAGCGAAAACGACAGGCCATCGGCCGTAATGGTAGAAAGGTCGGCCTTGGCAAGTGCGGCAAGCGCGATATAACCGGGGCGGGCCGTCACGCGCATCTGCTGGATGCCCTCGGCGACCAGTGCGCGATTCTCGGGCGTGAGCGGCATCATGTCGGACACGGTGCCCAGCGCCGCGACCTCTATCAGCGAACGCCAATACGACGGCTTGCCCAAACGCTCGCCCAGGACCTGCACCAGCTTAAGCGCCACGCCGGCACCGGCAAGCTCGCGTGAGGGGCCCTCGTCCTCGAGCTTGGGGTCGGTCAGGGGCACGCCCTGCGGCACCTGGTCGGACGGCTCGTGATGGTCCGTGACCACCAAATCGATCCCCAGGCTCTCCAGATAGGAGACCTCTTCCTTGGCGGCAATACCGTTATCGACGGTCACGATCAGCTGAGGGCGGGCGAGCTCGTTGACGCGGTCGAGCGCCGCACGCGACAAGCCGTAGCCCTCGTCAAAGCGATGCGGAATAAACGGCGTGACGTTGGCGCCAAACGAACGTAGCGCCTCGGTCAACAGACAAGTCGACGTAATGCCGTCGACGTCAAAATCGCCAAAGACGGCGATGTGCTCGTGGTTGCGAATAGCACGCTCGACGCGGTCGGCAACGACCGACATGCCCGGGATAATGAGTGGGTCAGCCCAGTCGCGATCGAGCGAAGGCGTCAAAAACAGCTGCCCTTCCTCGATGGATGTAATGCCGTGCGCAACCATAATGCGCGCCACCAGCCCGGGTATGCCCAGGCCAGCCGAAAGCTCCTTTTCGAGCTCGGGGTTTTGCTGAGCGACCGCCCAGCGATGCGTCGTCTTAAGCGATGACATAGGCGCCCACCCCCGATAGGGGCAGGTCGCCGCGATACCTCTCACGGTTCATAGCGATGAGTCCTCTGTGTATGCCCGCTTCGGCAGGCAGATCTGTTGAACGGATTTATTATACCGTGCAGCGCGGACGCAAATCACCGCAGCACGCCGCGGTTTCGGTAAACGATGCCGGTAATAACCTCGAAATATTCGAGCGTTTCTGACGCACGGACGCATGCGAGCGTCTAGCATATCCATTCAAAACGGATTCACGAGCAAAGGGAGTCACAAGAGTATATGAAGCAATGGGTTGGACTGGGCAAGTTTCTCGCGGGGCACATGCAGGTCATCGTTCCGATTTGTGTGGCGCTCGGCGTGCTCTTTCCCCAGCAGATCGGCGTACTTAAGCCCATCGTTCCCACCCTGTTTGCCTTTATGACGTTCCAAGGCGCGCTCAGCAACACCTTTCATCAGGTGGCTGAGGTGTTCCGCCGTCCCCTGCATCTGATTTTGGCGTTATTTGTCTCGGCTGTGATCATCCCCATCGCAGCGTATGCCATGGGCTCACTGTTCTTTGGCTCCAATCCCAACCTTGTCTGTGGCATCGTGCTCGAGTACAGCGTACCCGTGGCAGTCACTGCCTTTATGTGGATTAGCATGTTCGGCGGCAACGGCCCGCTCGCGCTCACCATCATCCTGACGTCCTCGGTCATCTCACCTGTGACGATTCCTCTTACGCTCAAGCTCCTGCTGGGCGCCACCGTCTCGATCGACGTGCCGAGCATGATGCAAAATATGGCCTTTATGATCGCCATACCCGCCGTGCTCGGTATCGTCATTAACGAACTCACGCGCGGCTGGGGTCATGAGAAACTCTCCCCCGCGCTTTCGCCCGCCTGCAAGTTCATGATGATGGGCGTCATCGCGTCCAACTCCACCGCCATGAGCGAGTACGTGCTGCACATGAACGCGGTGCGCCTGGAAGTCGCCCTCTTTATCCTTTCGTTCGCCATCAGTGGCTTTATCATCGGCATCCTGGTCGCACGTGCCCTGCATCTGCCGTATAGCGAGACGACCACCATGTGCTTTACCTGCGGCATGCGCAACATCTCTTCGGGCGCCGTCATCGCCACGCAGTACTTTCCCGGCGAAGTCGTGTTCCCCGTCATGTGCGGCACGCTGTTTCAGCAGGTACTCGCCTCGCTTATCGGACATCTCTTTGAACGTCTGACCGGCGAGGAGCGCGCCAAACAGCGCAAGCGGGTCGAGGCCGGGCGCGACGCGATGGCACGCTAAGCAGCACTCTTTTCGCAAGCGCTCGCCTTGCTACGCGAGCGTTTCCAGATGCGCACGCAGGCGCTCAGCATCGATATCGAGCGTGGTCTCGGCATTGACCTGGGCCAGACGATAGCCCACAAAGTAGGGCGAAACCACCCAACGTGGCAGAGCCTTGGCAATGGTCCGGCCGTCCAGGTGATAGAAGAACAAGTTGTACGACTCCGCGCGACCGCCATGGTGCTCGTGCAGGATATAGCGCAGGGCCACCTGAATCGCATCGGCAAACAGGTCCGCTTCGGCTTGGTCGCGGGCGTCATCGCTGGCGGCGATTCCCTGTGGAGCCGAGACGTTGACCTCAAAGAATCCCATGATCGGCTCGGTTGAGATGTTGACCGCGACCCTCCCGTGTCGCCAGACATCGATGCCTTCGAAGTTGGCGGGGGCTAGTGCTGCATAACCGTCCTCCCGCTCCAGACCCACAATCTGCATATGCGGATGGATGAGGCTGCCGCCCGAAAGCGGGCCTTTGTTCTTGTACATGAGCACACTGCGGTACTGTTGGGAATCGATCATCTGCTGCCAGCAGCCCAGGGCAAACCGCATCACATGATGCAGCTCATCCGGTTCATAGGTCACCAGGTCGGCATCGTGATTGGCCGACTCGATCAATACGGTCTGACGGGTGGCCCGCAAGGTCTTGAACTTATTCTCGAGCCAGATGCAGTCGCCATCGCGCTGGATGATGTTGGCGAGTTCCTCGGTATCGCAAAAGGGGCACGCGGTGCCAGGGCGACGATTATCGTCGGGCTTACCGCTCGCCTGCTGAACGTCAAATACCAGCGCCACGGGTTATACCTCCAGCGGCACGATCTTGGTGCCATGGAGCTCGGAAACGCCTAGCGCCGCCGCGACCGCGTCGCGATTTGCCGTAGTGATGCCGCCGCCGGGAAGGATGGTCAAACGATCGCCCGCATACTCGAATAAACGAGCCAGGTGATCGAAATTATCCTCGATCGACGCACCGGCAGCGCCGCCATGCGTGAGGACGCGCGTAACGCCGCAGTCGACAAGTGTATCAATCGCATCGAGCTGAGCCTCGGGCGAGAGCTGGTCAAATGCCATGTGGAAGGTGATGTCGATGGGCTCGCGCTTGCATTCCTCGGTCGCACACCCCGCGGCCATAACGAGGGCGCCGAGGGTGAGCTCGTCGAGCGCCCAGCCGCCAGCGCAAGGCTTGCAGCAGCCAAAGACCAGGCCGTCAACGCCGGCGCTCACAGCAAGGCCCAGGTCCATCTCCATCATGCGCAGCTCGTCCTGGTTGTAATGAAAGTCGCCACCACGCGGACGAATCATGCACATCACTCGCGTGTCATGCTCGTGAGCGTAGCTGACCGTAGCGCTGATAACGCCAGCGGAAGGCGTGGTGCCACCGACGGCGAGGTTGTCACACAGCTCAATGCGCCCCGCACCGGCCTCGATGGCCGCCGGCACTCGCTCAAAGTTCTCGGCACAAAACTCGTACAGCATAGATAGGCCCCCAAAGACAGCAGATGTTTTCCGACGGGCATTGTCACACATCCCCATGAAGTTGCGGTGGAATAGGGACTGTTTTGGCCTCTGGAGCCCCCATTTAGTCCCTATTTCACCGCAACTCAGAATGATCTCTTGGGGACGGCACAGCTGGCCGAAAAATGTTGCCGATGGCGAATGTTGCGCAACAAGATTTCGGAATCCCGATTAACCATGGCAGTATCGCATTCGTATTTAGAGGAAAGGATTGCCATGTTTAAGAGCATCCAGAAGAGCGGAAGAATCGCGGCAGTCGCCATCGGCCTGATCGCGGCCTTGTCTCCGTTCGCAGCCCCTCCAGCAGCATTAGCCAGCGGCAGCGTACCAACGCCTGAGCTGGAGAAGTCGTACAGCTTTAAGACCAGTAGCGAAAACTCGTTCATCACCACAAACGGCAATACTGAGTTCGGCTACCTGTACGATTGCGATGATAGTTATAGCGTAAAGAGCATTTCTCTCATCAATTTCAATGATGGCAGTTCGAGCCCCATTGCCATCCCTGAGAAAAGCCTTGATTCCGTATACCGCACGCACAGCGATCAGCTCTACTGGGTAGACGGCAACAATTTGGTCGTATTCTCTCCAGACAACCAGACCCAAGCAGTGCACCCCATCGCTTCGGCCAAATATGCCTACAGCAAAGTAGCCGTCTCCGATGACGGTAAAAGAGCAGCCGTGGAACACTATGACAATGAAGGCGATCCTAGAAAGGTCGAAATCTATGACCTTGAATCCGACAAACTGATCCAGACATATCAATCAGATAAAGAGGACTCTTCGTACAGCTACTCAAAAGACATGAGTCGTCTCTATACTTTGCCAGACAATACTGAGAAAGGCATTGTTTCACTTAGAGTTTTCAACTGTGATACGGGATCGACGGAACTGAAAACCGTTAGTGTAAAAAATGACGACAGGTCTTCGGACATTGAATACATTAACCCCAGCTCTAAATCGGAGGAAATATATCTTCAAAGCGACACAGCCCTAATAAAAGCTGACAGCGACGGAAATATGAGTGTTCTTTTTAACGATGACGACCACGCCCCCGGCTGGCACAGTCCGTCGGCATCGACTGATTATTATTTCATTTATATTAAAAAAGGCACGAATGATCTTTTTGAAGAAGATGAAGATGGGTATTACCGCCTGAATGAAAAAGACGCGAACCTCGGTGTTTACGATTGTGCAAGCGATAAGATCATCAGCTCGATCGCTTTCCCCTTCATCGATGGAGGGCTTGCCGATGCATCGCAAGATGGCAGCACCCTACTCGGTGTAAGCTCAAACGACGACAAATTCGCGGCATGCCTCGTCGATACAAATACTGGGGCGAAAAACGAGTTTGACCCCCATAAATGTCGTCTATCATTCCTGAATGTCGATCGCAAAATAATGACGACTTACAATGATGAGGAGGACCCCTCCACAGTTCACGTAAACATCTACAAGTCCAATATCCCCCATTCCCTGCCTGAGGATGTGCTCTACTTTGTCCAGACTCACCTGCCGTTTGTTATTGGCGGTGGCGTGGCGATCGTCCTCATCATCGGTGGCGCGATCGTTATCCTTTGCATCCGCAAGAAGCGCACGAGGGCAGCAAACGGCATGGCAGCCGCAACGCCCAAGCCCCAGCGCAAGCAGCGTCGTCGCCAAAAGCGCGCCCAGCAGAACGCCGTGGCACCCGCAGCACCTGCGATGCCGACGGCACCGGCAGCTCCGGCCGAGCCCGCCCGCTTCTGCCGTCACTGCGGAACCCCGCTCGTACCCGAAGCCCAGTTCTGCCCAACATGCGGACAAAAGGTAGACTAGCGAACAAAACTCGATAGATCTCAACCACCAAGGTCCCGTTCCGACACACTCCAGAACGGGGCCTTATCTTGGTGCAGGGTTGCTAATTTGGGACGGGCATTGTCGCACGCTCCCATGAAGTTGCGGTGGAATAGGGACTGTTTTGGCGTCTGGAACCCCCAATTAGTCCCTATTTCACCGCAACTTAAAAAGGGGCGCTGACCGGGATAGTCAGCGCCCCTTTTGTTGGATGGGTTAGCCTCCGAGATATGCCTTACGCACGTTATCGTCGTGCAGCAGCTCTTGGCCCGTGCCGGTCATGGTGATCTTGCCGGTCTCGAGCACGTAGCCGCGCGTGGCAATCGAGAGCGCCATCTGCGCGTTCTGCTCGACCAGGAGCACCGTGGTGCCGGCCTTGTGCAGGTCCTCGACAATCTGGAAGATCTGCTCGATCAGAATCGGCGCCAGGCCCATGGAAGGCTCGTCGAGCATGAGCAGCTTGGGGTTGCTCATAAGGGCGCGGCCCATAACGAGCATCTGCTGCTCGCCGCCCGAAAGGGTGCCGGCGACCTGGCGACGGCGTTCCTTCAGGCGCGGGAACTGCTCGTAGACGCGCTCAAGGCCCGGGGCAACCGTGGACTTGGGCTGCGTGTAGGCGCCCATCTCCAGGTTCTCCTCGACCGTCATCTGCAAAAAGGCGCGACGGCCCTCGGGGACCTGAGCCAAGCCCTTACCCACCAGCTTGTCGGCAGGCGTATGGGTAATGTCCTCGCCCATAAACTTGATGGAGCCGGTCTTGGAGCGCAGCAGGCCCGAGACGGTCTTAAGCGTCGTGGACTTGCCGGCACCGTTCGCACCGATCAGAGCAACGATCTCGCCCTCGTTGACGTTAAAGGAGATGTCCTTGATGGCGTGGATGGCGCCGTACCAGACGTTGATGTTGTAGACGGAAAGCATCGGCTCTGCCATTTAGTTCTCCCCCTTATCCTGCTTGCCCAGATATGCCTCGATAACGGCGTCGTTGTTCTGGATTTCTTCGGCCGTGCCCTTGGCGATGACCTTACCAAAGTTGAGCACGCAGATACCCTCGCAAATATTCATGACGAGCGACATATCATGCTCGATAAGCATGATGGCAATGCCAAAGGTGTCGCGAATCTTGACGATGTTCTCCATGAGCTCCGCGGTCTCGGACGGGTTCATGCCGGCGGCAGGCTCGTCGAGCAGCAGCAGTTTGGGGTTGGTGGCAAGCGCGCGGACGATCTCCAGACGACGTTGAGCGCCGTAAGGCAGCGATCCAGCCTGCTCGTTTGCCAGGTGCTCCATGTCAAAAATGGACAGCAGCTCCATGGCGCGCTCGTGGGCGGCCTTCTCGTGCTTCCAATACGTCGGCAGGCGCAGCACGCCCTCAAAGCCGGAGTAACGCTCCTGGTTATGCAGGCCGACCTTAACGTTATCCTCCACCGTCATGGTATTAAACAGGCGGATGTTTTGGAAGGTACGAGCGATGCCCATGCGGTTGACCTGGTAGACGGACTTGCCCGAGGTGTCCTCACCGTCGAGCAGGATGGTGCCGTGCGTGGGCTGGTATACCTTGGTGAGCAGGTTGAAGACCGTGGTCTTGCCGGCACCGTTGGGGCCGATCAAACCGGCGATCTCGGTCTTGCCGATAGTCAGGCTAAAGTCGTCGACTGCCTTAAGGCCACCGAACTCAATGCCCAGGTGGATGCACTCGAGTGCAGGGCGCTCGCCCAGGTCGCGATCGGGAACGATGGCGCCAGAAGGATACGGGACCATCTTGCCCTTCTTGAACTCAAATTTACTGGGCATCGGCTGCCACCTCCTTCTTGGAAGCAAAGCGGTCCTTGACGCGACCGAAGAACGCCTTGAGCTGCGGGTTGTTGGTAAAAATCATGACCAGGATCAGCACGATGGCGTAGATGAGCATGCGGTAGTCCGAGAACTGACGGAGCAGCTCGGGAAGCACCGTGAGCAACGCCGCCGCGATGACGGAACCGCGCATGTTGCCCAGGCCGCCCAGGACCACGAACACCAGAATGAGGATGGACGTGTTGAAGTCGAACTTGGTGGCGGAGAGCTGCGAGAAGTTACCGCCGAAGAGAGCTCCGGCAGCACCGGCGAGGGCAGCGGAAACCACGAAGGCAATCATGCGATACTCGGTGACGGAGATGCCTACGGACTCGGCTGCAATCTTGTTATCGCGCACGGCCATAATGGCACGGCCGGTACGGCTGCGAACCAGGTTGAGCACGATCACGAGTGCGACCATGACCAGGATGGCACCGGCGAGGAAGGTCGAGTACGTCGACACGCCCGAGGCGCCCTGGGCGCCCTTGATGATGGCGGTGCCGTCCTCGAGCAGGTGCAGGTCATCGATCGTAGAGTTGCCCGTGATGTTAAAGATCACGTGCAGGCCGCGGGAGTCGACGCCCACAATGAGGCAGGTGACGATCTCTTTGATGATCTCGCCAAAAGCCAGGGTCACGATGGCCAGATAGTCGCCGCTCAGGCGCAGGACCGGGATACCAATCAAGAAGCCCAGGATGGCGGCAGCGATGGCGCCGACCACGATGCTGATGACAAGACGTATTGGATCGGAGGGAACGGCGCTCTCGAGGGCGACCGCGGTGACGATTCCCGTATAGGCGCCGACGCTCATAAAGCCCGCGTGGCCCAGCGACAAGTCGCCCGCGATGCCGACGACGAGGTTAAGGGAGATGGCCATGACGATATAGGCCGTGATGGGAACCAGCTGACCGGCGATCATGCGCGGAATCATGTGGTTCGACTGCATAAAGAACACGATGGCGAACGCCACTAGGCACATGGCGTACGTAACAAAGTCGTGACGCGTCTGCTTGTCTTTAAGAAACTTCATAACGCTCACCTACACCTTCTCGGGGACGTACTTGCCCAAGAGGCCGGCAGGCTTGACGAGCAGGACGATGATCAGAACACCAAAGACGATGGAGTTGGCAAGGCTCGTGGAAATGTAGGCCTGCGCCATCGCTTCGATGATTCCGATGAGAATGCCGCCGACAAAGGCGCCGGGGATGGAGCCGATGCCACCGAAGACGGCGGCGTCGAAGGCCTTGATGCCAGGCATGGCACCCGTCGTGGGCTGCAGCACCGGCGAGTAAGAGCACAGCAGCACGCCGGCGATGGCGGCAAGGGCAGAGCCGATGGCAAACGTCATAGAGATGGTGCGGTTGACGTTGATGCCCATGAGCTGAGCGGCGGCCTTGTCCTCGGACACGGCGCGCATGGCTTTGCCCATCTTGGTCTTACCTGTAAAGAACATCAGGCCGGCCATGATAACCAGGCAGGCGACGATGGTGACGAGCGAGACGGCGCTTACGTTGAACTTGGCCAAGAACTCCGGCACCTGGAAGGTGACGAGCGAAGTGAAGTTCTTGGGCGTGGCGCCCCACAGAAGCTGCGCGGCGTTCTGCAGGAAGTAAGACACGCCGATGGCCGTGATCAGAACGGCCAGCGGGCCTGCTTGGCGCAGCGGCTTATAGGCCAGACCCTCGATGAGAACACCGAGAACCGTGCAGGCCACACAAGAGAGAACTACAGATGCCCAGCCTGGGAGGCCGAGATACGACGTGGCGCAGAACGAGACATAGGCACCGACCATGATGACGTCGCCGTGAGCGAAGTTGAGCATCTTGGCGATACCGTAGACCATGGTGTAGCCCAACGCGATGATGGCGTAGACGCTGCCCATGGACAGGCCGTTGACCAGGTATTGGATAAAGACCGTCATGTTCCACATCCCCCTTTCGAATAGGGTTCCAGTTAATGTATGAAACAGGGACGTTACATCGTCCCTAGATACCAAGCAAGCAGGGAAGGCCAAACCTCCCCTGCTTGGGATCAAAACCGCTCTATGTAAGGCGGTCTATTAGGCCTGTACGTACTTGCCGTCGGTGATGATGTACGCCGTGGGCTCCTTCTGGACCTGACCCTTATCGTTCCAGGTGAGCTTACCGGTCAGACCGTCAACGGTAATCTTGAGCATAGCCTTCGACAGTTTCTCGGCGGCCTCGGTCGGATCGGCGTCGACACCAAGACCGGCCTCCTTGACGGCCTCGGCCACCGCGTGCACGCCGTCGTAGGCGTCGGCGGCAAACTGGTCGGGGGTATCGCCGTACTTATCCTTGTAAGCGTTAACGAAGTCGGCGTTCTTCTCGTCGTCGGCGGAGAACGGGGTCATGAGCAGCAGACCCTCGGCAAGAGAGGTGTCGAAACCCTCAACGCCCAGGATGCCGTCCATGCCATCGCAGCCCATCATCTTGACGTCGTAGCCCATGTCCTTGGCGTTCTTGAGCAGGACGGACGCCGGCGTGTAGTAGATCGGCGCAAAGATCATGGTGGCGCCGGCCTGCTTGGCCTTGGTCAGCTGGTTGGTAAAGCTCGTGGCGGAGTCGTCCTTAAAGGTCTCCTCGTCGACAATCTCGAGCTTGGACTCAGCGGCCTGGGCCTTAAAGGAATCTGCGATGCCCGAAGAATAGGCGTCGCCGGAGTTATAGAACAGCACGAACTTCTCGTCCGCATATTTCTCTGCCAGGAACTTGGCAGCGTTGACACCCTGGTTGGGGTCGGTGAAGCAAACCTGGAAGACGCAATCCTTGCCGTCGGTGACGTCCTCGGAGGACGCGGATGGGGTGATCATGAACGTCTTGGGGTCGTTACCGCACTCTGCGGCAACGGCAACCGACGCACCCGTGGTGGTCGGACCGACGAGGGCCTGCATGCCCCAGTCGAGCAGGGTGTTGAAGGCGTTGACGGCCTTCTCGCCGTCGGCCTGGTCATCCTCGGCCTTGCTGGCAAGCGGCAGCTCCTTGGTCGAGAAATCCTTGCAGCCAAGCTCGACACCCTGGGTAACGGACTTGCCATAGGACGCGTTGGCGCCGGTCAGCGGGCCGATGGTGCCAATCTTAAACGAGGCGTCGCCCGACGCGGAACCGCTGTCGCCGCCGTTGGAGGAGCAGCCAGCTAGAATGGACATCGCCCCCAGACCTGCTGCGCTCGCGATAACGCTCCTGCGATTCATAACAGGGTTCAATGACTTACCGGTGAGGCTCGACATGCGGCTCTCCTCTCAAATCTCGTCGGGTTTCGGGTACCCGACAGGCCATCCTTCGCCGTGTTCGGCGTTCGCAAAATAGTAGACGCTTTAGTTGAGAAAAGTGGCGATTATTTCAACTTTTCTTTTGCTTTGTCCATTTATCCATAATTATGCGTATTTCTATCGGTTTATACAGTTTAGCCACTTTATTGTGTGAAAGTAATATTTCCATTCTGTTACAAGCGCCCCTGCCCTGATTAAAACAGCCTCACCGGTCGCGTTTTGTACGCACCTAGGCGGCGATGTACTTGCCGTCCTGAATCACATAGGCTGTAGGTCGTATGTAGTGAGCATGTTTCCAATGTTTCCGCAGCGTTTCGGGGGTGCCGTTTTGTGCGACTCCTGTTGCCTGGCGAGCACGCGCCCTCGGTTCACGCTAGAATGCACTCAACCTTTAAGCGGTAATCCATCCATAAGATGCACGAAGGAGCTATCTATGAGCGAACCCCTGCGCACCGTGAACGTCGGTCTGATCGGTCTGGGAACCGTCGGAGGCGGCGTGGCCCGTCTGATCAAGAGCCACCACGATGAGTACCTGGCAGCCTACGGCATCGACCTTAAGCTGACCCGCGCCTGCGCGCTTGCCTGGGAGCAGGCCGAAGCAGCCGGTATTGAGCGCGAGGCCTTTACAAGTGACTGGCACGACGTCGTCACCGACCCCGCCGTCGACATCGTCGTCGAGCTGATCGGCGGCGAGCATCCCGCAACCGAGATCTTCACCACTGCCTTCGAGAACGGCAAGCATGTCGTCTCCGCCAACAAGGCTCTGCTGGGCCGTCACGTCGAGACGCTCGCCGAGAAGGCGCGCGCGTGCGGCGTGCAGATTAAGTGCGAGGCCAGCTGCGGCGGCGGCATCCCCATCGTGAGCACGCTCGAGCACGACCTGGTGGGCAACAAGATCCTGACCATCGCCGGCATTCTCAACGGTACCACCAACTATATCCTGTCGCGCATGGACGCCGAAGGCGCCGATTACGCCGACGCACTTGCCGACGCGCAGGCCAAGGGCTATGCCGAGACCGACCCGTCCGCCGACGTCGACGGCTTCGACGCCGCCAGCAAGACGGCAATCCTCGCCTCCATCGGCTTTGGCACCCGCGTGACCACCGACGATGTGTACCAGCAGGGCATCCGTACCATCGGCGCCGAGGACATCGCCCAGGCCCGCGAGCTCGGCTACACCATTAAGCTGCTGGGCATCGCCCGCAACACCGACGCCGGCGTCGACGTCCGCGTGCATCCCACGCTGATCCCCGCCGACCACATGCTTGCCAAGGTCAACGGTGCCATGAACGCTGTCTACGTGGTAGGCGACGCCGTGGGCGAGACCATGTTCTACGGTGCCGGCGCAGGCTCCTTCCCCACCGCGAGCGCCGTCGTGGGCGATATCCTGTCGCTCTCCGAGCAGATCAGCCGGGGCGTGGCTCCGCTGCCCGAGATTGAGCCCTATGGTCACAACCTCGCCTTTAAGCCCATGGACGAGCTCCAGACCAAGTACTATGTGCGCCTGAAGGTCGCCGACCGCGTGGGCGCCCTGTCCGAGACGGTCGACATCTTTGCCAAGCACAACATTTCGATCTCGCTCATCAACCAGGTCGAGGACGGCAAGTCGGGCGTCAGCGATGCCTGCTCGGTCATCTTCCTGACGCACCGCGCACTCGAGAAGGACGTCCAGGCTGCCGCAGCCGAGCTTGCCAGCGTCGACTGCGTTGCCGAGGTCGCCAACGTCCTGCGTATCGAGGACGTCGAGGCCTGGACCGAAGGCGTCATGGCCAACTAGTCCACTACTTCGAACCTCAACGGAGCTCAACGCAAAAGGCGCG
>UQKY01000033.1 GCA_900541785.1 uncultured Collinsella sp.
GAGCGAGGGCATCGCTCACAACCTTCTCGTAACGAGGCTCATCGAAATTGAACATCCCTTACTCCTAACTCACTTAGATGAACCCTTCATTCATCCCATAACGTTATAATACTTTATATAACTAACTATGCAAGTATTATTTTGGTTCTGTTCTTTCATCAAGCCCCTTAAAACAGCAATCGGCGTTGTTGGACACAGCGTGCAAGTTCATTGAACGATTCAATATGCATCGTCTCTAGTTAAATGACGTCTTATGCAAATACCTTTAATCCGCTTGGGGCCGACGAATCTTTTGACTGTCCGCAGAAGCTTTCCCGGAATTCCCTATGGATAGACGCACCGGCAATCGCTTCGTTATCTGGCTTATTGCGCATTGCCGGGGCGTCTGGGAGAAAGCGCAATCTACCGCGTGGTCAACTAGCGTTTCATCGGAATCGACCGCATCCGAGCCAAATACTAAATCGAAATCGTTGAAACTCGTCCGATCATATGGCGGCAATTCCTCGCCTTAAAAATGAGAGCTGTGCGAGAGTGGATAATTGGACGGTTTTTGGGCTTTTGGCGGCCGATTTCGTCCGAAAATCCACGCTCATGCGGCGGGCGTCCGAATTTCCACGCTCGTGTGTCCGAAAATCCACGCTCATGCGGCAGATTGGTCGAGGGCCCCATATGGGTATACTCTCGAGGATTCGACTCGATTCGCCCCCGCTGGGGCGTCAAAGGAGACTGCATATGCCCACCACCTCAACCGACCCGCGCGCCGCTGCCGCCGCGCTGCTGGTACCCGGTACCACCTGCCACGGCTTTGCCGTTGAGCGCTGCGAGACCGTGCCCGAGCTCGACTCGGACGCCTACGTGCTGCGCCACACCGCCTCGGGCGCTCGCCTGCTGTACTTGGCGTGCGACGACGAAAACAAGGCCTTTGCCATTGGCTTTAAGACGCCGCCGGCCGATTCCACCGGCGTGTTCCATATTCTTGAGCACTCGGTGCTGTGCGGATCGGCTAAGTTTCCCGTCAAGGAGCCGTTTGTCGACCTGATCAAGAGCTCCATGCAGACGTTCCTCAACGCCATGACCTACCCCGACAAAACTATCTACCCCGTTGCCACCACCAACGAGCAGGACCTGTACAACCTGATGGACGTGTACCTGGACGCGGTGTTCAACCCGGCCATCTACACCAAGCCGACCATTTTTGAGCAGGAGGGCTGGCACTACGAGCTGGACCTGCCGGAGGGCGCCGAGCGTGAGGGCGACGGCAGCGCCGCCAGCCTGCGCGAGGGCACGCTGCGCTATAACGGCGTGGTGTTCAACGAGATGAAAGGTGCGCTGTCCGACCCCATGAGTGTGCTGGACGATGCCGTCAACGCCGCGCTCTATCCCGACACCGCCTATGCACACGAGAGCGGTGGCGACCCGCGCGCGATTCCCGCGCTCACCTACGAGCAGTTCCTGGACACGCACGCGCGCCACTACAATCCTTCTAACTCTTATATAACGCTCTACGGCGACCTAGATGTGGACCGCGCACTGGCCTTTTTGGACGAGCGCTATCTGTCGCAGCCGAGCGCCGCGAGCCGCCGCATGGACGCTGCCGTCGCCGCCGGCGAGGACCCGTCCACGCTGGCGCCCAATCCGCTGGGCGTGCAGGCGCCCGTGACCTGCGAGTACAAGCGCATCGAGATGGCCACCACGCCCGAGAACGCCCTGGTGGGCCTGGGCCTGGTGCTGGGCAGTGCGCTCGACCGCAAGCGCACGATCGCGGCGGACATCCTGTTTGAGGCACTGCTGGGCTCCAACGAAGCGCCGGTTAAGAAGGCCATTCTGGCCGCCGGCCTGGGCGGCAACGTGGTGAGCTACACCGCGGCCGAGAGTCTGCAGCCCTACGAGCTCATCATGCTGCAAAACGCACAGCCCGGCGTGGCGCGCGAGCTGCGCCGCGTGTTCCAGGACGCCTGCCGCGACCTATGCGAGCATGGCGTTCCGCGCGAGCGCCTGGAAGCCATCATCAGCAGCAACGAATACGACCTGCGTCAGCGCGACTACGGCATCGCCGACGGCGTGGCCATTGCGTGCGACGCGCTGAGCACGTGGCTCTACGATGACGACGCCGCGACGCTGGCGCTCAAGTACGGCCCGGTGTACGAGGAGCTGCGCAGCGAGCTGGACGGCAGCTATTTTGAGGACCTGCTGCGCGAGCTGGTGCTGGAAAACGACCACATGGCACTGGTCGAGCTGGTGCCGGTGGACGCCGCCGAGGGTTCGGAGGGTGCCGAAGCCGCCGAGCTGGCAGCCAAGCGCGACGCCATGACCGATGCCGAGCTGGCCGACGTGGTCGAGCGCACGGCCGCACTTCGTTCCGCGCAGGAGGCGGAGAACACGCCCGAGGACAAGGCAACGCTGCCGCGCCTGCGTGTATCCGACATTGGCGAGGCGCGCCCCGAGCCGCCGCTGGTCGTGGACACGACCGCGCCCATCCCCTGCCTGCGCCACGGCATCCCCACCAACCGCCTGGCCTACGCCATGCAGTATTTCGACCTGAGCTGCGTCGCATTTGAGGACCTGCCCTACGTGACGCTGCTCTGCCGCCTACTCAAGCAGCTGCCTACGCGCGAGCATTCGGCCGAGGAACTCGACAACCTGCTTGCCGGCAAGCTGGGCTTTTTGAGCTTTACGACCGAAGTCATGACGCAGCCCGACGTGGACGGCGTGCGCCCCTACCTGCTGGTGAGCGCCGGTGCCCTGTCCGAGAAGATCGATGCGCTGGCAAGCCTGCCGCGCGAGGTGTGGTCGAGCACGCTGTTGCTCGATGCCGACGCCGACCGTGTGCGCGACGTGCTCACGCAGATTCGCATTGGGCTTGAGCAGGGCTTTATCAACAACGGTCACTCGGCGGCGCTCGGTCGCGCGATGAGCTACAGCTCGCCTTCGGCCGTGGTGCGCGAGCAGCTTTCGGGCGTGGACTTCTACCTGTTCCTGCGCGATCTGCTCGAGCACTTTGACGAGCGACTGGACGACCTGCGCGCCAAGCTTGCCGAGCTGGCAGGCCGCATCTTTGTGGCCGACGGCTGCCTGGCGAGCTTTACCGGCAGCGACGAGGACTTTAACGCGTACTGGGCCGCCGCGGGCGACCTGGGGCTTGGCGCGGGCGACGGCGCTGGCAGCGGCACGCTCGTGGTGCCGGAGCCGCGCGACCGCCACGAGGCTTTTGTCATCCCCAGCGACATCTGCTTTGCGGCGCGCGCGTGCGACCCGCGTCGCCTGGGCATCGACGTGACGGGCGCCTGGGCGGTTGCCGCCAACGCGCTCTCCTACGACTACCTGTGGAACGAGATCCGCGTGAAGGGCGGTGCGTACGGATGCGGATTCCGCGCGGCCGGCGAGCGTCAGGCGGCGTTCTACACCTACCGCGACCCGGCGGTCGATCCTTCGATTGAGCGCGTGGCGCGCGCAGGCGAATGGCTCGGCAGCTTTGAGCCCGACGAGGCCGCCTTTGAGGGCTTTATCGTGAGCTGCGTGAGCGGCATGGACGCGCCGGTGAAGCCGTACGCGCTCACCAAGCGCCGCAACACGACCTACCTGGCCGGGCTCGATCCACATGCACGCGAGGAGCGCCGCGCCCAGATGCTCGCCGCCACGCCCGGTGAGCTTCGCTCGCTCGGCTCCGATGTGACGCGCATCGCAGCCGCGTCGCCCACCTGTGTCTTTGGCGGCCGAGACGTCATCGCCAAGAGCAACGCCGGCTTTAACGTCGTCGACCTGTTGGGCTAACGCACAAAGGTAGATTTTTGGGACATGACCGAAAATCTACCTTTTTCTTTTGCCGCAGTCTGCCGATTTGTCTCGATCTGTAACGCTAAGGCGGCAATATTGGCTCCAGATGTTACAAATCGAGACGTTTCCGGATGACGCCGGCCCTTTGTCTCAATCTGTAACATCTAGGTCCAATTTTGCCGAGTTACTGTTACAGATCGAGACAAACCGCCGCAGACACCCGCCCTTCAGCAAAAACCACCGCAA
Source organism: uncultured Collinsella sp. (assembly GCA_900541785.1). Lineage (GTDB taxonomy): Bacteria > Actinomycetota > Coriobacteriia > Coriobacteriales > Coriobacteriaceae > Collinsella. The sequence goes on from UQKY01000033.1 coordinate 4,021, forward strand.
AGGAGACAGGTGTCTTTGTGTTGATTCGAACACTTGTTCTATAGTAGGGGTGCTTGCATCGGACTTAAATTGCAACTAGGATATAGTTGCAGAATGTGAGGCGGGATGACGCGGACCGATAAACTCATCGCCCAACTGCTTAGCTGCCCTTCGACGTATCGGTATACCGATTTCTTAAAAGTCATGGCTTCATATGGCTTTGAAATGGACAACAAAGGCAAGACATCCGGATCGCGCGTTCGCTTCTACAGGCCATCAGATGGCAGGATATTCGTAATGCACGCGCCGCATCCATCTGACGAATTGACAGCGGGGACCATTCGAAACATCGTTCGATTTCTGCAAGATGTCGGAGGTAGTCATGAGTAACGTTTTGGCATACAAGGGTTATTTCGCCCCCGTCGAGTTCGATGCCGAACAGCATGTGCTAACAGGTATGGTCACCGGCATTAGGGACGCAATCGTATTTGAAGGCTCCACGGTTGAAGAAGTGGAGCGGTGCTTTCACGACGCCGTCGACGATTACCTTGAGTTTTGCGCCGAGAAGGGCAAGGAACCCGAGCGGGCTTTTAAGGGCTCGTTCAACGTAAGAACGGGCTCCGAGCTCCACAAGCAAGCAGCGCTGGCAGCGGCAAAGAAGGGTGAGTCACTCAATAAGTTTGTGACTGAGGCGATCGCTGCGGCGTTATAGCATTAACGCACAGGCCCAAACAACCACAAAGGGCGCAGTTCACAGGCATATTTGCGGTGACTTTACTGCCCATATCGCGTTTGCCCAGATAAAAGCTGCCAAAATAAACCTGTCCCTTTTTGGTAGGTTTGGGAGATGAGGCTGGGATGGATAAGGCTGAGTTGCGGCGGGCGGTGATTGCTCGGCGCGATGCTCTTGATTTGGATGTGCGGGCGGCGAAGTCTGCTGTTGTATGCGCGCGGCTTGTTGAGCTGATGGATCGCTTGGATGCCGCGGCGCCGCACACCGTTGCTGTCTATGCCGCCATGGGTTCCGAAGTCGACCCTGCCGCGTTTGCCGCTGCGGCCGCCGCGCGCGGCTGGCGCGTGGCCTATCCGTGCATGCTCTCGGCAATTGATGCCGCAGCTTGTGGCCAGCGCATGTGCATGCGGGCAGTTGCCGCCGGCGATGCGTCCGCGGCTCCGTTTATCGCCCACCCCACGCGGGCCTTTGCGGCCATGGACATCGACAGCAGCCGCTTCCCTATCGTGCCTGCCGAAGCTCTCGACATGATCGTCGTACCGCTTGTAGCCTTCGACCGCGCCGGCGCACGCCTGGGCTATGGCGGCGGCTGCTATGACCGCTACCTGTCCACGCTCTCGCCCGCATGTCAAATCATCGGCATCGCCTTTGACGAGCAGCGTGTCGACCACGCCCCCATCGACGCCCACGACCTGCCGCTACCCCACATTATCAGCGCCTGATCGCCGCTACATCGCACCCGCAAGATGAGCGTGGAAAATCTCCCACTTTGAGCCCCCTTACGAACCAAAAACGGGAGATTATCCACGCTCATTCAACAAGCGTCCGAAAATCCACGCTCGTGTGTCCGATTTTCCACGCTTGTGCAGCCAAACGCCCTGCAACTGCCTCAGCACGCACGCGGCACGCCGGCGACCTTGAGCTTGCGATCGAGCTTTGTCGGATCCCTTAGATCATCCCAGCACAAGCGCACGATTTTGCAGTTATCAAGCAGCGAAAGCCTCGACTCGCGCTGGCGCTCATCAAATTGCGCCTTCGCGAGCTTGCCCTCCTCCGCCGCCTTCTCGCTTTTAACGAATCCGTCGAACTCCCCGATAATCAGCCGGTCGCCCACGCGCCACAAGTAGTCGACGCGATACGGTCGTCCCGGCTCAACCGGATCGAACAGCTCAACTTGCAGCTCCGGCGTCTGCCAGCCGCGCTCGATCATCAGGGCACGCGCCTTGGACTCGCCGCCGCTTTCCGACAGCCCATCGGCACATCGTGCAACCCTGCGCGCCATCACAACGCCGCGACGATTCAGGCCAAGCTTGTCGACAGTCTCAACGAGATGCTCCTTCGACAAAAGTTGCTCATGGAGCGCCGAATCCGCGATGATCAGTCCCTCAACAAACGATGCATCGACCAAGCAATCCGTAATCGTTTGATCGATATCGGTTACGGCGATATCCATCTGGGTGGCCCGTGTTTGACGAGCATAGCGATGACGAATGACCTGAGAGCCGGGCGTCGTCGATTGGGCCGGCATCGCGGCGATATGGATGTGCGTCAAATTGGCATGCGAAACCGAAAGGCCATAGATAACAGCCGCCGTATAGGAGCAAAATGTCCAATCAGGGTGCTTTTGCGCAAGCGCCCGCACCCGATGCAGATAACGCTGCCGAAACTTGAGCTCGGACCAGTATTCCGGACGCGCATACAGCCCCGGCATGACCGCCTCTAGACTTCCCGCCCCCGCCCGCCGCTCAATCTGCTTTGCCTCCGCCGCCGTGCGCGCGTACACGCAGCTCATCTGCTGTTCGCACGCCTTAATGTGACTTGCAAGTCTTTGATTCGCCGTCATGTTTCCCATGTCGCCTCCCAACTCTTGGAACGGCGCAAACGTACCAGACGGTTTCATGCGAAGTCTGACCAAATACCGTCCAGGCGCTGACCAAATGCTTGACGGTTTTGGACGTTTTAGGCTGATGGCTTATATCTGCAGGTAGGGCGGTTGTCGAGAGGTCCCTGTCTCCACATTTTGAGGCCTTGGTCCATCGGATTATCAGAAAGAAAAACCCGTCGAGATTCAAGACTACGCCAAATGCGACTTTGCCTCTGCACGCACCGTCGCTTAGCCGAGCCATCGGCATCTACATGCCTAAAAAATGAGCGTGGATAATCTCCCGTTTTGAGCCTAGTTTCAAGCCAAAAGTGGGAGATTATCCACGCTCGATTTGTAAATGTCCGAAAATCCACGCTCGTCCGTCCGGATATCCACGCTCGTCACGCCGCCGGCACAGCAGCAGCCGTAGCCTAATGCTCCTCGCCTGCTCGGGCCAGGTCGTAAGGCGTGGTCTGGTAGACGTAGTAGTTGAGCCAGTTGGTGTAGAGCAACTGAGCCTGGCTGCGCCAGACGTTGCGCGGCTCGGCGGTGGGGTCGTCACCTGGGAAGTAATGCGCCGGCACTTGGGGGTTAAGGCCGCGCTTCACGTCGCGCTCGTACTCCAGGCGCAACGTGTCGGTGTCGTACTCGGGATGGCCAAAGACAAAGAAGCGACGGCTATCGGTCGACTTGACAATGTACAGGCCCACCTCGTCGGACACGGCCACGACCTCTAGCTGCGGCTCGGCCTCCACGTCCTCGCGGCGCACATCGGTGTTGCGCGAATGCACAGCATAGAAACGGTCGTCAAAGCCGCGGACCAGCGGGCTTTGCGGCTTCACCAGATAATGCTCGAACACGCCGCTCGCCTTTGCCGGCAGGTCGTGCTTCTGGATACCGTAATGATGGTACAGGCCGGCCTGCGCACCCCAACAAATGTGCAGCGTAGAGTGCACGTGCGTGGTTGACCAATCCATGATCTGGCAGAGCTCGGGCCAGTAGTCGACCTCCTCGAACGGCATCTGCTCCACCGGCGCGCCCGTGATGATCAGGCCGTCGTAGTGGATGTCGCGGATGTCGTCGAACGTGCGGTAGAACGTCTCCAGGTGGCCGGCGCTTACGTGCGTGGCCTCGTGCGTCTTGGTGCGCAGCAGGTCCACCTCCACCTGCAGCGGCGTATTGGAGAGCTTGCGCATGATTTGCGTCTCGGTGGCGATCTTGGTGGGCATGAGGTTGAGGATGAGCACGCGCAGCGGACGGATGTCCTGGTGCAACGCGCGGTACTCGGTCATGACAAAGATGTTCTCGCTCTCGAGCTGCGCGGCGGCAGGGAGGGCGTCGGGAATGCGAATGGGCATGGATGCTCCTTACGAGTCAGTTGCAGCTATGGTACAACGAGCAACCCCATCCGCGCGAGCACATCGCCCAGCGATGCCGTCAGCGGTCAAATCACTCCAAAAGTAGAGATTAAGGCATGTCCCAAAAATCTACTTCGCTTTAGCCTAGCAAAGTGACAGCAGGACGCTACAATGGTTCGACGCGAAAAACTCGGCCGAAAGGATACATATATGTACCAGACGCGTAAGATTGGTGTGGTCGGCCAGGGCCACGTAGGAGCACATGTCGCCAACAGCCTGCTCATGCAGGGCATTGCCGACGAGCTGTACCTGTGCGATATCAACGAGGCCAAGGTGACGTCCGAGGTCCAGGACCTGCGCGACTCCCTTTCGTTTGTCCCGTACAACACCAAGATCGTCAACTGCTACGACCACTACGAAGAGCTGGCCTGCTGCGACGTCATCGTCAACGCTGCCGGTAAGGTCGCGCTGGCCGCCGGCAACCGCGACGGCGAGCTGTTCTTTACCACCGACGCCGCCCGCACCTTTGCCAAGCGCATCGTCGACGCCGGCTTCGACGGCATCTTCGTAAGCATCTCCAACCCCTGCGACGTCGTGTGCACCGAGCTGTGGCACCTGACCGGCTACGATCCCAAGAAGATCATCGGCTCGGGCTGCGGCCTGGACTCCGCCCGCCTGCGCACCGAGATCTCCAAGAAGGTCGGCGTGAGCCCCAAGTCCATCGACGCCTACATGATCGGCGAGCACGGCTTTAGCCAGCTGGCTGCCTTTAAGGCCGCGACCATCGCCGGCAAGAGCCTCAACGAGCTCCAGGCCGAAAGCCCCGACAAGTACGCCTTTGACCACATGGAGGTCGAGGAGCTCGCACGCAAGGGCGGCTACGTAACCTACCAGGGCAAGCAGTGCACCGAGTACGCCGTCGCCAACTCCGCCGCACGCGTCTGCGCTGCCGTTCTGCACAACGAGCACGCCGTACTTTCCGCCTCCACGCTCATGACCGGCCAGTATGGCGAGGAGGGCATCTTCACATCCCTGCCGTGCGTGATCGGCGCCGAGGGCGTCGAGGAGGTCTACACGCTCGACCTGTCCGAGCACGAGCTCGAGGGCTTCCACAAGAGCTGCCAGCACATTCGCGACAACATCGCCCAGCTCGACTGGTGGGACGCCGAGGGCTACGACGCAAAGTAGGCCGTTGGCTGCCGCAACCTTGCAAATCTAAGCGCGATACCAAGCGGGCCGCGCCGGAAATCCCCGGTGCGGCCCGCTTTTTTGACTCACGCAGTGCCCTTGCGAATCGAAGGTGAATACTTTTCCGCGAAGTGAACGAGCAAAAACGAGCCCCCGAAGCATCGACACTTTTCAGACGCCGTTTCCTGCGGTTTCGCCGAGTTTTTCCTGCGGTTTTGGCATCAAAAAGTGTGGATGTTTCGGGGGTCCAAAATAGGTCGTTCACTTCGCGGAAAAGTATTCACCTTCGTTTTCGCGCAGACACGAATCCGGCCGCCACAACGCAAAACGGGGCCCGCGCGCAGCGCAGACCCCGTCAAAAAAGATAATTCCCGGTACCTAGTACTGCTCGATGCCCATGTAGCGACGAACCTCGGGGCTGTGGTCGAAGACCTTGCCGCGGGCGGCACGCAGCTCGCAGCTCATGTTGTAGAAGAAGATCGGCTCCAGGTACGAACGCACGCTGGCGGGCACGTCGCCCACGCCGTACTCGAGCGCGTCGAGCACCATGATCGTGTCGGTGTGCGTGTTGAGGAATGCAAGTGCGCGCTCCTCCATGGGGCGGCACTCGCCCGCGCCAAGCTGCACAAAGTAGAACACGCCGGGCTCGGTGGCTTCGAACGGGCCGTGGAAGTACTCGCCGGAGTGGATGTAGCAGCAGTGCTGCCACTGCATCTCCATGAGCGAGCAGATGGCCATGGCGTAGGTCTGGCTAAAGTTGGGTCCGGAGCCCAGGATATAGAAGAACTTGTGCTGCTGGCAGAGCTCGGCAAAGCGATCGCCCAGCTCGGTGTTGACCTTCTCGCGGGCGGCGGGCAGCAGCGCATCCATCTGCTTGAGGCCCTCGTACATGTCGGCGAGTGCCTCGTAGCCTTCCTGCTGGTCGAGTAGCTCGGCGGCGATCAGAGCGCCGATGCCCTGCGGCACCTCGGCCTGCGGCACGCCCTCGCCCCACGGATAGACCCAGGTGGTCCACTTGCCGTTGTCGATCTTGGAGCCCTCGCAGTCGGTGAGGGCGACGACCTCGGCACCGGCGGCCAGCGCCATCTCGCAGCCGTCGACGACCTCCTGCGTGTTGCCGCTGTGGCTGCAGGCAATAACGAGCGACTTCGGCCCTAGGCTCTTGGGGGCCATCAGGCAAAACTCGCGTGCCGTGTAGACCGTCGAGGTAAACGTGGTGGCCTCGCGCTTGAGCAGCTCGTTGGCCGGCATCAGGTCGATCATCGAACCGCCACAAGCGATCCAAAAGACATTCTCGATCTTGCCCTTGCGCTCGATGATTTCCTGAACCAGATCACGTGCGTTCATCCTGATGTTCCTCCTTGTGGGGCGGCTTTGAGCAACGGCAGCTCGTACCTGCTGTCGTTCTATGTTGTCCTATTTATAACACGTGCAACAACGCCCGTGAAGTCATCTCGGCAAATTTGTTCTATGTTGTTCTATCTGTGGACGTTAGATGTCGAAGACGTAGCGCGAGCCCACGATCTTTTGGCGTCCGAGCAGCAAGGGCCGCTCGTCCTCATCGGTAAAGTAAGCCTCCATATAGAAGAGCGGCTCGCCGACCGGCACCTCCAGCAGCGGGGCCGCTTGAGCATCGGCAAGCGCAATCTCCACGGTGCAGGGGTCGGACTTGAGCGGCACGCGGCCCGAATGCTCAGCAACGAGCGCAAAGATCGAGTTATCGGTGAGGTCCTCGTCGGCCAGCGTCTGCAGGTAGGGATGGTCGGCCAGCACAAAGGCGTTGTTCTCGAGCATAACGGGCACGCCATCTGCCGTGCGCACGCGCTCGACCACGATGAGCTCGCAGCCGGGCTCCACGCCAAAGAACGCCGCATCCTCGCGCGTCGCCGCGACCACCGTGCGCGTCACCAGACGCGCACCCGGCACCATGTCGTTGGCAGCACAACCCTCAGTAAAACTCTGGACGTCACCCTTCTGGCGAATCTTGCGCTTGAGCTTGGGAGCGCACACAAAGGTACCCCTCCCCTGCTGGCGGTTGAGATACCCCGCGCGCGACAGCTCCTCGATGGCACGGCGCACGGTGATGCGCCCCACGCCGTAGGACTTCGCGAGCTCCATCTCGGCAGGGATGCGCGAGCCGGCTGGGTACACGCCGCGCGCGATCTCGCCCTTTAGGTCGTCCATGACCTGCTGGTACAGCGGCACGGCGGACACGTCAGTACGGTCGGTCTTGCTATCGAAAGCCATCGTTACGCTCCATCCCGCGCATGCTCGGACTCAAACTCTTCAATCGCCGTCATAAACTGCTCGCCAAAGGCGTCGGCTTTTTTCTCGCCAATGCCGTTAACCTGGATCAGCTCGTCGCGTGTCTGCGGGCGCAGGCGGCACAGGCCGCGCAGGGCCTTGTCGGAGAAGACCATATACGGTGCCATCTCCAGCTCCGTCGAGATCTCCTTGCGGAGGGCGCGCAGGCGCTCGAACAGCTCGGCATCGTCACCCACGCGCGGGCGCTGATCCAGCTCGGCCTCCTCGCGCAGCAGATCAACCGCACGGCGGGCGCGGGCCGAGGCCTTGCGCTTGGACGCGCGACGTTTAACGGTAAAGGCGAACGCCTCGTCCTCGACCTCGGTGGCACGCGGGCCCAGCCCCACGACCGGGTACTGCCCCTGCGAGGTGGCCAAGTAACCGCGGCCGCACAGCTGGCCGATGATGTCCTTGATGCGCCCGACCGATTCGCTCGACAGCTCACCGTAGCCGCGGTCCTCGTCCAGATGCATCTGGCGAATGCGCTCGGTGTTGCCGCCGTGAAGCACATCGGCGATGAGCGACTTGCCAAAGCGCATAGGGCGCGTGGCCACATAGCGCACAGCGGCGCGAGCCATATCGGTAACGTCCTCGACCTCGAACTGCGTGAGGCAGTTGCTGCAGTTTCCGCAGCCCTCGGCGTCGTCTGCCGTGCCGCCCGCGGCGGCTGCCGCATGCTCGGCCGCGGCCTCGTCACCAAAGTAGCGCAGCATGTATTCGCGCAGGCAGCCGGTGGTATTGCAGTAGCCCTCCATCTGGCTGAGCAGGCGATAACGGTTCTGGAGCGCCCACGCGCGCTGCTCATCGTCGAGCGCCTCATCGGCAGCATCGCCGCGATCGATCAGAAAGCGGCGCATACGGAAATCGTTGCCGTTCCACAGCAAATGGCAGCTTGCCGGATCGCCATCGCGGCCGGCGCGGCCCGCTTCCTGGTAGTATGCCTCGATGCTCTCGGGCACGTTGTTGTGGATGACGTAGCGCACGTTGGGCTTATCGATACCCATGCCAAAGGCGTTGGTGGCGACCATCACCTGAATGTCGTCGTCGATAAAGGCACGCTGACTCTGGCGGCGGGCGTCGTTGCCCATGCCGGCATGGTAGCGGCCCACGCGAATGCCGCTGGGGCCCAGTGCCTCGGCAAGCTCCGCGGCCAGCGCGTCGACCGTCTTGCGGGTCGAGCAATACACGATGCCGCTCTCGCTCGAATGCGCGATCACGTAGTCGCGCACCCAGGCGGTCTTGGCCTTGTCGCCCATCTCCTCGCAACCAAAGTAGAGGTTCTTGCGATCGAAGCCCGTCACCACGGTCGCCGGGTTTTGCAGGCCGAGCATTTGCTGGATATCGGCGCGTACACGCTCGGTCGCCGTGGCGGTAAACGCCGCCACGATGGGGCGCCGCGGCAGCGAATCGATAAACTCACGAATCTGCAGGTAAGCGGGACGAAAATCCTGGCCCCACTGGCTCACACAGTGGGCCTCGTCAATGGCCACGAGCGGCACGCCAATGCCACCGTCCGCCGCGGCTTCCTGCGCAAAGGCTAAAAAGCGCGGCTCGAGCAGACGCTCGGGTGCCACGTACATAAGCTGATAGCGGCCCTCGCGCGCCCGCTTGAGCACGGTGTTTTGCTGAGCCGGGGTAAGGCTGGAGTTGAGATAACTGGGGCGCGCACCCGCCGCGAGCAGCGCGCGGGTCTGGTCCTCCATAAGCGACAGCAACGGGCTCACCACAAAGGTGATGCCGGGCAGCATAAGCGCAGGCACCTGGTAGCAAATGGACTTGCCGGCGCCTGTGGGCATAACGCCGAGCGCATCGCGGCCGGCAAGGATCGCATCCACCATGCGGTCCTGCCCCGGGCGAAACGAGGTGTAGCCAAAATAAGCGCCGAGCGTGTCGAGCGCCATCTGCTGCATGCTATCGGTCATGGTTTCCTAACGTCCAAGTCATCTGCCGCCGATTATACGCCGCCACGCGGACCGGTGCCGCACGGCTGTCAGCCACGCTCATTCTGCAGGTAGTCATTGGGGACGTTCTTGAATGACCAGTCGTTTAAGAACGTCCCCAATGACTAGTCTCTTGACAAGCGCAGAAACGTCGCTGGTTGAGCATAAGTCAGCGAAAACGCCCCTAAGCGAGCAAGGTGACGTGAAAGAGGAGGGAAGCGTACTTCGGTACGCGACCGACGATTGAACGTCAGGTTGCTCGCTTAGGGGCGTTTGCAGCGTCGAGCCGTTACGCGGTTTGGTAAAACCGCGTAACCAAAGGCGCAGCGTCGGCCGGTCCGCCGTTCGTCAGAACGGCGGAACCACACCTACATCACCATAACGTAGCGCGATCCCACGTAGTACTGCTTACCCATCAGGACCGGCTCGCCATTGGGACCGGTAAAGCTGGCACGCAGGTTGAGCAGCGGATCGTGCGGAGCAATGCCCAACTCGGCCGCCTGCTCGGTATTGGCACGAACGGCCTCGACCGTGCGGTAGCCAACCGAGACAATCGGCGTTCCGCCAACACGCTCGACCTCGGCAAAAATCGACTTGTCCTCAAGATCGGCCGTCAACAGCTCACGGTAGGCGTCAAACGGCACAAAGATGTTCTCCTCAAAAATGGGCTCGCCGTCGGCCGTACGCACGCGCTTAATATGCAGCAGCAGCGCGTCCTTCTGCAGGCCAAAGAACTCCATCTCGTTTTGACGTGCCGGCACAATCTGGCGATCGACCACATGTGCGCCCGCCTTCATGCCGTTGTCGGCACACAGCGCGGTAAACGTCTGCAGCGTCGAGGCGTGGAACTGGCGGTTGATGTGCGGCGTGGAAACAAAGGTGCCGCGACCCTGCTGCTTAACCAAGTAGCCATCGGAACACAGCTCCTCGACGGCGCGGCGCACCGTAATGCGGCTCACGTCGTACTGCTCGGCTAGCTCAAGCTCGGACGGAATACGCTCCTTGGGTGCATAAACACCTTTCTCGATCGCATCCTTGATTTCGTCGTAAATCTGCTGGTAAAGCGGTGCATTTTTGGGCGCAGGCATATCTAATCACTCTTATCGAAATATTGAAATAACTAATACGTATATAACGTCTAGTTTCATGTTACCTCATATTGATAAAACGATACACCCTCCCTACCAAAAAGCGACAGCTTCATTTTGGTAGGTTTTATCTGGGCAAACGAGAGCCTCCCGAAAGCAGCGAGGCTTTCGGGAGGCTCAAGCGGACAGGATTGCGCCAGGCCGGCAAAATGCCAAAACCCTACTTGCCGTCGTCCTGCTGCAGGCTGTCCTGCTCGCTGAGGCGCGCCTGCCTGCTGGCCATGCGTGCGGGCTTGTCGGGATCGGGAACGGCCGTGGGCATGGGCTCGTCGACATGACCGCCCCACCAGCCGCCCACAAAGTTGAGCGTGTGGAACACGTTGATCACGGCGCCGGGATCAATGTCGCACACCAGCTTGATAATGTCCTGGCTCTCGTAGGTCGAGACAACGGCGTGCAGCAGGTACATCTTTTCGCGGCTGTATCCGCCAATGACCTCGGCGCAGCTAATACCATGCTGAAAATGGTCAACATAGGCGGTCATGACCTCGTCCGCCTTGCGCGTCGTGATCTGCAGCGTCACGCGGTCGTAGCGACGATAGAAGCTGTCGATGGTCTTGGTCGAAATAAACTGGAACACGATGGAGTACGCCGCCTTGTCCCAGCCAAACATAAAACCAAAGATCGCCAGGATAAAGCAGTTAAAGCCAAAGATGACGCCCCAGATAGTCTTGCCCGTGTGGTTGGAGACCCACAACGCAATAAAGTCGGTGCCGCCGGTGGATGCGCCGGACTTTAGCGCGATGGCAGCGCCCAGACCCGAGACCACGCCGCCAAAAATGATGAGCATAATCTTGTCGCCCAAAAACGGCGCGAAGTGAAAGACGTTGAGGAACAGCGACGAGAGCACGACCTGCATCATCGAGAAGATGACGAAGCGCTTGCTAATGCCGCTCCAGCACAGGAGCGCCACGGGGATGTTGAGTGCGAGCATGCCGAGCGAGATGTCGATGTGAACGCCGCCCAGCGAGGTAACGCGATCGAGCAGGACCGCGACGCCGGTGAGACCGCTCGGAAGCAGGTCGGCGGGCTGAATGAACGCCTGGATCAGAAATGTCTGGAGAACGGCGGAAATTGTGACCGCCACGGCAGTAATGGCGCGGCGGACGATGGTAAGGCGGCCGAGCACGAGCACGCGGTCCGTGAGCTGATCGATGGCGTTCGCCACGTAGGCTCCTTTCGAAGGCAGATGTAGTTGTGAGGCATGTCGGCGATTGTAGCACGGAGCGTGCGGGGGCGCTTCAATTCACCCTCCCTCGACAACCAAAGCGGGACCAGCAACCCCACGACCAAAGGCCCAAATTACAAGTGAGTAGACTTTGCGCGACCTGCAGAGCACACTCAAAACCGCCACCCCTGTGACCTGCGGTTTTACAAAGGAAGATATGCATTGTGCTCGGCCAGCGCCAAAAAGTCTACTCACTTAGCCCGAATCGAAGCCAAACGGATCCAAATAGATGACAAATTAAGCCAATCCGCAGCAAAAGACGCGTGAACCCGTGCTTCTCGCGGCGGGTTGACACTACAAAGCGGCCAAAATGTCGGTCAAATTATCGATAACGGCATCGGCTCGCGATTGATCGAGGTTGACGCCCTCGTGCGGACGCAGCGCCAGGACTCGGGCGCCGGAGCGTTTGCCGGCCTCGATGCCTAAAGGCGAATCCTCGATAACCAGGCACTCGGCAGGCTCCACCCCCAGCGTCTCCATGGCACGCAGGTAGATCTCGGGGTCTGGTTTAAACGCACTGCACTCGTGGCCGCTGATGGTGTAGTCCAGCACGTCGGCGATGCCGGCAATCTCCACCAGCTCGTCGATCAGTTCGCGATAGGACGAGCTCGCGATGGCACACTTCACGCCACGCTCGTGCAGCTCGCGCATCACCGGCTCCGTCTGCTCGTTGAGCAGCTCGGCATACGGAACGGGGTGGTCCGGGCTGTAGACCTGCTTATACTCCACGCGCAGGCGCTCGCGCAGCTCAACATCGTCGGGCACCAGCGCCTTCCAAATGGCCGGCTCGTTAGACCCCGAAAGATCGGGGATCTCGTCAAAGTGAAAGCCCTTCTCCTCCATAAACGCCACGCGACGACGGTTGTAGAACCACTCGGTATCGACCAGCACGCCGTCCATATCAAACAGCACTGCCTTGATCATACGCATCTCCTCCCACCTGCAAAAAAGGGACAGGTTTATTTTGGTAGGTTTTATCTGGGATTTGCGACGCGACAGACACGCCCTCCCCAGAGCAAAAAAGGGGACGGGGCGCAAACCCCATCCCCTCTCAATCAACCCGTAAGGTCTACTTACTTGTGATTAGTAGGAAAGCTTCCACATGTAGCGACGCATGGTCAGCGGGTGCTGACGGGCCTCGGCGATCTGGTTGCCGTACTCGCGCATAACGGCGAGGTGCAGCAGCGGGTTGAAGTAGGTGACGACACTCGCGGGCACAGCGTCAGCCAGGCCGTAGTCCTTGGAGTCGATCAGAGCGACCTTGGCGCCCATGCGCTCAAGGAAGGTGAGGGCGCGGGCGTCCATCGGACGGGTAGCGCCATCGGACATGAGGAAGACGTAGGGCTTACCCTCGGTGGAAACCTCGAACGGGCCATGGAAGTACTCGCCGGTGTTGTAGGCAGCGGCGTCGATCCACTGCATCTCGGTGAACAGGAAGGCGGCGTTAGAGTAAGCCATCTTCTCGGAGGCACCGGAAGCCATGAAGTAGATCATCTTGTCGTCCTTGAAGTCCTCGGCGAACTTCTTGGCGAGCTTCTTGCAGTGCTGAGCGGCGTTCTCGCAGAGCTCGAAGACGTTGGTGAGGCCGGTGATCATGTCCTCGTAGTGGTCATAGCCCTCGGTCTGCTGAAGGATCTCGAGAGCAAGAGCGATGGCATAGCCGGGCTTCTCGCACTTGGCAGCGTAGTTGGCGTGGAAGCCGTGAACGATAACGTGGTCGGCGTCGACGGTCAGAGCGGAACCAGCCTTGTTGGTGAGGGAGACGACCGGGCAGTTGTGCTTCTTGGCGGTCTTGTTGGCCTCGACGGTCTCGGGCGTGGAGCCACCGAGGGAGCAGGTGATCACGAAGGTGTGCTCGTTGACCCAGGAGGGCGTGTCATAGTTGAACTCGTTAGCGGTGAAGATCTGAACGTTCAGCTTGTCCGTGTTGTTGGCCAGGAAGTACTTGGCGGGGTAAAGGTCGGACATGGAGGCACCGCAGCCGACGAAAGCGACGCTGTGGATCTCGTGGTTGGACAGGACGTCAGCGACGATCTGCTTGGGGAGGTTAAGGTCGATCTCGTACATCTGACACATTCCTTTCGATTTTTGCGGCGCCACATTGCCGGGCGCTCGCAGGGTTACCGTGGTTTGGACCGAGTCGCCGGCCCGTTAAGGATGCGACAAAGGGACTGTCTCATTGTCGCATTTTAGGGATGGAAGCCTGCCTGGGGTATGGGATGCCAGGCAGGCCCCCGGGGGAAAGCGGTTAAGCGCTTGGTCGCGACTAGGCCAGGATGCCGGCCGCGGAGAGGGCGATGCCGCCCACGATGGCGATCACGAGAAGCCAACCGGTGTTGACGTTCTTCTTGATGAGCCAGTACATAAGGCCGGTGAGGCCAAGGGAGATCATCTGGGGCATCATGCCGTCCAGGATGTCCTGGATAACGACGGTGCCCTCAGCGAACTGCAGCGGGGTAGTGGCGCCAATCAGCGTAGCGATCATGCCGCCCACGGACATAAGGCCCACGATGCCGCAGACATACATGAGCTTCTCCATGAGGTCGCCGCCCTGAAGCTTGCTCAGGTACTCGTGGCCGCCCTGATAGCCCATCTTGGCTGCGAACCAGGTGATCAGCACAGAGGGGACGATGGAGATGAGCATGGCCAGGATCGGGCCCATGATGGAGCCCTGCTGAGCCAGCTGAACGCCCAGGCCAAAGGCGATAACGCGGATGGTGCCCTGGAAGAAGGAGTCACCGATGCCGGAAAGCGGACCCATGAGGGAGGTCTTGACCGCGTTGATCGAATCGGGATCGAAGTTCTCGGGATCCTTGGCGTACTCCTCCTCCATGGAGGCGGTGAGGCCTAGGATGAAAGCGCTCGTCTGCGGGGTGCAGTTGTAGAACGCCATGTGACGGTGGTAAGCCTCTTTCTTAGCAGCGAGCTGCTTGGGGTCGGACTCATCCGGATAGAGGCGATCGAGCGTGGGAACCATGCCGTAGAGGAAGCCCATGTTCATCTGACGCTCGTAGTTCCAAGAGGCCTGGATGGCCCAGGAGCGCCAGAAGAACTGGCTGACCTTCTTGTTCAGGGACACGTCCTTGGTTGCGGTTGCCATAGTGTGTTCCTCCTTAGTCTTCGTCGTCTTCGAGCGGATCGTAGTCGGAATCGACACCGGCGGCTGCATGGGAACCGTTGAACTTGAAGCCCATGAAGACGACAGCCAGGCACACACCGATCAGAGCGACCGCGATGACGGACAGGTTGAGGTAAGCGGCGAGCAGGAAACCGATGAACAGGAACGGAGTCATACCCTTCTTGATCATCATGGTGAGCAGCAGGGCCAAGCCGTAGGCGGTCATGATCTTGGTCGAAACGTTCAGACCAGTGGACAGCCACTCGGGAACCATGTTGACGATGGCCTGAACCAGGTCGGTGCCAACAAAGACGGCGAGGAAGATCGGCAGGAAGTACATGACGGCGTACAGACCGGAGCCGGCGCAGATGTGCATACGGTAGGCGGTCTTGAACTTTCCGTTATCGATCGCGCTATCTGCCACATGGGTGAGGGCGGCGATGATGGAACGGAACACGATGCCGAGGAGCTGACCCAGGACGGCGACCGGGATGGCGATCGTCATGGCGGTCTCGGCGGATGCGTCGGTCAGGCACGCAAAGGCAGCGGCCACGATGCCGCCCAGGACCATATCGGGCGGAACGGCGGCGCCGACCTGCACCAGGCCCATGGACACGAGCTCGACGGCGGCACCGACGGCAAGGCCGGTGGGCACATCGCCCAGCAGCAGACCGACGAGCGTAGCGCCAACGAGGGGCTGCTCGAAGTTAAGACGACCGAGCAGGCGGGAGTCCCACATGCAGAACACGCCGACGAGGCCGACGAGCACCGCACTGATGAACGTATTCATACCCTTCTCCTTTCAGTCAGGCAAAAGCCTGGTTGATTACAGCTTGGCGTCGATGTCGACGCTCTGATACGTAGGGGTCTGCTGAACATAGAGCTTGATGCCCATGTCGAGCAGCTGGTTGACGTCGGCCTTCTGGTTGGCGTCGAGGAAGACGGAGCTGTCCTTGCCGCCGACCTGATCGGCACCGTCGTGGTTGGCGGTGGCGCCCAGGTTGATGGCGTCGAGCTTGTAGCCCTGGCAGAACTGCAGCATCTCGGCAGTGTTGCCAAAGACGAACATGACGCGCTCGCCGAGGGTGTTGAGCTTGTCCATCTTGGCGAGGGCACGCTCGACGGTGAAGACGTTCAGACGCACGCCCTGGGGCTTGGCCAGCTTAAGAGCGCCCTTCTTGATGTCATCGTTGGCGGCAGCGTTGTCGACGACGATGATGCGCTCGGCCTGAACCTTGGTGGTCCAGGTAAAGACGACCTGGCCGTGCAGCAGACGGTAGTCAAGACGTGCGAGGACGATCTTGGCGGGACCGGAGCTGTGGCGGGACGCCTTAGCCTTCTTGGCGGGAGCCGCGGGGGCCTCGACCGGTGCGTTGGGGTTGGTCAGACCGGTGCGGGCCTCGTTGATGAGGGCTGCGAGCTCGGCGCCCTTGACGGGGACGGGGCTCATAGCGAGCGTGAGCGCCAGCGGGATGTTGAAACCGCTGACAACCGTGAACTTCGTGCCGTTCTTGGAAAGCTCGACCATGTTGTTGTTGACCGAGCTGCCGAGCATATCGGTCAGCACATAGACGGTGTCGTCCGCGTTGAACGTGGCGATCATGGCGTCCACCTTATTGGTGATGGGCTCCTTGTCGTCACGAGCAAGCGACACGACGTGGACGTTCGACACGTCGCCGAGAACCATCTCGAGCGTGTCTTTGGCGCCTGCGGCCAGGCCGCCATGAGATGCGAGAATGATCTGATTCATCTTGCCTCCTCCTTTTCGTTATGGTCATTATAACGTCTTATACGTTGCCTATATTGCTAATTAGTATAAAGACCGTTCGCGGGTGAAAATCGACCGTTGACGGGTTTAACGTACTTGAAACGTTGGGGCTGGATAGGCCGGCGCTGACTGGATAACCCCAGGTCAGACGCCGCGCACAATCCTCTATCGCACGAAGTACCAGGGGCTTTCCTGCACGGTGGGCTCCAGCGCGATGCCGGTGCGTTCCTTAAACAGATCCATGTCCTGAGATTTTTCGGTCCACCACGCGTTGGGCTTAAAGGTCATGCTCTCAACAACATGACCGACAAACACACTGTTGCGCAGCTTGGAGAAGTCGGTGTTCATGATCAGGATGGACGCGAGCACCAGCACGATGCCCAGGACCTTGATCGCGCCGGCGGGCTCGGCGTAGACACCAATGCCCAGCAGTACGGTGACGACCGTCTCGAAAGACATTACGACGGGAACTTTCGATGTCTCGAGCCCCATGGACAGACCCTGCATATATAAGATGTAAGCCACGGCTGTGGGGATGAGTCCAAAGCCAAGGAACAGCAGCAGCAGCTGTGGCGACATTGCCGCGGCGACATCCGGCCACGGAGCCGCGATAGCCGCCATAACCGCACCGCCAAAAACAAAGCCCCAAAACGTGACAGCCAGCGGGTGGACCGTCTTGGTTGCTATCCGGCTAAACACCGCAAGCGACGCACCACAAAGGCCTGCAATCACGCCCGACGTGACGCCCCAAACCGAAAAATGGAAACCGGACAGGTCGCCGCTCGTCACCGCGAGCACGCAACCCACAATGTTAAAGACAATGGCAACGAGCTTGTTGGGGGTCACGTCCTCGCGATAAAGCACGCGACCGAGCATGACGCCAAACACCGGCGAGGTGTAGAGCAGCACCGAGGCCGTGGACATGCCCACCTCGCCCATGCACTCGTAATAGCAAGTGTTGGCGGCGGCGAGGCCGACGATACCGACAAGCGCACAGGGAACAAGCTCTTTAGGACTTGCCTTGAACAGTGCCAGGGGACCCTGAGCCACGGTAGACCCCTCACCCGGACGGCAGCCCATAAACATCAGGACCGGCGCCAAGATAAACGCTCCGACCAACAAGCGAAAGGCAGCCATGCTCTGGGACGAAACGCCCATGGCCGAGATGCCGTTTACAAAGATTCCGATGCTGCCCCACATAAGCGCGGCGATTAGCACCAGCACATAGCCCAGATTGCTTTTCTTCAACGCAGCCTCCTCAGTATTATTTCCAATATGTTTCGTACTACGTTATAGTCGTTATATACATTTTTCAAGACACAAATCGCCGAACGGAAAAATCTGCTTCCCAGCATACTCATTGGGTAGTCGTTGGTACTCATTGGGGACGCACTTAAATGACTAGTCGTTGGGGACGTTCCTGAATGACTAGTCGTTTAAGAACGTCCATTACAGTCGAAATTGTCAGCCCGGGACCGTCTCGGGCTACGATTGAGGCGCGCCCAGAACGGGCCGCCGACCGGGCGCCCGCGCACGGCCGAACGTCCCTGCCCCCGAGAGGGCCCGTTGGGTGCTGCCGGCGCGGGACGCGCCGCCCCCGACGGCTGATAGGAAAGTGCCGGGCAGGCGCCGCGGCTGGTAATGTGAGTGCCGAGGGGGAGGCCATCCGGTCGAACGACTACCGGAAGGATACCACCGTGAAAGCGCCATCCACCAGACCCGCGGCCGTGCTCGGCCTGGACGTCGGCAAGTCGTCGCACTGGGCCTGCCTGATCGACCGCGACGGGGAGGTGCTGGCCAGCGCCCCCGTCCGCAACAGGGAGGCCGAGCTCGACGCGCTGTTCGCCTCCGCGCCCGCCGGCACGCTCGTCGTCGTCGACCAGTTCCGCAACATAGGGTCCCTCGCCGTGAGGCGGGCCCGCGCCGCGGGACTCGGGATCGCCCACCTGCCCGGGCTCGCCGCCAGCCGCGCCGCGGGCCTGTTCGCCGGCGAGGCCAAGACTGACGAGCGCG
>UQKY01000034.1 GCA_900541785.1 uncultured Collinsella sp.
GGTGCTCGTCGTGGCTGATCAGTACGATGGTGCCGGGGAAGTTTTGCAGGGCGTTCTCGAGCATGTCCACCGAGTCGATATCCAGGTGGTTGGTGGGCTCGTCCAGGCACAGGAGCGCCTCGGGGGCCACGAGCATCTTGGCCAGGGCCAGACGAGCCTTTTCGCCACCGGAGAGCACGCGTACCTGCTTTTCGATGGAATCGTTGTCGCTAAACAGGAAGGCTCCCAGCAGGCTGCGCTGCTGCGGCACGGTCCACTTAGGCGTGACGGTGTCGATTTCTTGCAGGACGGTGTTGGACTCGGTCATGCCTTCGAGCGCGTGCTGGGCATAGTAGGCCACGCCCACGTTGGTGCCCAAGTCGCGGGTGCCAGTGGTGGGTGGCTCCAGGCCGGCGAGGATCTTCATGAGGGTGGACTTGCCGGCGCCGTTGGGGCCGACGAGTGCCACGTGCTCGCCACGGTAGAGCTTGAGGTCGATGTCGCTATAGATGTGCTTGTTGCCGTAGGACTTGGATACGCCCTCGAGGCCCACGACCATGTCGCCGGAGCGCGGCGGGTCAGGGAACTTAAAGTCGATGTGCTTGTGGCCTTCGGGCAGGATGACGAGCTCCTTTTTGATCTGCTCGATCTTGCGGATGCGCTCCTGCGCCTGGGCGGCCTTGGTGGGCTTGTAGCGGAACTTGTCGACGAAGACCTGCATGTGGGCGATGTCGCGCTCCTGGGCGGCACGCTTGGCGCGCATCTGCTCTAGGTTGTCCTCGCGCTGCTTGAGGTAGCTGCTGTAGTTGCCGGTGTAGGTGGTCACGCGGCGGTTCTCAAGCGCGGCGACGTGGTCGACGCAGGCGTCCATGAAGGCGCGGTCGTGGCTGACGATGAGGACGGCGCCGTCGTAGTTTGCGATAAAGCCGCGCAGCCACTGGACGCTTTCGAGATCCAGGTGGTTGGTGGGCTCGTCCAGAAGCAGCAGGTCGGGGTGGCGCAGGAAGAGCTTAGCCAGCGCGATGCGCATCTGCCAGCCGCCCGAGAACTCGGAACACGGGCGCTCAAAGTCGGTGACCTTAAAGCCGAGGCCGGACAGGATCTTGCGGGCGTTGCTCTCGAGCTCGTAGCCGCCCAGGTGCTCAAAGCGGTCCTGGACCTGTCCGTACTCGTTAAGAAGCGCGTCGACGTCCTTGCCCTGCTCGGAGAGCTCGGTGATTTGGGCCTGCAGCTCGTTGGCGCGCTCGCCCATGCGGCGAATTTCCTTGGCGGCCGCCATGACCTCGGCGAGGATGGTGGTGTCCTTGTGCTCCAGGTTGGTTTCCTGCTCTAGGTAGCCCACCTGGCAGTCCTTGGCATACTGGACCTGGCCGGCGTCGGGGCTATCGATGCCCATGATGATCTTGAGCATGGTGGTTTTGCCGGCGCCGTTGGGGCCCACGAGCGCAAAGCGCTCGCCGGGGTTGATCTGGAAGGACGCGCCGCTAAAGAGGACGCGCGCGCCGAAGCTTTTTTCGATCTTGTCGACCAGGAGGATCATGGTGCCGCCTTTGACCTTGTGTGCCTATATGAAAAAAGGCCCCAACTTGCGTTGGAGCCTCATTCAATGCTCGGGTGGAGACGAGGGGGATCGAACCCCTGACCTCTTGACTGCCAGTCAAGCGCTCTCCCAGCTGAGCTACGCCCCCGTGCGAAGAAGTACTATACGGGAACCCCCCCGCCGATGCAAGGACAATTTCGGAAAATCTTTCGGCGGCGGGGGCGAGGGGGCGCAGCCCGGCCGCGGACGCGGGCGCGGGAACGGGCCGCGAGGCCCCGCGATGCCCTTTTCGCCCGCGGGGGCGCGCCCCGAGGGCGGCGGCGTTGCCGCCGCCCTCCTCTCCGGCGCCCTTGGGACATCTCGAATCCCGCGGACCGCCGTTTCTCGCATCCGCGGCGCGGTCCGCCATCCGCCCAACGGCCATCCCGCCGGCACCGGGCCCATTATCGGGGCCAACCGCGCCCCCGCCCGCCCGGCGATCTCAAAACCATGCCGGTTTACGGGGCCAGGCCGGGAACCCCCGAGCATGCCGCAATCGGTAAAATCAAAACCGCAGGTAGACGACTTGCGAATTCCGCGAAATGCAGGGTATGGACGTCCGGTCCGGATCCGGCCCCGTAATCCGGCATAGTTTTGAGATGACACTAATTCACTGGCAGGCAAACAAGGTTGTTCTAGTATCTCGTTGCCGGCTAATTCCCGATTTCCAACCAGTTGCACAAAACATTTGCTCGCAGTCGCGTCTCGGCGCGCTTCATTGCCTCAGATTTGGCTTTATATCGAATCCCCAAACGACTGCAGACGCTTTTGACTATGGTGTCTAGCTGCTTTTTGTCATTAAGCATATCGTGGGTTACCAGGAACACGTCGAAACCCATGCTCTGGAGCGCAGTCATACGTTCCGCATCGTGGTCAAGTACCGCGCCTGATCCATGGATGACTTCACCTTGAATCTCGATAATTACTGCCTTCATTAGCATTGGGTTTACAATCACGATGTCGCCGTAGCAGACCTTTTGACCTGCGATGCTTTGGGCTGCCTCGGATAGAGGGGTTAAATCGTTGAGGTACACGTATCTGAAACCTGAACCACCTAGACGTCGAGAACGACTTAGGAGCAGGACCCCCGCGACCTCGAGTGGAGAAGCAGCAATGCCGATAACCTGATGAGCGGCATCATAAAACTGCTTTCCCCACATTTGACTTTTGACCTTATCGGCGAATCGATGCAGGTCGCTCAGTTCGATAAGCGGCTTTCTCATCCAAAGAGAAGTGCCTTTGAGTTTTGTAATCTCTCTCTTCCATCCTCACGCTTTTTCGATTGGCCTTCATTATCTGGAGCCTTTACGGTTGCGCGGGCATAAACCCGTTTCCAAGGAACCTCGTCTTCGCCTTCTCCAAGTTCGAACAAATCCTGCGTGCTGGAATTGCGATTCTCCTCTACCGCCATTTTTAGCTGCATTTCGGCAGCGGGAGCCGGCTCGAAAACAGAAAACCAGCCGCAAAGTTCGTACATAGCCAGTACGAGATCTATTTGGGACACAAAGCGCGTCATAGTAAATAACGTGTTAAGCGGATTGGTGACACTAAAGCCTAAATGAGTGTCGATTGTTGTGCCGGCATCCGATGCCCCTTCCCAGCGAATAGTGGAGCGCAATCCCGAGTGGTGATTACAACAACCTGGCGAAGCAACAGCGATAATCGGGGTCTTGAGGACGTCGGTTACGAAAGGGGCTTGGGAGAGAGCTCGCCAGCCTTCTTCTGAGTTGGGCAGGCGCGGGTAGAGGTCGCGCACCTGCGGTGGGCAGCGCCAGTAACGGAATGCGGTGTTTGCGCAGACGATATCGTCCATGTGGCCTCCCCTGGTATCGGCCATAGGCCGTACGGATTGCGGGCAAGGCGATTATCTACGGGGCCGTCATGCGGGTAAGTACCGGAAGCAAACCAAATGCTGACCAAAAGCTTGACGAGTTCCGCCGAAAAACCGTCGTACTCTACAAATCCGCTGGTAGCCGTTCTGGACATGTGGTCCCTGTCTCCACATTTGCGCGCGGATCACATGGGGAATTCAATGAAAATACGCATGCGTTTTATACAAAACGTGCAATGACGTCAGCAAAAAAGGTTGTGATAAAAAATTACGCCTTAGACGACTTCGATTCGTTTTTGGTGTCAGATTTGGTGTCACCCTTGGTGTCAAAAAGAAAAAGGCCAGAGGCTTAATACCTCTGACCTGCGCTTTTGATGGTGGGCGATACAAGATTCGAACTTGTGACCCCATCCGTGTGAAGGATATGCTCTACCCCTGAGCCAATCGCCCGTCGCCTTTCGGCAAAAGAGATACTAACATAGCCGCGCGTGGTTTACCAAGAACTTTTTGCCCTCGATTTTAAATTCGTGGGTGCCAGTCAAGCAAAAGTGACAAAAGCAATCGGCAAACTAGCAGCTAAACCAGCATTTACCGCTTTATCCACGAAGTCTCGGGACGGCAAATGAGTCGCGCGTTGTTGTAGGCCATGTCGAGCGTGAGGCAGGTGCGCGCGGCGTAGAAACCGTCTTCGCGCTGGATGGTCAGTGCCAGTTCGGGCTTGTCGCCGGTCAGACACAGCGGCAACAGCAGCTGGATCCGGCCTCCGTAGAACTGCGGCACGGCGAGCGTGTAGTTGGCGGCGGCGCGGCGCGCTGCCTCGCCGACGGCCCCCTCAAAAGCGCGGCGCAGCAGCAGCGAGTTGCCCTCCCCCATCAGGCTGGCGGGGATACGCGTAAGGTTTTCCTCGTCGCCCAAAATGTGGTCGATGTTGGAGCGGATGGGCAGGCGGTAGTCAAAGACCAGCTCGGAGGGGTCCTCGGCAAAGCGCACGCGGCATGGCAGGTACTCAAACGAGACCAGCATGGGGTCGCTTTCCTTAAAGAAGCCCTTCAAAAACCAGCGCTGGCGCGCGTCGGGCTTGGTGTTGGGCTCAAACAGGCCGTAGATGGTCTCGTAACGGCGCGTGTACAGGCCGGTGTTGAACAGGCAGCGGTCGTCGTCGAACACCAGCGGCAGGTTGGACGGCGCGGTCTGGTCCACGTCGCGCTCGGTCAAAAACACCGCGCGGCTAAACGAAAACGACAGGTAGTTTTTGAGGATGCGGTTGCCGGGACCCCAGTCCTCGGGGTCGGCGAGGTCGACCAGGCGGTCGTAGCAGGGCTCGGGGCAAAACGCAAAGTCGTACACATTGCTGCACAGGGTGCCGGGGATTTCCATATGGCTTCCAATCAAGATAATGGCAGGCGTGCGGATGCTTAGATTCTATACGTGCGATGCAATACCGGGGCGCACAACAAAGTGGCACTAGGAGTCGTACTCCAGAGCAATCGGTTGCCAGACGAGGTATTCGATAGTGCAGTCCAGGGTATTTGCGAGCGCCAATTAAACCCGCACGATAAACAGTCATCACTCGTTGGCTGGCCGTGAGTGAGGGGCCTTTAGAGCTGCTTTGATAAGATCAGCACCGTTGTCGAAGCGACCGTACTCCCCCGTCGCAAAGAATGCATCACCTTCGTGAATGGCCTCGAGGGTCTCCGTGTTGGGTTCTTTGGAAGGAATAGGTTGAGGCTGGTATTCGCAAGCTCCTCGTCCTGCTTACAGCGCTTCATAGACACGCACCTCATCTTGCTCGAAGCTTTTGCGGAAAGCCGGGCGCATGTACTCTGGTGGGTTGGTGACGATATCAACTTTTCGCCCAAGTTCATTCTCGAGCTCATGGGAGAGTTCGTATAGCGCGCCGAACGTCATGGTGTTGCCGCAGACTAGGCGCAAGTCAATATCGCTATCACGCGTTTGCTCGCCTCGGGCAAACGAACCAAATAAATATGCTTCGCTGACGTCGTATTGAGCCAGCACGCAGGAGGCGGCAGCAGATATGTCGGTAGGTGAAATCATGGGTTATTTGCCGTTCAACAGTAAAACGTCAGAGGGCCAGCGCCGAAACCGCCGGTCCGGCTTTTTGGCGTTCGGCGAGCTCGAAGATAAACGGGGCGTTTGATCTAACAAATTCAGTCAAGAAATTGAGGTCATCAGCAGTAAATCCTTCGACGTTGAACCATTTGACTGCAGGCAAGAAGCATTCCGCATGGTCAAAGCCAAAGTCAACCGGGCGCTCGACGGCCACGCGAACGGTTCCGTCTTCTCTTTTCTCTGAGTAGGCAAATTGGGTGCCATCATCAAGCTGAACATAGCTCCAAAACATGACTACCTCCTTAGTGGTTATATTCGAGTATAAGGAGCAGTCTAGACGTAACGCGGCGTGAATTAAATTATTCCTATAAGACACGAACTCTGAAAGCTGGCTTTGTCCAGAAGTGGTGGGGGCCGAGTTCTGCCGACCAGACCCCGGTTTTGCGCTTTCGCGACCTGCAGTTTTATTAACAGAATTTGGCTTACGCTCGGCGGGCTCCGGTTTTCCCGCACATCCAGAAATCGGGAGCATCAGCAACGGCGTGCAGCTTTAAGAACCGCTGTTCCCAGCACGAACAGCAATGCGGACACAGCGATCCAATTTGCGTCGGAGGTCTTGGGGAGTGACGAGGAGGTCGCGCTGGCGGCCTTGGGCCTAAAGGCCTTGGCGGCCGTGGTGTTGGTCGCCGTGGTCGTGGTCACCGTCTTAGTTGCGGCCGCGGGCTTCAGTGTGGGATTCGTCGACGGATCCGCAGCTGGCTTGCCGGTAGCAGCATCAGTGCCAGGGGCGGACGGACCATCACCCGGCACATCGGGCCCACCGGTCTCCCCCGCCGACGCCGTGGTATCCACGGGCTCGATCGTCACACTCGCTGCCACGGATCCGTCGGCATCCACCACGCCGCCTGCGCCAAAGGCCCCGCCCGCAGGCGCCACAAAGCGCGCGGATGCAAGCGACCCGCCCAGGCAGGCGACGCCGCCGTTGGTGCCCGACGCATCCAGCCAGGATGCGTCGACGGTAAGCTGCCCTGTCGCTCCACCGCCAGTAGCCCCGCCCAGCAGACACACACCATAGGCGCGCACGCCCGCCCCGGAGCCCGCGCCCGCGGCGACAACGCGCCCACCGCGGCGAACGGCAAGACCGTCCGCGATTACGCCGGCCACGCGCGCATCCGCGATGCCGGCGCCGTCTGCCCGCACGTCAACCTTACAGCCGTCCACAGCGAGCGTCCCCGACACGTAGATTCCGCACTGCGAGCCCGTGGCCACCAGCGACCCGGTGCCGCGGAGCGTCAGATCGCCCCACACCTCCATGCCGCAACGCGAGATGTCCACGTCGGGCGCGCTCGTCTCGACAACAGTGTTCTGCCCGGTCAGCGTCACCACCAGGTCGCCGACGGCGCCGATGGCCTCGCCCGTGTAGCCGTTAAGCTCCAGATGGTCTGCATCTGTCCAGGCCCAGCCGGGACCCGACACGCCCGGCTCGTAGTACGTGGCGCCCGCGATGAACAGGCTGTCCGCGCCCGCGGCATAAGAAGGCCCGCCCAGCAAAACGCATAGGCAGGCCATGGCAGTAAGCAGGATGTAGTGACGGCTGGTGTGGAACGCGGCAGCAAACATAACCGCTCCGATCTTCGCAAGAGCCAATGGAAACTACGACAGGAAATGACCTGGTAGCAGCAGTTATTAGTGTAGCGAGATCAAGCAAGGGACGATAAAGAAACCAGCGATTGAACCGCGAAATTAGGTGTAAATCGTTTTGCCAGTCGGTGAAAGGAGGCTTTGAATACGTCGAACAAGCGCATGCCATCGGTAAGCCACTGAGCGACTTAATGCAATCACATATCGACATCAGAATCAGTCGATATATCCTGTGCCCTTTCATTCAACAATTCTATTGCTTGTTTAATGTCATTGTGAATCCATTTGGTCCTCAGTCCGCCCATGCGAGATTTGGACCCCACTTTAACAAGTTGAGCGTCTATCTTTTTCAACCATTCAACGGCATCATTCAGGCTATGCTTGTCTGCATAACTCTTCATGCTGGTATGAAAAAATGAATGCAGGGAATTTTGTGAGTCGGCGGTTCCTTCATAGATGGCTGTTGCCACAGTTTCAGTTGGTACATCTAGTATTTTATTTTGATACTCGGACTTTATGGCTTCTTCAAAAAACGTAGAGATAGTGTTTCCCGTGTTCTGATCAACTACAGAAAAGTCAAGAATGCCGCGATTTAACTCTCGCTCTAATTCATCTTGTTCAACATCGGTTATAAGTTTGTCCATTATCAGATTAGCTTCAGTGCCATAAATATCCTTTTCCATTTCTTGCTCGTGCCTCAATACGGAGGCATTGCACTTAGGATCTCGTTTGGCGGCGAGTCGAAGCGAATCGAGAAGATTCTCGCGAATATCATCATCCCAGAACCCAAGATTTATGAGATCGAGCGATATTTTTATAATCTTATAGAACCAATTATGTGAATAGAGCCCCTTAGATAACATTTCATCAAGTTGGTTGGCCAGTAATTCAACCTGATCGTCTTCCAAGAAATACAAAGCATTCCATTGGCTATCTATGTTTCGCGCCTCGACGTCTGCGGCGGTATTAGGATTTTTCATCAGTATAAATTTCCTGAAAGAGCTCTTAACAGTTTTTGGGTTTACATCCTTTCCTTTTGTTAAGGGAGTAAGAGCCTTAGATAAAGTTAGATAGTAGTCGTATGCTTCGAGTTCAGAATTGTCAAAAATGCTCATTGAATTTTTTGCACTTTTTGGCTCCTTAGGAACTAATCCTGCTGATGCTTGAACTGCATAACCGACAAAATCTGAGAATGCTTTAACTTTTCCGCAAAAATCGACAGATTCATCGATAAGAACCGATGCGCTTAATGCGTAGTTAATAGTCGGAACTGATCGTGATAAAGCCCTTGCGTTGACAAAGGAGCCCCTAAGTCCGTCAATAACTGCATCCTTGACATTGAAGTCGATCTGTTCGGGTATGCTCAACTTATCCTTTACTATGACCCGATACAGCTCCTGAAGATCTGGCTCAAACTCGATTTGGCTAATAACCGCCTTTTCAGCAGAGCAATCGTCCTCAAAAGACAGCGGTTGATTTCTGACGAGCATCACATGCCAGCCATGATTTTCGACCATATTGTTAACGAATCCAAGAAACGCACGATCGTCCTGAGCGAAGCCGCTGCGTTCGCAATCGTCCAAAATCACGAGAACTTTTTTCATATCTATTAAAGACAGTAATAAGTCAGGTTTAATGGAGACTTGGATTCCAAGTTTAGCAAGCTGTTTACTAGATATTGACTTACCGATCTCAAGTGCACATTTCTTTAAAACGTTTGTGACAGCTTCGGAGTGCTTCGTAGGTTTATCTGAAAAATGACACCAAGAAGCCATAATCCTATTGAAGATTTCGTCATAATTGGACACGCCAAATAAAGACACGCGGCATATCCTTATGCCTATTTCATCCAGCGCGGCTTTTAGATAATTCTCGCAGTAATAAGTCTTGCCTGAACCCCATTCACCATGCAAAACCAACGCTTGAAGACCGATATCGTCACATTCCATGTAACCTTTAATTACTTCGGTTATTTCCTTGGCTTGCATCGCCATGTTCTCCTATCGACAATTCTTCGTTTTGCGGTACTAAATCAGGAATTAGTTGGGTGACTGTGCCCAAGTATTTATTTTTCCTCATGTTAGCTGATGCCGAACTTGTGTCCGCGGTATCCGTTATTACATTTTTACGAGTTAACAAAGGACGGGGGTGTGGCATGATCTTACTGCAGACTAAGTCCGCCCAGCGCAGGCCGCTCTCCCCTAGTCCCTCTTAAACAGATCCCTCGTGTACACCTTGTCCGCCACGTCCGCGAGCTCGTCGCTCCAGCGGTTGGCGACGATCACGTCGCAGCCGGCCTTGAAGGCCTCCAGGTCGTGGGTCACCTCGGAGCCGAAGAACTCCGGCGCGCCCAGCGTGGGCTCGTAGACCACCACGGGCACTCCCTTTGCCTTCACGCGCTTCATGACGCCCTGGATGGAGCTCGCGCGGAAGTTGTCGGAGTTGGACTTCATCGTCAGGTGGTTGACGTCCGCGATCAACTTCGGCTTGCCGGCATGCTTGAGATAAATAGGATTGTGTATGGCCTTGCTCTCAACAAGCGATTCGAGTTGTGCGGTTATACCGATGGATGCGATTCTTGGTAAAGCGCAACAACTTCAAGTTGATAAACAGGCTTGCCGCTAATTTCCATTATCGCAACTGAATCACATTTAATTGGACCGGAATTTAAGGCCGCCACTGACTTGATAAGCGCCTCTTTGCTGTCGGTGTCCGTAATTTTGGTAAATACAGTATTTTTCATCAATTGCGTTCCGTCTGGAAACACTCGTTTGATTTGTGCCAAACAGGTCAGTTCTACATCTATAATATCCTGCCGATTAGCTTGATATAGATTTTGGTCAGTTATCGTACCAATTACGGCATAAGCATCGTTTTCGGAGACTATCTCTTCTGCGGAAAATAACTCTTTGGTGATAGCTCCGATTTTTTTCAATGAAGCTGAGGTGGCGTTATTTGATTCCTTGAGCTTGGTTCCGCCAACCCCTTGCATTTTTTGGCTGAGCTCAGTCATTTCAATCGCTTCATCAACGAGACCTTTAATGGAATTGATCTTAAGATTGACCGGAATACAGACAAAGTCTCCAGGCTGAGACTTCAAAATCTCTTTTAAGAACTTATGTTGGGACAGCTGCTCGACCACCATGCTCAACATTGAAGTTGTGGTCTGGACCAACTTTGATTCCTTAGAACTCGAATTTCCAGAATTCTTATTAAGCTCCGCTTCGGCTGTTATCCCAAGCTTAAAAATCTTAAAACCAACGCCAGCACCCCCTCTTTTTGAGGAAGTTTTTCCTGAAGACGATTCTTCTTTAATCTCTTCGTATTCAGAAAAGCCCCTATTTAGAATTGCGTAAATATCCAACAGTCTATTTTGGTTTACATAGTATGGGAAAAATACCGAATCAGTTACAGATAAAGGTTTCTCGTCCATATTCCGAATCCCTTCCAGACGATAATCAAATTGACCTCTTGTAGAAAAGAAAGTCTACAAGAGGTCAATTAAACAAATATATTTAGCTTGTTAACACTGGTAGAAAACCAGGCAGGTTACATATGCCACACCAAATGTCGACTGTTCTATAAGCTCTTCCTCCACACCATCTTGTCCACGACGCCGGTGTAGCTCTGGATGATCTTGACGACCTTGGTGGACACGGTCTCGTCGGCGTAGTCGGGCACGGGCGCCTCGGGCAGCGATCCCTCCGCGTCGAGCTCGACGGCGGTGTGGACCGCCTGCAGCAGGCCGCGCTCGCTGATGCCGGCCAGCGTGAAGCATGCCTTGTCCAGCGCCTCGGGGCGCTCGGTGGAGGTGCGGATGCACACCGCCGGGAACGGGCGGCCGACGCTCGCGAAGAAGCTGGACTCCTCGGGCAGGGTGCCGGAGTCGGAGACAACGGCGAAGGCGTTCATCTGCAGGCAGTTGTAGTCGTGGAAGCCCATGGGCTCGTGCATGCGCACGCGCGGGTCCAGTTGGAAGCCCGTGGCCTCCAGGCGCTTGCGGGAGCGCGGGTGGCAGGAGTACAGGATCGGCATGTCGTATTTCTCGGCCAGCGCGTTGATGGCGGTGAACAGGCTCGTGAAGTTGGCCTCGGTGTCGATATTCTCCTCGCGGTGGGCCGAGAGCAGCATGTACTTCTTCGGCTTCAGGCCGAGCTCGGTCAGGACGTCCGACGCCTCGATCTTCTCCAGGTTGGCGCGCAGGACCTCCGCCATGGGAGAGCCCGTGACGTAGGTGCGCTCCGGGGCGCAGCCGGTGTCCTTGAGGTAGCGGCGGGCGTGCTCGGAGTAGGCAAGGTTGACGTCGGAGATCACGTCGACGATGCGGCGGTTGGTCTCCTCGGGCAGGCACTCGTCCTTGCAGCGGTTGCCCGCCTCCATGTGGAAGATGGGGATGTGCAGGCGCTTGGCCGCGATGGCCGACAGGCAGCTGTTGGTGTCGCCCAGGATCAGGAGGGCGTCAGGCTGCACCTCGACCATCAGCTTGTAGCTCGCGGCGATGATGTTGCCCACCGTCTCGCCCAGGTCGGCGCCCACGGCGTCCAGGTAGACGTCCGGGTCGTCCAGAGACAGGTCGCGGAAGAAGATGCCGTTCAAGGTGTAGTCGTAGTTCTGCCCGGTGTGCGCCAGCAGGCAGTCGAAGTGTCGGCGGCACTTCTTGATGACCTCGGACAGGCGGATGACCTCGGGGCGCGTGCCCACGATGATAAGCAGCTTCAGGCGGCCGTCGTTTTTGAATCGAATCATCTTGTCTTCTCCCATATTAGTCATTTAAATCCTTCTTAATCGCTTGCCTGAGTGAGAGGTCCGGCGGAAAGTTAAGCAGGCGCTTTGCAACCAGCTTCACGAGCACACCGATGTAATCCTTGGCGGGGTACAGCAGCTTGCGCTCGATCAGCCGCTCATACGTCATATCGAGTTCAACGGTCTCAGGGTGTCTGAGCGGAAACGGGAGTTCGTAACCATCCATTGAACAGAACCGGTTCGTCATATCTAGCGAGAGATCATTGCCACCGTGCTCCGAACAGTCGTCAACACCAATATTCTCTATAAGGTTCACTGATGGGGCGATGCCAAAAAATCCGCCCGTCCTGAGGGTCCATGCCATATGGTAATCCCAAGAATAGTAACGCCCAGTACGGCCCTTGTGTGCTTTCTCGTACTCCACGTTGAACAGCTGTTGGAGATAGAGCCGCCTCACCGAATACGTGTTACGAGCTCGCCTCATGTCCTCGGGAGTTGTCTTGTTCAGGTCAAAGTCGTAAGAAGATAGAAACTTATCTCCCCATGATGCCCATCCACATGGCATAAGTTGTCGCGTAAAAATGTAAGAAGCATTATGTGGCGCTTCGTATTGCGATAGATAATTAGTCCCGCAGATCCAGAGAATCTTATCATTGTCACGATAGCGCGCTAGCATTTCTGCACAGAACGGGAAGAATGACACAGAAGGCAGATTGTCGTCTTCCAAGAAAATGGCAACAGGCTCCCGCTCGAATACTCGCTTCGCGCCAAGTGCGATGTTTCCGTATACTCCCCTATTCTCCTTTGCGTAGTCTCGCACAACCTCACAGTCCCAAGTAATAAGAGAGTCGACGCCACGCCTCACTTTGTCGACAGCGAGGCGTTCTGCCTCATCTCTCCCCTGGTCAGCAATGAGATAGAGCTTGCTAGGCCGAACCTCAGCAAGTCTATCGAAAATCCTCTCAAGAGTATCGAGTCGTTTGAAAATGAATACTGCGACGGGAATGTCGAACGTCTTGTCATCGCTCAATGTACGTAGACTCCTTTCTGAATAGCTCAAGAGTGCGTGCGCATTGATCCTTAGAGCCCTTGTGGTCGATGACATAAGTTTTCGCACGCAAGGAAAGTTGGTGCAGCTCTTCAGGATCCATCGCGAGAGCTCGATTTAAAGCCGCCTTAAGGCCTCCGTCTGTTGCATCGATGAAAAGACCTTCATAGTCTTGAGGCATTCCATCCAGCCTGTAAGCAACGGTTGGCACACCCGATGCAAGGTACTCCATCATCTTCGAGGGAAAACTAAACTTCGTGTAATCCCCTTCGTTCTTGCGCGGGTTAACGAGAATGGTGGCGCCGTTGCGCAGGCCTTCAATCTCTTGGGGCGGCAGTACGCCTAGGTATCGCACCATAGGATTCTCAGACTGCAGAGCCGTTATCTCGTTTGCCGCCTCGCCGTCACCGCAAACAACAAGACCGATTCCCGTATCGTCAAGCCCCTTAAATGCAGAAATTAACTCGCCTAACCCATATCGATATTGGAGCGTCCCTGTGTACAAGATATACCGCTCGGGTAGATTCCGTACGATGGCTTCAGGCTTAGAAGCGCCATGTTCGTCAGCAATGCCCTCGACAACAGCACACTTCGTCAAGTCAACTCCAAGGTAAGGAGCCATTGCAGCGGTCAAGGGGACGTAGCAATCCATGCCCTTCATACCTTTTGAAACAATATGGTTCTTAAGCCTGTGCAAGAATCCCGTTCCACGTCTACCCAGCTCCATGTATTCAGGTAAATCAGGAACGATAAGGGCGACAATGCTATTGGGAAATTTCTTTTTTGCGTGATGCAGTGCAGTCACAATTGGATAAGTGGCAGCATAACCAACGAAGTAAAGTTGTTCACAGCTTCTGGGGTTAACCTTATCAATCTCAGAGCACAGCCTAGCAGCACGCGAGAACTCTTTTAAGACCGGTAGGTTAACGAAGCCAGCCCCAACATCTTCACCAGAAATTTCGGAATGCCGGAAGCTATATCGTGGAACGAAAATGCCGGAGTACCTCTTAGGGAAGGAGCCGACGTATTCCGAGTTTATAAGGTGGACGTTTTCAGTGCCAAGGCAAGAATCGTAACCTTTAACAAACTTCCACTGAAGATTATTCGCGGCGCTTTGAAGGCCAGACTTCGTAAGCCGTCTGATTTCATCTTCACGCTCGCGCGGAAATAATCCGCCGATAAAGTATAGCGTTTCTAAATTCTTACTTTTCTTCAACGGGACTCTCCTCACTGCCCACGGTAAGCCAGCGGTTTGCAATATGTTGAGCAATCAGGACAGGAACGAGCACAAGACCGTTGGCGTATACAACCGAGGCCCAACTGGTCATGTACATGGACAGGAACGCTGAGACTGGATATTTTGCGATGGCACCGAGGCAATAGAAAAAAACTTGGGGTCTCAAGCGATTCGTGGCGTTACCCAGGCACGTCTCAGAATTGGTTAACACAGTCACGATGACGAGAAAGATGAGTGAAACGGACTCATAAAGCGTGAGAGTCGGCGCCTGTTCTTTTAGCCATATGCTAAGTATGGAATTGATAAGCAGGCCGATAGCGACCGTTCCTGCGGATGCGATCGCCGAGAGCCCCAAATACTTTCTATGTACGGAAAGGAGCCTACCCCTGTTGCCCGATGCAAAGGAACTCGCCATATCGGACCAGATAGGCTGAGCCATGACTCCGAAAAAGACAAGAATGAGATTGAAAACCCTATAAGCCACAGAGTAAGGAACGACGCTATCGGAGCCGCAGAGCGAACCGATGAAGAGTTCGTTGGTCGACGATACGAAGAGCAAAGCGATCTGAATAACGAAGAATTGTATGCCGAGCGAGCCAAGCGAACGGAAGTAATCTGTCCTTACGTCTTTCAATCTCGGTGTATAGCCCTTGAGTTCGGTGGCGAAAATTACAAAACCAGCGGCGACCAGCGGAAGCGATAGTGCAATTATCTCTACTATACACATGTACATGAACCGCTCACCAGCCCCCGCCAGGGGAGGCGGGAAAGCTATGGCGACAAGGATTAGACAGTTGGAGATAAGGAGGAGAAGCGCCGGGGCAGCGTTGCGCTGGACAGCGTAATACAGAGAGTTCACGAGCTTAAGAACGAGCTGCAGCAAAGTGCCTGCGATGACGACAATCATACATGCGGTAAGATCACTTCTGCAGATTTCACTATCCCCAACTGAGAAGACTGAGTTCCAGGGAACGAAGGCAGAGACCGCCACGCCAAGGGGAATCAGCGCGATCACGATCGCGCCAAGGAAAATAACCGACGATGAAATTACAACGCGGCCCCTTTCGGAGTCACCTTTACTCAACGCGTAAGTCAAATCGTTGCGAAGTCCGTTGCCAATTCCGAAATCAAAAAAGGAAATCCAGTTCAACACGGAGAGAACGGTAAACCAAGCGCCAAGAACTGCATCGTTCGAGAAGAACGACATCATAATGGGCGTCGAAATTAAAGATACGATTAAGGCAAGAACTTTGATGCACGCGTTTGCCGCGACGCTTAGTTTAAGATTATTCTTCATGTGCGCCCCCATAGCATTTAACGGAAGAGCGTTCCGAACTCTCGTCAGAGAGGGAGAGGAAGGAAAATACCAATATATAAGTCATGGCCGAAGCAGTATGCGGTTCTTTGTTGATTAATAAAGCGAAAAGCAGAGCGAGCATGATGCCTGCGGATAGCGGAAGACG
This sequence comes from uncultured Collinsella sp., assembly GCA_900541785.1. Lineage (GTDB taxonomy): Bacteria > Actinomycetota > Coriobacteriia > Coriobacteriales > Coriobacteriaceae > Collinsella. The sequence goes on from UQKY01000034.1 coordinate 15,592, forward strand.
CTGAGTTCCGATAAGAGCGTATAACGTAACCCCCCACATCGCGAAACCAGAGATACCAAACGCGGCAAGTTGAAAGAAGCTCGTTGTCGTCAAAGAATCAATGGTTGGGGAGCCCGCCGCAATGGCAGAATAGGCCTCCAGAGCATCTCCGTAACCTAATCCCAAAACGGGGCTTGCGGAAAATAGGCTCCAGCACACACCAGGAGACTGAAGCCTCGTGAGCTTTGTGACGGCGTCAGCATCCCCCAGCTTCCAAAATAATGAAGGGTCAATCTGCATAAGCGCGTTAAGAATTGTAGAGTAATTCGTAAAAGCCCATAAAACGAGGATGCCAATTCCAATCGCGATTGCCACACGACCTCGACCCCCGTTTTTCAGTAATCCAACGGCAAGGGCAAGTGGAAGAAGAAGATAGCCAGCTGTAGATCCTGTTGTGAACAACGTTACGACCAACAAGGCCAATCTAACTTTTGATGCTTTTTTATTAACAATGAACTCAACAGAAATCGCAAGGAGTAGATAAGAAGCAAAAATACCGCTTTCCCAGAAAAAACCCATACTCTTGCTTGCGTCGATATACGCCTCAGCAAACTGAGAGACAATGAAGATGGTTTTGTAATGAACACCGTTGATATTTTCAAACACGGGGAACGGTAAGTTTATCCCCAACCAATTTGTTGCGATCCAAACCAATAGAGACACACAAGAGGTGGCGCACATAAGCCAGACAAAAATATGACAGAGTTGAAGAGGCCCCACCTTCCTGACACAAAGGTAGGCTAAAAGAATACAAACCATTAATGTCAAGGAATTCATGACATTTGAACTACTTAAATTGCCGATAGCAGAAAGCAAGATAGGAATCGTAAAGACAAGCGCACCGATCGTTAACGCCGTATTGTTCTTATCCGCGTCAGAAAGCGTCAGCAGAAGAAAACACGATAGCAGAGCAAACGGTAGGCATAGCGACGAAAAGCCTATCAATGTTGAAACGGCGCTGCAGCTATTGAGGCAAATTGAGAATCCGACGAAAGTCCCAATTAACAACCAATCCAGCCTAACCGATAAGAACCGCCTAGCAAAGTTCATTTTAAACAACTTCGAAAAAAGTATCTGGATTCTCGGGGTCGAAGGGTTCGTTGGCCCACATGACCGTCACGAGGTCCTCGGTGTCTGACAGGTTGGTGATGGAGTGCGTGTAGCCGGGGATCATCTCCACCGCGCGCATGTCCGAGCCGGAAACGACGTACTCGTCGACGGGGAATAGGTTTCCATAGGAGTCCTCCCCCACCTTCCTCAGCTTGATGCTCGCGGTGCCGGAGACCACCAGGAACCTCTCCCACTTGCTCATGTGCCAGTGGTTGCCCTTGGTGATGCCGGGCCTGGACACGTTGATCGAGACCTGGCCGCGCTCGGGCGTGCGCAGGAACTCCGTGAACGAGCCGCGGTCGTCCACGTTGGGCTTGAGACTATAGGCGAAGTGTCCCGGCTCGTAGTAGGACAGGAACGTGCTCCAGAGCTTCTTGGAGAAGGATCCCTCGGAAAGGTCGGGCACCGAGAGCGTCTCGCGGCTATCGCGGAAGCAGTCGAGCAGGTAGACAATCTCGCCCAGGGTCTTCACGTCGGTGTCGGGGACGTAGCAGAACTCGTCGCCCTCTACCCTCTCGAGGCCCACGTAGCCGCAGCGGTGCTCCTCCCCCAGCAGGGCGCCCAGCATCTCGCCGACCAGGTCGTCGATGTAGAGGAGCTCCAGCTCCACGGAGGGGTCGTTGACGGTGTAGGGGCGGCCGTTGGCGACGGCGTCGCAGAAGGTGGCCACGGCGGAGTTGTAGCGCGGACGGCACCACTTGCCGTAGAGGTTGGGGAAGCGGTAGATGAGCACCGGCGCCCCCGTGCGCTCCGAGTACTCGCGGAACAGGCCCTCCCCCGCGAGCTTCGACTCGCCGTAGACCGATCCCTCGAAGCGGCCGGACAGGCTCGCCTGCGCGGAACTGGACAGCATGACGGGGCACCTGTTGCCGTGGCGCTCGAGGGTGTCCAGCAGCGTGGAGGCGAACCCGAAGTTGCCCTCCATGAACTCCGCCTGGTCCTTGGGTCGGTTGACGCCGGCCAGGTTGAAGACGAAGTCGGCGCGGGAGCAGTAGTCCTCCAGCTCTTCCGGGGTCGAGTCGACGTCGTACTCCATGACCTCGAGGGGCAGCAGGCCCGCGTACTTCTCGCGCCGGTCCTTGCCGTCCCTTATGTTCTTCAGCGCGCAGCAGAGGTTCCTGCCCACGAAGCCCCTGGCGCCTGTGACGAGGACGCGCACCCTACTGCACCGCCTCGTGCTCGCGGCCCTCGAGCGCCAGCTGCACGTACTCGGCGGTCTTGATCTTGGCGATGGTGCCCTCCACGTCGAGCCTCTCGGTGTTGTGGGAGGTGTAGGACTCGTCTGCCTGGGTCTCCACCTCGCCGTCGACGACGAACTTGTCGTAGTTCAGGTCGCGCGAGTCGCAGGCCACGCGGTAGTAGCCGCCCATGTCCTCGGCCCTCAGGCGCTCCTCGCGGGTCATGAGGGTCTCGAAGAGCTTCTCGCCGTGGCGGGTGCCGATGACCTGGGTGCCCACGCGGCCGAAGACCTCCTGGACGGCCTCGGCGAGGTCGCCGATCGTGGAGGCGGGGGCCTTCTGGATGAACAGGTCGCCGGGGTTGGCGTGCTCGAAGGCGAACTGCACCAGGTCGACCGCCTCGTCCAGGTTCATGAGGAAGCGAGTCATGTTGGGGTCGGTGACGGTAAGCGGCTCCCCTTTCCGGATGCGGTCGATGAACAGCGGGATGACGCTGCCGCGCGAGCACATGACGTTGCCGTAGCGGGTGCAGCAGATGGTGGTGCGGCCGGCGCCGTTGCGGGCGTTGGCGTAGATGATGGACTCCATCATGGCCTTGGACTTGCCCATGGCGTTGATGGGGTAGGCCGCCTTGTCGGTGGAAAGGCACACGACGCGGTCCACGCCCTCCTCGATGGCGGCGTGCAGGACGTTGTCAGTGCCGATGACGTTGGTGCGCACGGCCTCCATGGGGAAGAACTCGCAGGAGGGAACCTGCTTGAGGGCGGCGGCGTGGAAGATGTAGTCCACGCCGTGCATGGCGTCGCGCACGCTCTGGGCGTTGCGGACGTCGCCGATGAAGAAGCGCACCTTGGAGGCGAGCACGGGGGACTTCTCCTGCAGGCGGTGGCGCATGTCGTCCTGCTTCTTCTCGTCGCGCGAGAAGATGCGGATCTCGGCCAGGTCGGTGTCCATGAAGTGCTTGAGCACCGTGTTGCCGAACGAGCCGGTGCCGCCCGTGATCATGAGGGTCTTGTCTTTAAATGCGGAAGTGCCTGTCATAAATTAATCCTCCACTAGTTGAGTAAGTAATTTTTCGAGCTTGTCGAAGAACAGCTTCTTCGTGAAATAGCGTTCGTAATAAGCTTTTGCGTTATAGCCAAGCTGCCCTGTGTCGGAAAGTCCAGCAAATTGCGAGGCAATTCGCGCAAGGCCTTCGGCATCTTCGATATCGCAGCAGAAACCGCATTTGGCCTCATCAATTACTCGTTTGGTTTCACCTGAAAGCGCTGCCAAAATCGGTTTTCCAGCGGCCATATAAGTTGTTACTTTTCGAGGAAGGGTGTACGTGGCCATGGGGCTGTCTTCAAACGTGACAATCATTGCGTCAGAAGCACCGTAGTACTTGGGCATATCCACAATTGGCTTGCGGCCGTGAAACACAATGTTATTCAGGCCTAGCTCCACAGCCCTCGATCTACATTGCTCCAAACGCGACCCTGAACCAACAATATGAAACACGAGGTTCCTGTCTTTCTGAGCAATGCAAGCGGCTTCAACAATGGTGATAACGGACTGTGCTTGTCCCACATTTCCGGCAAACGTTAGATTGATTTTCGATGAGTCATAGCCTTCGCAGGAGCACTTAGCACAGCCGGAAAAGGCGTCGTCAGCGTATTGAGGTAGGTATGCCGAGGGCTCACGGTTAATTCCAAGACTGTTTGAAAAGTATTCGTCAAACAAAGGTGAAGTAACGGCGATACGATCAGCCTGCCTATAAATCCTTTTCGAGACAGCTTTCATCCATTTGTAAGGCAACGAGGATTCTGAAAAACCACCGGCTGTAAGACTCACTGGCCACAAATCAAAGCAATACAACAGCATCTTTTTTTGATGCTTGCGAGCATAAACAAGACCGGGATCCACCTGCATAACGGGTGAAAACTGATACCCAAGGACAACATCAAATTCTTCATTTAGCGTTCGAGCAAGCTGATTCGCGTTATGCCAGAAAGAGATATAGTTCTTTACGCGATTGAGCGCGCCAGTTTTTCTAGGGTATAAGTTGGCGCGATACACAGTCACGCCATTATGATGCTCAATCTGCTTTTGCCTATTTTTATACTCTTCTGGAATGTCAGAGTTGGGCATTCCGGTGTTCGGCAGACCGGTGATAACAGAGACGCTATGCCCTCTATCAACAAGCTCCTCGCATACATCCGAAGTGTTAAATGGCTCCGGCCAATAGTGCTGACAAATAACAAGTATCTTCATTAACGCGCACCGTCGCCAGTGCTCACAACACCAAGTGTCTTAAGCATGATCACAATATCCATCTTGATGTTTCTAGTTTTGATGTACTGGAGGTCAAACATGACCTTCTCACTGGGAAGCAGATCGTAGCCGCCTGTAACCTGGGCAAGGCCAGAAATGCCCGGGCGCACCATGGTGCGGTAATGCCAGCCATGAATACGCTTCTCGAACTCTTCGCAAAACGCGGGACGCTCGGGGCGAGGGCCGATTAGGCTCATATCGCCTTTGAATACATTCCAGAACTGCGGAATCTCGTCTAGACGCGTCTTACGCATAATTTTGCCGAAAGGCGTGACACGCGGATCTTCGTCCTGTGCCCACTGAGCGCCCCGAGACTCTGCATCGGTATACATGCTGCGAAACTTGTAGATATTAAAGACTCTGCCGTCTTTGCCAACGCGGCGTTGAGCGTAAATAACGGGGCCTTCGGACTCGCTCTTGATTTTTACGGCGATAACGGCCATCGGAATTGCGAGCAGAATCAAAGCACAACCACAAGACACAACGTCAAAGAATCGCTTAATAAAGCGATAGAAAAGCCCACCATTAACGACGGGCTTTTCCAATTCAACAATGTCATGACCGGGTAGCAGCTTCTCCAGCACATCCGCCGGAATACCGTTCTCGCTCAACTTCGGCTCGTGTTTTCCGACATTTTGGAGCTTGGCGGTCCTGCGCCTATCCTCATGCGCTACGGCAACAGCTGTTGCATCTCCAATTTGATTATCTTGCACTATTTCCTTCAAACCTACGTCCCCGCCCCCGGGGATCTTCCCTGTCCCTTTAAACAGTCGCCCGCACTTAGGCGATAGCCTTTTTAAGGTTTCGCATGACGCGCTGCTCGGCCGAAAGCACGGCGAGGCCAACGCGCGTAGTTACGCGTCGGCCGCACAGGTCAAGCTCCAAATAAGCAGTGCTCTTGCGTCTGTTAATCGTTTTGATAAGGCCTTCGTGGCCCAGCAGCGGACCTGCCGTCACTACGACCTGGTCGCCGTCTTTTAGGGCCTCACTCATGGGAACTACGCGGTCTCCCGCATGAGTAAAGCTGCCAATAAGCTGGACCTCTTCTTTTGCCAGCGGCACAAACTGACCATCCTGGGATAGTACCCGGGCAAAGTCGTCCATACGCAGCAGATACTGTTGCACGGTGCGGGGATCTGCCGTATCGCAGATGAGATATCCAGGAAAGAGCGGCTTGGTCGTGTTGACCCATTCGCCGTGTACTTTGATCTCGGTTTGAAATTGGGGATAAAAGAGCTCCTGCATGGCGCCAGCCGGCACCACACGCTCGATGCGCTCGCGCATTACATCTTCGCGACCGTTAATGACCTGAATCACATACCACACGAGCACCACCCCCTTGCTGTCTTACGTGTGGCTCACGGGGTTTGGGTATGGCTTCGCCAGGGCGCTTAGTGCGCGAAGGCGCTCCATATTCAAACCCTGAGCCCAGTTAGACAAGCACGTGGCTCTGCCCCACCGTGAACGGTATGTATAAGTGCAGTGGCTAGAGACGCGGACGTGTATCGCAAAAAAGACCGCATCCCCAGCTGGCTGCGTGCGACCCAGTCAAGCGGGAACAAAACTGGACCGCGCGCAAACAGCTGTAGGACTGCTGCGCGTTTGTCATGAAATATCGATTCGAAATAACAGTTGCACTTAGACAAGAACAAAGTCATTCGATGCGATACGCATGACTACTCTATTGGAGCTCGTGGTTTTTCTAGCACCGCCGTTACGGCCGGATGCCGATCGACCCTGTGCATTGCGGCTTGCTGGAGCCGTGAGCACAGTTGAACCCATGTAACGTTAAGTATCCTAGCACAGCAGCTGGCCCATACGTTTTGGGGTGTGTTGAGCAACATATTGTTTATTTACCGTGGTTATGGGGGATATCGTGCTGCCTTGCACGCATTGCCGCAGGTTTATGGGGGTGTGTGGGTTGGCGATCACTGCCTGAGTTGTATTGCAGGGGGCGTGAATTGCTCAAACTATTAAGTTTGGCTAACAAACTTTGTACAAAACCAGGAAGGTAATTGCGCAACTTTTGGTGTGCAGTTGTCGCAAAATTTGCGACAACTACTGCTGACGGCGAACTTGAACAGGAAAGCAATTTGCATATTTTGCAAAAATGCAGTTCAGGCCACTTAATATCGTATGAAAATAGAAAAGGCCACTCGACTGAGTGGCCTTGTATTCACGATGGTGGAGACGAGGGGAATCGAACCCCTGACCTCTTGACTGCCAGTCAAGCGCTCTCCCAGCTGAGCTACGC
>UQKY01000035.1 GCA_900541785.1 uncultured Collinsella sp.
GATGAATATCATACCAATGTGGAATTACTTCTTCCGGCGGTGGATCACGTTGATCGCATAGCCGACGAGCATGGCCAAAACGATGATGATAAAGCCGAGCAGGGGATTGTCGTTCATAGAGTCCTCCTATTTTCCGAGCGGGGAGAATTCGTCGACGATGAGGTCGAGGCATTGCGGAAGTGCGCGGGCGCCAAAGACGCCCGAGTTGCTGGAGATGATCTCGCCATCGAACTGCATGCCCAGCGACGGCGTGCAGGTGATCTTGGCTTCTTTGGTCTGGATGATCTTGAACTGCGGGCGGCCGAGCACCTTGCCGGCGGGGTCGAGTGCGGCGGTGATCACGGTCGGGAGGAGCTGCACGGTTTTTACGGGCTCGATGACCGCGATGTCGACCATGCCGTCGTTCATACGGCAATCGGGGAACAGGTTGATGTCGTTTTGAATGACCGAGGTGTTGCCGGCCATGCAGCAGATGCCATCGAGCTCCTCGACAATGCCGTCATGCTCAATCGTAAAGTGCGCCACCGTGGGGTTGGGTGTGGCGAGCGCCGACAGGAAATAGGCGATCTCACCGATGTCGTTTTTGGCGGGGGCGGCCTTCATCATGATCTCGGCGTCGAAGCCCGAGCCGGCGATGATGATGAAGCCGTGGCGCTTCTCGTTGCCGTTCTCGTCGAGCCAAAAGAGCTCGCCCATGTCGACTTTGACCGTGCGACCGGCACGGCAGGCCTTGGCGAGCGCCGCCGCCTCGGGGGCATTGCCGATGTTGTTGAAGAACAGGCAGGCCGTACCGGAGGGGAAGACGAGCGTGGGGACACCGCATCCGCGCATCTGGTCGAGCACGTTGGAGACAGTGCCGTCGCCGCCCGAAACGACCACGCGGTCAAACTCGCGCACGTCTGCCACGGCGTCCTCGGGTTCCATGCCATCGCCGATAAAGCGCATCACGACCTCGTCGCCGCCCTGTGCAAGGGCGTGCGTGAATGCGAAGATTTCATCTGAGCTGGGGCCCGATGCCGGGTTGTGGATGATAAGGCAGCGCATACTTACGTTCCCGTTCTGTGACTAACCGAGTATAGTTGTAAGGCAATGCCGATATCCTACCCGTGTTTTTCGGGCCTAACCTTATTCGATGGGTTGATATGTACATTTCCACACATCAGGCTCTACTCGACTTTTGCCAGCGCGCCCGTGAGTTCGACGCGATTGCCGTCGATACCGAGTTTTTGCGCGAGCGCACGTTCCATCCGCGTCTATGTTTGGTTCAGATTGCCACCCCTGCTGAGAGCGTCGCGGTCGATCCCCTGGTAATCGACGACCTATCGCCGCTGGCCGAGCTTATGGCCGACGAGAGCGTGACCAAGGTCTTCCACGCGTGCTCGCAGGATATGGAGGTCATGCTCCATACCGTGGGCGTGCTGCCACGACCGATTTTCGATACGCAGGTCGCCGCCGCCTTTTTGGGCGAGCGCCAGCAGATTTCGTATGGCGCGCTTGTTCAGACGTTCTGCGGCGTATCGCTGCCCAAGACCGAGTCACTGACCGACTGGTCGCGCCGCCCGCTGACCGATAAGCAGATTGAGTATGCGATCGATGACGTCAAGTACCTGATCGTCGCCTATACCGAGATGATGAGCCGCCTGCGCGAGCTGGGCCGTGTGGACTGGGTGCTCGACGAGCTGCGCCCGCTGGCTGACGAGTCGCACTATCGCGCCGATCGCCACGAGGCGTTCCGCAAGGTCAAACGCATCAATTCGTGCAGCCGTCACCAGTTGGGCATCGCGCGCGAGCTCGCCGCCTGGCGCGAGGACCGCGCCGAGCGCCGTAACATCCCGCGCAAGTGGGTCATGTCCGACGACACGCTGCTTGCGCTCGTTAAGCGCAATCCCGTGCGCGTTGAGGAGTTCCGTAGCATCCGCGGTACCGATCAGTTGGGGGAGCGCGACGTGGACGGTGCGCTCATGGCCATCAAGCGCGGCGCGAGCTGCCCGCACGATCGCCTGCCGCTCATGGTGCGCGGTCACCGTCAGATTTCGCCGGAGTTGGAGAGTGTGACGGACCTGATGTACGCGCTCATCCGCCTGGTTGCCGAGCGCTCGGGCGTGGCGACTTCGGTCATTGCCTCGCGCGATGACCTGGCCGACTACATTGAGCATCCCGAGCAGAGCCGCCTGCGCGAAGGTTGGCGCTTTGAGCTTGTGGGCTCGCGCCTGGACGATCTGCTTTCCGGCAATATGGGGTTGACGGTGAAGGACGGCAAAATCGAGCTCCTGTAGGGAAGCCTAGCCGGTTGAGTGGGTAAAATGCCTCCAACGTGTAACTCGACTCGGAGGAATTCGCATGCCTTATTACTATGGATACGGCTTTGGCATCGACCCGCTGTACCTGCTGGTTGTTCTTGTCTGCACGGTGCTTGGCCTTGCCGCACAGAGCTATATCAACTCGACGTACAAGACGTGGTCCAAGGTTCGCTCGGACGGCGATACGGGTGCCACGGTTGCTCGCCGCATGCTTGACGCCAACGGTTGCAATGCCGTGGGTATCAAGGGTGTTGCCGGTGAGCTCACCGACCATTACAACCCGCAGGACAACAACCTGTATCTGTCGGATGCCAACCGTTCGGGCGGTTCGGTCGCAAGCGTTGCCGTCGCCTGCCACGAGGCGGGCCATGCCGCCCAGCGTCAAAGCGGCTATGCCATGATGAAAGTGCGTACCGCCCTCGTGCCGGTCGTCAACTTTACCCAGAACACCTGGACCATCGTGTTACTCTTGGGCCTGTTTATGAACATTGCCGGGCTCACGACCCTCGCGTTGATCTTCTTCTCGTTTAGTGTGCTGTTCCAACTCGTTACGTTGCCTGTCGAGATTGACGCCAGCCGACGTGCTGTGGCGTACATCGAGCAGTCGGGCATGAGCTCCAAGCAGGTCAACGGCGCCAAGAAGGTACTGACGGCAGCCGCGCTTACCTATGTGGCTGCAGCGCTCACTTCGATCATTCAGTTGCTCTACCTTATGGCTCGCTACAACAGAAACTCCAACCGATAACAAATGGGACAGGCAGGCGCCGCGGGGATTCGTGTCCTCGCGGCGCTGTACTATGTGTTGGACTTAATTTCGCACGGGGCCGGAGCCTCTGTGCTCGATAACGAAAGGAGGCTGCGTGGCAGGCTGGAACCTAACCGGTAATGCCGTTTCCGCCGAGTTCGACGGTTCGGACGAGCAAGAGCGCAAGGAGCTCAGCGTGAGCCAGGCGGTGGAGATCGCCGCCGGTGCGCTCGATGCCATTCCGCAGCTGAGCGTCTTGGGCGAGGTCACGGGTTTTCGTGGTCCTAACGCCCGAAGCGGCCACTGCTATTTCCAGATCAAGGACGATTCGGCCGCCGTTGACTGCATCATTTGGAAGGGTGCCTATCTCAAGCGCACGTTCGATCTGCGCGACGGTATGCAGGTGAGCTTTAAGGGCAGCTTCAATCTCTATAAGGCTACGGGCCGCATGAGCTTTGTCGCTCGCTCGTTTTCGCTGGCGGGGGAGGGTCTGCTGCGTCAACAAGTGGCGCAACTGGCCGAAAAGCTACGCCGTGAGGGTCTGATGGACGAAGCGCGCAAGCGCCGCATCCCGGTGTTCTGCTCCCGCGTGGCGGTCGTCACCTCGCTTTCGGGTGCCGTAATCGACGACGTCAAGCGCACATTGCGTCGTCGCAACCCGCTCGTCGAGCTCGTCTGCGTGGGTGCCAAGGTACAAGGCGAGGGTGCGCCGACAGAGCTCATTGAGGGCCTGCGCCGCGCCGCTTCCATTACGCCGGCGCCCGACTGTATTTTGTTGGTGCGCGGCGGCGGCTCCTTTGAGGACCTCATGACCTTTAATGACGAGGAGCTTGCCCGCGCGGTGGCGGCTTGTCCCGTGCCCGTGGTGACCGGCATTGGCCATGAGCCCGATACCTCGATTTGCGACATGGTGAGCGACCGTCGCGCCTCCACGCCTACGGCGGCGGCCGAATCGGTGGCGCCGGCTATGACGGAGTTGGCCGATGTGCTCGAGGCGCGCTATCAACGTCTGGGTGCTGCGATGGCATCGATGATTGGGTCGGCCCAGGTCGACCTGGAGATGCTCGATCAGCGCGGTCGCCGTGCCTGGGATACCTATACGGCTCGCTTGGGCGATGCGCTCGATGCGGCTGCGTGCCGCCCGTGCCTCAACGACCCAACGTTTATGGTTGAGCGTCGCGAGTCTGAGCTTGCCCTGACGGCCGATCGTTTGTCCGGCGCCATAACGCGTTCGGTTGGGGCATTCCGCTCCAACTTTGAGCGTCTGCCCGAGCGCTTGATCGCAAGCACCTCAGGACTCGATGGCAAGCGCCATGCGCTCACGCTCGCAAGCTCCCGCCTGGAGCATCAGGGGCGCACGATGCTCAACAAGCCAGCATCCGACCTGGGCCGTGCGGCAGCCTCGCTCGATGCCCTGTCGCCGCTCAAGGTGCTTGCCCGTGGTTATTCCATCGCGTACAGCGATGATGGGGTGGCCACGAGCGCCAAGACCTTTAAGCCCGGTGACGCCATTCGCGTGCGCATGGCAGACGGCAACGTGGCGGCAACGGTCGATACGGTCGAGTAGGCCGCGTTTCATAGCGATAAACCTTTAGGAAAGGAAACAGATATGGCAGAGAAGACCCCGGTCGAGCAGCTTACGTACAAGCAGGCCTCGCAGGAGCTGGAGCTCATCATCCGCAGCTTGGAGTCGGGTGATATGGAGCTCGAGGAGTCACTTGAGAGCTATACCCGCGGCGTCGAGCTCCTCAAGAGCCTGCGTACCCGCTTGTCCGATGCCGAGCAGAAGGTCTCGGTGCTCCTGAAGGACGTCGACGGCAACGACGTGCTCGCCGACGGCGAAGCCGCCAACACCGACGACAACCTTTCGTTCTAACCATCCCGACCAAATATAATTACCTTGGTCTGTGAGAAAGGAACCAACCATGTGTGATTGCATCTTCTGCAAAATTGCCAACCACGAGATCCCCTCGACCGTCGTCTACGAGGATGACCAGGTCATCGCGTTCGACGACCTCAATCCCCAGGCGCCGGTCCACACGCTCGTGATCCCCAAGAAGCACTACAGTGACATCGCCGATAACGTGCCCGCCGAGACCATGGGCGCCATGGCCCACGCCATCCAGGAGGTCGCCAAGGCCAAGGGTCTGGAGGACGGTTTCCGCGTCATCTCCAACAAGGGCGTCAACGCCGGTCAGACCGTCATGCACTTCCACATGCACGTCCTCGGCGGCAAGAACCTGGGCGAGAACCTCATCTGAGGGCGCTTCTTCCTTGCAATGAAACGGAAGCTCAAGCACCGATAACTTATATATCAACGCAATAAACCCGAGCGCGAGGGCGTTTGGGTTTATTATTGAAGCGTATGTAACCTGGCGGCGCCACACCGCCTGTTAGTAGGGAGACACATGAACGTTCTGGTCGTCAACGCAGGATCTTCGACGCTTAAGTATCAGGTCATCGATACCAAGTCCCACAAGGTGTCCGCAAAGGGCTCCTGCGAGCGCGTCTGCTTTACCGGCGGTACCTTCACCCACGCTGCCAACGGTTCCAAGAAGGTGACCGAGAACATCGAGTTCCCCGACCACAAGGTCGCCATCGAGGTCGTCCTGAAGGACCTCGAGGCCAACGGCGTCAAGATCGAGGGCATCGGCCACCGTATCGTTCAGGGCGGTTGGTACTTCGGCGATTCCTCCCTCGTCGACGAGGACGTCCTCGCCAAGATCCGCGAGGTCGCTCCGCTCGCCCCGCTGCACAACAACCCCGAGGCCAACGTTATCGAGTACTGCCTGGAGCAGTATCCCGACCTGCCCAACGTCACGGTCTACGACACTGCTTTCCACTTCAATATGCCCGAGGTCGCCAAGACCTACGCCCTGCCCAAGGACGTCTGCGACAAGCTGCACATCCGTAAGTACGGCGCCCACGGCACCAGCTACCGTTACATCTCCAAGAAGGTCGCCGAGATGACCAACGGCGAGGCTCGCAAGGTCGTCGTGTGCCATATCGGCTCCGGTGCTTCCCTGTGCGCCATCGAGGACGGCAAGTGCATGGACACCACCATGGGTCTCACCCCGCTCGACGGCGTCATGATGGGAACTCGCTGCGGCTCTATCGACCCGGCTACCGTGTGCTACCTGCAGCGCGAGGGTGGCTACACCTTCGACGAGGTCGACGAGATGATGAACAAGAAGTCCGGCCTTTTGGCTGTGACCGGCGGCAAGACCAACGACTGCCGCAACGTCGAGGAGCTCGCCGCCGCTGGTGACCCCGATGCTCAGCTCGCCTTCGACATGTTTGTCTACAAGATTGCCGCTAAGGCAGCCGAGATGGCTACTTCTATGTGCGGTATGGACACCCTGGTCTTTACTGCCGGCATCGGCGAGCACGCTCCGGCTGTCCGCGCTGGCGTGGCCGACCGTCTGGCCTTTATGGGCGTCAAGATGGATCATGCCCGCAACGCCCTGCGTGGCGACGGCGCTTGGTGCCTGTCTGCCAAGGATTCCAAGGTCAAGATTTTCGTCATCCCCACGGACGAGGAGTTCATGATCGCCTCCGACGTCGAGCGCATCGTCAACGGCAAGTAATTGCAAAAGGGGAGGGGCTGGACGACCGAGCGCCGTTCGGCCCCTCTTTTGTGCTCGTTGGGCGATATGCCTGATAGCTATTTATCAAGTTGTGATAACTTCTTATTAAAATGCGGCCGCCTTAAGGGGTCTGCGTCGACCGTATTGCACTGCAAAGGAGTCTCATGAACGTACTTGTTGTTAACGCCGGCAGCTCAAGCCTCAAATATCAGCTTTTGGATACCGATACTCGCGAGGTTTTCGCCAAGGGCAACTGCGAACGTATCGGTTCGGACATGGGCATCTTTGGCCACTCCGAGAACGGTGGCGCCAAGCAGACCGAGGAGGTCCCCTTCCCGGATCATCGTTCGGCTATCGCGCGTGTGCTCGAGGAGCTCGAGAAGACCGACTTTACGATCGATGGCATCGGCCACCGTATCGTTCAGGGTGGCTGGCACTTCGATGATTCCGCGGTCGTCGACGACGAGGTCATGGCTAAGATTCTCGAGGTGGCCCCGCTCGCCCCTCTGCACAATTACGGCGAGGCCGCAGCAATCGAGTATTGCCGCGAGAAGTATCCGGAGCTGCCCAACGTCGCCGTCTTCGATACCTCGTTCCACATGACCATGCCCGAGGTCGCCTACACCTACGCGCTGCCCAAGGACGTGTGCGATAAGTACCACGTGCGCAAGTACGGTGCCCACGGCACGAGCCACCGCTATGAGTGGATGATGGCCAAGGAGATCCTGGGCTCGCGCTGCCACCGTCTGCTTTCGTGCCATCTGGGCAACGGCGCTTCGCTCGCCGCCATCGAGGACGGCGTGTGCCGCGATACCACGATGGGCCTCACGCCGCTCGATGGCCTGATGATGGGCACCCGTTGTGGTTCCATCGACCCGGCCACCGTGTGCTACCTGCAGCGCGAGGGCGGCTACAGCTACCAGGAAGTCGATGACATGATGAACAAGCAGTCTGGTCTGCTTGCCATCTCGGGCATCTCCAACGACGCCCGCGACATCCGCACGCGCGCCTCCGAGGGCGACGAGCGCTGCCTGCTCGCCTTCGATATGTTCGCCTATAAGGCCATGCAGCAGGCCGGTTCCATGATCGCTTCCATGGCGGGCGTGGACACCATTACCTTTACCGCCGGCATCGGCGAGAACGACTGGTCGATCCGCAAGGCCTTCTGCGACTGCTTTGAGTGGCTGGGCGTGCGCATCGACAACAACAAGAACCGCGAGGCCGTGGGCAACGGCCCACAGGTCATCAGCGCCGCCGGCTCTTCCGTCACGGTTATGGTCATCCCCACCGACGAGGAATACATGATCGCCCACGACGTCGAGCGCCTGACCAAGAACAACTAACGCGCGCATTTGCAAGTAAACGAAAGGCCTCCAGAGCAACAGCTCCGGAGGCCTTTTTGCTAGCAGGCGGACGACGGAAACTCCATCCCATTTCGAGCGCAAATACTGGGACACGCTTTCCGGTTGAGGCACGTTGCGGAAAGTGCGACCCACAATAAAGCATAATTCCGTCCCACGGTTTCCCAAACAGGCCCCAAGCGGAAGCTGCATCCCACAATCCGCCTTCAAACCGGGACACACTTTCCGGTGGGTCAGACATCAGACCGCAGCCAACATTTCGGTCCCAAAGTGACCATATCTGCATCGTTTGACCCTCCAGCAACGGCACTCATCCATTCAGTTTTTCAGCGCCAGCTCGTAGCCAAGCCGCCGTCCACCCCAGATACCCTGATTGCTACGTGGCGGTAGAAGGCCGTACGGGCTAACCCCTGAAAACACTCCGCAGACGAGAAACGCCCCCGTTCGTAGCTCCGAAGGAGCAGAACGGGGGCGTTTCATTGGTCGAGGACGTTTTCAGGGGTTAGCCCGTGCGGCCTTCGGGCGAGTGCATCCGCTACTCAGCCATCTGAGCCTGGACGGCGGTGATGGCCACGACACCCACGATGTCGTCGGCAGAGCAGCCGCGCGACAGGTCGTTGACCGGCTTGGCGATGCCCTGCAGGATGGGGCCGTAGGCGTCAGCGCCAGCGAAGCGCTGGACCAGCTTGTAGCCGATGTTGCCGGCCTCGAGGTCGGGGAACACGAGCACGTTGGCCTTACCGGCGACGGAGGAGCCGGGAGCCTTGAGCTGGGCGACGGTGGGGACGATAGCGGCATCGAGCTGCAGGTCGCCGTCGATGGCGAGCTCGGGAGCCTTCTCCTTGCAGAACTTCACAGCCTCCTGGACCTTCTTGGCGACCTCGCCACCGGCGGAGCCCATGGTGGAGTAGGAGAGCATGGCCACGTGCGGCTCAACGTTGCCCATGAAGGTGGACCAAGAGTGAGCGGAGGCGATGGCGATCTCGGAGAGCTCGTCAGAAGACGGATTAATGTTGAGGCCGCAGTCGGCGAAGATCAGCGTGCCGTCGGTACCGAACTGCGGGGTGTCGGTGCACATCACGAAGAAGGCCGAGACCAGCTTGGTGCCCGGGGCGGTCTTGAGGATCTGCAGCGCGGGGCGCAGGGTGTCGGCGGTGGAGTGGCAGGCGCCGGAGACCAGGCCGTCGGCGTCGCCCATCTTGACCATCATGGTGCCAAAGTAGGTGGCGTCCATCACCTGGGCGCGAGCCTGCTCGATGGTAACGCCCTTCTTGGCGCGGAGCTCGGCAAACTTCTGCGCGTACTCCTCGTGCTTCTCGGCGTTGCGCGGGTCGATGACGGTGGCGCCGGGAACATCGATCTCGTCGGGGTTGCCCAGGATGACGAGCTTTGCCAGGCCCTCCTCGATGATTTTGTTTGCCGCGACGATGGTACGCGGATCCTCGCCCTCGGGCAGGACGATCGTCTTAAGGTCGGCCTTGGCGGCAGACTTCATACGGTTAAGGAAATCGCTCATGTTACTCCTTACAAGCGTTTAACTAAGCTCCAGGCGCCCGGCTGTTCACGAATAAACCCGCTGCTAGCGGGTTTACCTTTCAATAATGTACGCCGCGGTGCTTGAGCTTTCCTTGTGTGGCAAGCTCATTATAGGACGCATTAGCGCTATAATCGCTCTGATAAATATGTCTCGAAGAATGTTCGAGAAAAGCCCAGCTAACGAGCACGTGGCTTTTGACAAGGAGTATCGATGCAGATTACCTCAGGCCTGCCTGAAGGCTTTAATGCCGGTGCGTACGACATGATCGTTGTCGGCGCCGGTTATGCCGGTGCCGTTTGCGCCCGCCGTCTTGCCGAAACCATCGGCTATCGTGTTGCCGTTTTGGAGCGCCGTAGCCACATTGCGGGCAATGCCTTCGACTGCACTGACGAGGCGGGAATCCTGGTCCACGAGTATGGTCCGCACATCTACCATACCTTTAACGAGCGCGTCCACAATTTCCTGTCGCGCTTTACCAAGTGGACGGACTACCAGCACAAGGTGCTCGCCAACATCAACGGTACCCTAATGCCCGTGCCCTTTAACCATGCGAGCCTTAAGCTTGCCTTTGGCGATGAGCGCGGCGAGGAACTGTACCAAAAGCTCGTGGAGACCTTTGGCAAGGACGTCAAGGTGCCCATTATGGAGCTGCGCAAGAAGAACGACCCGGATCTTGCCGAGGTCGCCGATTATGTCTATGAGAACGTCTTTTTGCATTACACCATGAAGCAGTGGGGCCAGACGCCCGACCAGATCGACCCCTCGATCACCGGCCGCGTCCCCGTCTTTGTGGGCGATGACGATCGCTACTTCCCGCAGGCTCCTTTCCAGGGCATGCCGCAGGACGGCTATACCGCGCTGTTCGAGCATATGCTCGATCACGATTTGATCGACGTATTCTGTGACGTGGACGCCCGTGACCTCTTTGAAATCGACGAGACTACCGTCAAGATCGACGGCAAGGTCTATGGTGGCGAGATCGTCTACACCGGTCCACTCGACGAGCTGTTCAACCTCGACCTGGGCGCGCTGCCGTACCGCACGCTCGATATGAAGTTCGAGACGCTCGATATGGATCAGTTCCAGCCCGTGGGCACCGTCAACTACACCACGAGCGAGGACTACACGCGTATCACCGAGTTCAAGAACATGACCGGTCAGGTCCTGCCCGGCAAGACCACCATCATGAAGGAGTACTCCAAAGCCTATACACCCGGCTCGGGCGAGACGCCGTACTACGCCATTCTTGAGCCCGAGAACCGTGAGCTCTACGAGCGCTATCTTGAGCGTGTCCAGAACCTGACGAACTTCCACCCGGTGGGTCGTCTGGCCGAGTATCGTTACTACGATATGGACGCCGTGACCAATTCCGCCCTCGATCTTTCGGATGAGATTATCGCCTGCCATGCATAAAGTCATAACATTCGGTATTCCCTCGTATAACGCCGCCAAGGACATGGACCATTGCATCACCTCCATCTTGGAGGGGAGCAATTACGCTACCGATATCGAGATTATCGTGGTGGACGACGGATCCAAGGACGAGACGGCCGCCAAGGCCGACGAGTGGGAGGCCCGTTATCCTGGAATCATCCGCGCGGTGCACCAGGAGAATGGCGGCCACGGCATCGCCGTTCTTTCGGGCCTGCGCGAGGCGCAGGGCACCTACTACAAGGTTGTCGACTCGGACGACTGGCTCGACGGTGCGGCGCTTTCGACCATGCTGTCGATTCTGCGTGGCTTTGAGGAGCGCGACCAGCGCGTCGACCTGTTTATCTCGAACTACGTGTACGAGAAGGTTTACGAGGGCACGCATACCGCTATTGGCTACAAGTTTGCCCTGCCGCGCAAAAAGATTTTCTCTTGGGACCAGATCGGGCACTTCCGTCCCGATCAGAACCTGCTTATGCATAGCCTGTGCTATCGCACCGATGTGCTGCGCGAGTCCAATCTACCTATGCCGGCACACACGTTCTACGTGGATAATATCTACGCATACGTGCCGCTGCCGCGCTGCAAGACCATGTACTACGCCGACATCGACCTCTATCGCTACTTTATCGGTCGCGAGGGCCAGAGCGTCAATGAGGCCACGATGGTCAAGCGCCTGGGTCAGCAGTTCCGCGTAACGCGCATCATGATGGAATCGTTCCACCTGTACCAGGACGTCGAGTCCTCGCGTCTGCGTTCGTACATGATGGGCTACTTCACCATGATGATGGCGATTTGCTCGGTGCTCACCAAGCTTTCCGAGGAAGATTGTGCCGATGAGCGCCTGAAGACGCTGTGGAAGGACCTGAAGGAGTACGACGAGCGCATGTATCGTCGCGCTCGCTACGGCGTGGTTGGATTCTTCACCAACCTGCGTGGACGGGCCGGAGACAAAACCACACTCGGCCTATACCATCTTGCCTCAAAGATCTTCAAATTCAACTAACTGCTGAGTAATCGCTGCTGATAGGTTGACTGGGCCCCTTGGCCTTTAGTTTGCTACTGCGAACAGTCCTGCTCGCACGGAAAGCACATTAAGTGCTTTCCGGCTCGTGCGGAACTTGTATCAAACTAAAGGCCAAGGGGCCTCTGCTATAAATCGATTGTCAGATAGGTGAATTTGAAGATCTTCGACGCGCGGTACACAGGGGCCTGGGCTGAAAAGATCTTAGTTGGTAGTCGGTCGGGGACGGGCGGGCATTACGTTTGTCGCGAGTTCCGCATGCAAAGAAGGCCACTTAATGTGGCCTTCGTCTTGCATGGGACTGTAGAGCAGCAAACATAACCAAGACCCACCGGGCAACCGGTCGAGTAAGGTTACTTCGCGGCACCCGGGATTCCGTGGGAGGTTTTGGCGGTTTTGGCTCCGTTTACGATGGCGGTTTGCAAAGCCCTTACGGCGAGCATGCCCAACAGGTCCAAGGGAACGGCGGCGCTTGTCTGAGCGTCTAGTTTGCCGCTGGCGAGGGTGTAGATGGTGTCACCGTCGTTCGTGGTGTGCGTGGGGCGGATGGCGTGCGCATAGGCGTCTGCTGCCATCTGGGAGACCTTGGTGGCCTGCGCTTTAGTGAGCTCCACGTTGGTGACGATGCAGCTGATGGTGGTGTTGGTGCGGTCGAGCGGCATCTGCATGGATCCGGCGGCGGCAAAGGCGGCGAGCTCCATGTCGACGATCTGGTCGCTATCTGCTGCAGCGCGCATGCCAGCGACCCATTCACCGGTGAAGGGGTCGACGACATTGCCGCAGGCGTTGACCGAGACCACGGCACCAACCTTTACGGGGCCGAGCGCCACGGCGGCAGCGCCAAGGCCAGCCTTCATGCAGGTGGCGGGGCCCATGAGCTTGCCCACGGTGGCTCCGGTGCCAGCACCTACATTGCCCTGCTCGAGCGTGGTGGGGGTGTTGTCGAGCGCCTCGCGCACGGCGGAGATGCCAGCCTCAATGTCGGGGCGTACGGTGGGGTCGCCAAAGGCGAGGTCGAAGATGCAGCTAGAGCAAACGATGGGCACCTGCGTGGGACCGACGGGAAGGCCGATGCCGCGGCTCTCGAGCTCGCGGGCGACGCCGCTTGCGGCCTCCAGACCAAAGGCCGATCCACCCGAAAGGCAGACGGCGTGGACCTTGTCCACGGTGTTCTCGGGACGCAGCAGGTCGGTCTCGCGCGATGCCGGTGCACCGCCGCGAACGTCAACACCGCCGGTGGCGCCCTCGGGTGCCACGATTACGGTGCAACCGGTGCCGGCCTCCTCGTCCGTATAGTTGCCAAAGCAAAAGCCATCGACATCGCAAACGTCAATGGCCTCAAGCAGTGTATCCATGTTTTACTCCTATCGGTTTTCCGCCGGGCCTTATGCCCGGTCGGGATCCGTACGGTACGCCGAAATTGTAGGCGCTGGGGGATACCCAGCGCCAGATGCAATTACGATAGTTTTTGAATCGCACGCGCGACGCGAGCGATGGGCAGGCCCACCACGTTGTAGAAGTCGCCCGAAATATCATGCACGAGCATGCGCCCGCCGACGCCCTGGATGCCGTAGGCGCCTGCCTTGTCCATGGGCTCGCCCGAGGCGACGTAGCGCTCAATCTGCTCGTCGGTGAGCTCGTAGAACGTCACGTCGGTCACATCGACAAACGACAGGCTCTCGGCGGCGTGCGGGGCTGTTACGTCTCCGGCTCTAACGATGCAGACGCCGGTTGCGACCTGGTGCGTGCGCCCCGAGAGCTCGTGGAGCATGGTGCGGGCTTCGTCCTCGTTTGCCGGCTTACCCAAAATCTTGCCATCGAAGGTGACGATGGTGTCGGCCGCGATGGTCAACTCATTGGGCTCGGCGTGCTCGGCGGCAACGGCGGCAGCCTTAGCGCGAGCTAAGCGCTCGACAAGCGTAAGCGGGGTTTCGTCATCAAAAGGAGTCTCGTCGATGTCAGCGGGAATGACGCGGATGTCGTAGCCCGCTTCGCGCATCAACTCGATGCGGCGCGGTGATTGCGAAGCCAAAATCATAGCTGAATGCCCTCGGCAACCTTCTCGACAGCCTTGTCGCCGGCGAGCGTACGCAGCAGCTCAAGCGCAAAGGGGAGCGACTGGGCCATGCCGCTGGCGGTGATGATGTTGCCGTCGTGCGTGACCTTGTCGCCGGTATAGGCGCCCTCGGGGAAACTCTTCTCAAAGCCGGGGAAGCACGTGGCGTGGCGTCCCTCGAGCAGGTCAAGCTCGCCCAGGATAAACGGGGCGGCGCAGATGGCGGCAACATGCTTGGTCGCGGCGAACTCGCAGACTACGTCACAGACGCGCTGGTCGGCGCGCAGGTTGGTGGCGCCGGGCAGACCGCCGGGCAGCACGACGCAGTCATACTCGTCAAAGTTGATCTCGTCAAAGAGCGCGTCGCAGGTTACGGGAATCTGCAGCGAGCTTACGACCTCGCGCGTGGGCATGATCGAGACGAGCGTGGCGCGCACACCGCCGCGACGCATGACATCGACCATGGTCAGGCATTCAATCGTTTCAAAGCCATCGGCGGCAAGAACGGCAACGCTGGGCATAAGGGTTCCTTTCAAAAAGCGGCATACAATTAGCCGTCTTATACCCCGAAGACATACGCTTGCCACGCTCGATTTCCCAATGTTTAAAAAGGGACGGGGCTTAAATAATCATTCGGTACAAATTGATTATTTAATCCCCGTCCCAGAAAAATCATCGGGCGTGGTCTTGGGCAAACAGTCTAGTTGCGCTTGAGGTGGACGACGGTTTCGCAGTGGAAGGTTTGCGGGAACAGGTCAACCGGCGTGATCTTGACGGGGGAGAAGGTGCCTTCCTCGACAAAGCGTTTGAGATCGCGCGCCAGGGTGGCCGGGTCGCAGCTCACGTAGGCGACATCGCGGGCACTCGTGCTGGCGATGAGGTCGATGGCCTCGGGCGCCAGACCTGCACGCGGCGGGTCGACCACTAGGACATCGGCATCCTGGTCGGGGAACTCGCGCACGGCATCGCCGCCGATGACGTCGACGTTATCGAGCTTGTTGATCTCCAAGTTACGGCGCAGGTCGCGCACGGCCGGGCCGTAGGCCTCGACGGCAGCGACAAAGTCGCAGCGGCGGGCGAGCGGCAGGGTAAAGGTGCCGGCGCCGCAGTACAGATCCACGGCAAGCTCGTCTTCCTGCGGATCGAGTGCGTCCATAACGAGCTCGATCAAAATCTCGGCACCCTTGGTGTTAACCTGGAAAAACGACGGGGCGGACAGGCGCATCTGACCGTCAGCGATATTCTCGGTCCAGGAGCCCTCTCCAGCGAGCATCTCCACCTTGGAAACGCGGCGGGCCTTCTTCTCGCCCTTGCTCATGACGCGCACGACGCTCGTGGGATGGGCGGCGTCTGCCAGAACGCGCGAGACCTGTGAGCGCGGGAAGGAGCCTGTGGGCGTCCAAAGCGCGACCTCGAGTGCCTTGGTGCGACGCGAAGCGCGAATGCCCACGCGCTCCAGACCCAGGTCGTGGCTGCCGCTCAGATAGTTGAGCGCGCCGACGACCGATTTGAGCGCCTTGGGAAAACGCTTATCGAACAGCGGGCATGCATCGACGGTCACGATCTTGCTGGGATCGACGCCGTGCATGCCAAGGCGTACGCGACCGTTGACGACGGTCGGTTCGAGCTCGATTTTATTGCGGTAGCCCCAGTCGTCCTTGGTATGGCGGATGGGCTGCACCAGCTCATCGACCTGCTCAGGAGCGAACTTGCCGATGCGCTCGAGCGTGGAACGCAGGTTTTGCTCCTTGGCGGCGAGCTGTGTCGTGCGTGAGAGATTGCCCCACGAGCAGCCGCCGCAGATGCCCACGAAGGGGCAGGGAGACTGAATGCGATCGGGGCTTGGCTCCAGAATCTCGGTCGTGCGGGCGCGCATAAACGACTTGCCGTCCTGCACGATCTCGGCTTCGACGGTGTCGCCCGCCACGGCGCCTTGCACAAATGTGGCCTTGCCGTTGTCGGCATGTGCCAGACCGTCGGCGCCGTACGTCATCGATTCTATGGTGAGCTTCATATTCCTGCCTGTCATTCGCGGATTTGTCCGCAACCATGGTAGCAGGGAAAAGCGCCCCGTATCTGGGGCATTCCTCAAATACGGGGCGCTTCTACAAACGTCTATTTCGTCTTGCCGGTAATGAGCGTCTTAAGGCCTAGGCCGATCAGGCCCAGTCCCATGCGCACGCGACCGGGGCGATGGCGCTCGATGGCCTTGGTCTTGTCGGCGGGCTTATCGCGACGGGCGCTCGTCTCGGGTGCGGGCTTGGTGACCTGCGGCTCGGGCTGAGGCGCAGGTGCAGGCTCGGGCTCAATGACGGTTGCCTGGACCTTCTGAACCTCGGGCGCTTTCTCCACGGCGGGCTCTGCGGCAGCCACGGGTTCATTCACTGAGGGAGCGGCAACTGCTTCCGGCTCGACAGTGGGCTCGACAACTGCCTCGCGCTCAACCTCGGCCTGAATAGCCTCTTCGGCCACACGTTCCTTCTCACGCGCGCGCTGCTGCGCGGCGGCCTCGGCGTTGCGATAGGCACGCTCCAGCAGGGCTTCCTGCGAGTTGAAGGGTTTCTCACCCTCTGCACGCTCCACGGGGACCCAGGTACCGTCGCTCGTGAGGCTGCGGGCCTTCACATTGTCGCGCAGCTGCATGCTCATGTACTTATGGACCAGGGAACGGCAGGTGGGGTCGAGCACGGGGAAGGCGATCTCCACGCGGTGCTCGGTGTTGCGCGTCATCATGTCTGCCGAGCTCAGGTAGATCATGTCCGAGTCCACGCCAAAGGCATAGACGCGCGCATGCTCCAAAAAACGTCCGACGATGGAGCGCACGTGCACGTTCTCGGTCTTGCCCGGAATACCGGGCTTGAGACACGAGATGCCGCGGATGATCATGTCCACGCGCACACCGGCACACGATGCCTCGGCGATCTTATCGATAACCTCGCGGTCGGTCAGCGAGTTGAGCTTAAAGAACACGCGGGCGGGCTCGCCGACAAGGGCGCGCTGAATCTCGCGGTCCAGGCCGCGCATGATGAGCGGTTTCAGTCCGACGGGCGCCACGCCCAGGAAGCGGTAGTCGCCGCGCAGGTTGCCCAGCGACAGGTTGCGGAAGAACAGGTTGGCGTCCTCGCCGATGCCGGGATGGGCGGTCATGAGCATAAAGTCGCTGTAGAGCTTGGCCGTCTTCTCGTTAAAGTTGCCGGTGCCCAACAGTGTCAGGCGTGTAAGCGCCATGCCCTCGCGATAGGTGAGCTGGCAGATCTTGGAGTGGCACTTAAAGCCCTCGGAGCCGTAGATAACGGTGCAGCCGGCCTCTTCCAAGCGCTCGGCCCACTCGATGTTGTTCTGCTCATCGAAGCGGGCGCGGAGCTCCATGAGCACCGTGACCTCTTTGCCGTTTTCGGCAGCATCGATGAGCGACTCGCACAGGCGGCTCTGCTTGGCCACGCGGTAGAGCGTGATTCGCAGCGAGATGCACTCGGGGTCGTAGGCGGCCTCGTGCACCAGATCCAGGAAGGGGTTCATGGCCTCATAGGGATAAAAGAGCAGCTTGTCGCCCTGCAACACTTGCTCGCGAATGGAGCGGGACATATCGATGGTGGGGTTGGGCTGCGGCTTAAACGGCGTAAAGAGCAGCTCGTTGCGCAGGTGCTCGGGAATCTTGCCCTCAATGCCGAAGACATAGCCCAGGTTGAGCGGGATATCGCAGGTAAAGACCGAGCGACGCGAGAGCTCGAGCGCCTTGCGGATAGTCTTGAGCGTTGGCTTTTCGAGGGAGCCCGATACGGCGAGCACTACCGGCTGCAGACGCAAGCGTTTCTTGAGGATGCGCTTCATGTGCTGGCGGTAATCCTCTTCCTCCTCGACGCCCTCGCCGTCCGGGTCGATATCGGCATTGCGGGTGACGCGGATCAGCGCGCGATCCAGCGGCTTATAGGAGCCAAAGCAGCTGTCCAGGCAGGCGAGGATGACGTCCTCGAGCAGAATGTAGGAGTAGGTGCCGGTGGGCGAGGGGATCTCGACCACGCGGTTCATCGAGGCGGGAATCTCGATAAGGCCCAGCAGGCTCTCCTCGTCGGTGACGCCGTCCAGGCCACAAGCCAGATAGAGTGCGCCGTTGCGCAGGTTGGGGAAGGGGTGGCGCGGGTCGATGACCAACGGCGAGATGACCGGCGACACGTAGGCTTGGAAGTAGCGGGTTACGAAGGTGCGCTCCTCGGGCGTAAGCGAATCGATGCGGGCGCGGTGAACGCCCAGAGCGTCGAGCTTGCCCTCGATGCTCTTAAAGATGGACTCCCAACGGGTAAGGAGCCCGGGCAGCTCTGCCATGACAGCATCGACCTGTTCGGAGGCGGTCATATTGCTCTTGTTGTCGACAGGTTGCTTTTTGAGCTCGGCCAAGTCGGACAGGCCACCCACGCGCACCATGAGGAACTCATCGAGGTTGGACTCGAAGATCGAGACGAACTTAAGGCGCTCGAACAGCGGCACGGACTCATCAAAAGCCTCGTCGAGCACGCGGTTGTCAAAGCGTAGCCAGCTGAGCTCTCGGTTCTGCGTGTACGAGAAGTCGCGCGGCGGCTTGCGCAGCTTGGCGACCTTTTGCTTCTTTTCGATTTTGCTCGGCATATGCATCTGTCCGTTCAGTCCCTGCGGGGGACGGTAGCTAACACTATTCCCTATTGTCTCAATTTAGTCGACTTATGGCGTGGACGCATCGCGCGAACGGTATCTTTACCTACTTCTTACGCTGACAAGTCATAGGACTGACGCCCTGCTCGTGCGCAAACGATCCATATCCTCACTCAACTGGTGAGAATGTATGAATAAGAATGATAGCAAGCTGAATATAATCGAATGTAGGTCGAATCGAGGGCAAGCGTCATTTATATGCAGAAAACCGTTTTCACTATGCAATTTTGAATCATGGATTACTTTGAGTGTTCAAGCTTGATTTCCTAGAAAAATAACGTTTACCTAGGAAAATCTGCTTTACGAAACTGAAGTGCATCATGGGAAATCATATGCGATATACCGTTCATCGTACTTTGCTGACCGTTCGGGGGCGAGGTAGCATTACGAATGGAATTTGGATATAACTAGAGCTGTCAGCAAGCAGCGTCCCATATGGAGGGGCGCTGATACATTCGGCCAGTAAGGCCCGAAAGAAAGGTAGGAGGCCATGACGAAAGGTCTGCACGTGCCTTCCGAGATCGGCAAGCTCAGGAAGGTCTGCCTGCACCGTCCCGGCGACGAGCTCCTCAACCTGCCGCCCGACGAGCTCGAGCGACTCCTGTTCGACGACGTCCCGTTCCTGGAGGTCGCACAGCAGGAGCACGACACCTTCGCCCAGATCCTGAGGGACCAGGGCGTGGAGGTCCTCTACCTCGAGAACCTCGTCGCCGAGGTGTTCGACCAGGTCCCCGGCGCCCGCGCCGAGTTCACCGACCAGTACATCGCCGAGGCCGGCATCCGCGGCCAGCACATGCCGCAGATCGTCCGCGAGAAGCTGGACTCCATCGAGGACAACCTCGAGTTCGTCAAGAAGACCATGGCCGGCATGACCAAGGCCGAGATCGACATGCCCCTCACGGCGTCCACGACCCTCGACTCCCTGGTCAACTCCGAGTCCGAGTCCGACCTGATCATCGACCCGATGCCCAACCTCTACTTCACCCGCGACCCGTTCGCGGTCGTCGGCGAGGGCGTCAACCTCAACCGCATGTACTCGGTCACCCGCAACCGCGAGACCCTGTACGGCAAGTACGTCTTCAAGTACCACCCCGACTACAAGGACGTCTCCCTGTACTTCCGCCGCGACTGCCAGTTCCACACCGAGGGCGGCGACGTGCTGAACATCAACGAGAAGACCCTCGCCGTCGGCATCTCCCAGCGCACCCAGGCCGCCGCTATCGACGTCATGGCCCAGAACATCTTCTGGAACTCCGACTCCAAGGTCGAGCGCATCCTGGCCTTCGACATCCCGGTCTCGCGCGCCTTCATGCACCTCGACACGGTCTTCACCCAGATCGACGTCGATAAGTTCACGATCCACCCCGCCATCATGGGCACCCTGCGCGTCTACGAGCTGACCGCCGGCAAGAACCCGGGCGACGTGAACATCCGCCTGATCGAGGACACCCTCGAGCACGTCCTGGAGGACGCCACCGGCGTCGACCAGGTCAAGCTGATCCCCTGCGGCGGCGGCGACCCGATCGCGGCCTCCCGCGAGCAGTGGAACGACGGCTCCAACACCCTGTGCGTCGAGCCCGGCAAGATCTGCGTCTACGCCCGCAACACCGTCACCAACGACGTGCTGTACAAGGAGGGCCTGGACCTTCTCGTCGTGCCCTCCGCCGAGCTCTCCCGCGGCCGCGGCGGCCCGCGCTGCATGAGCATGCCCTTCTGGCGCGAGGACCTCTAAGGTCTTCAAGGACCCGTACAGGTCTTAATACATACATCTAGCTGCCATTAGATGTCTCCCATTGGGGCGGTGCGGGTATTCGCACCGCCCCATTCTTGTATGAGGAACGTCAACACGATTGGATGACTGCTTTTGTAAGGAGCTTGGTCATGGATATCAAGGCAATCGGCGTTGAGGAGTGGCTCAACGTTTGGGAGAAGAGCGCCACGTGGGATATCGCCCAGTCGACGATTTCGTCACTTACCATGGGCGAGCTTCGCGCGCTCGACGAACAGGACGGCGCCACGTTCTACGAGCGCCTGGATCGCGAGAAGATGAACTACGGCTGGATCGAGGGTTCGCCGGAGTTTAAGGCCGAGGTTGCCAAGCTGTATCGTCGCGAGGTCAATCCCGATCACATTCTGCAGACCAATGGCTGCACGGGCGCCAACCTCAACGCCATCATGGCCGTTGTCGGGCCCGGCGACCACGTTATCGCCGAGTGGCCTACCTATGCGCCGCTCTATGAGATCCCGCGTACGCTTGGTGCCGAGGTCGAGTATTGGGAGCTTCGCGAGGAGCTCGGGTGGAAACTCGATATCGAACAGCTCAAGCGCTCGGTGCGCCCCAACACGAAGCTCATCTGCATCAACAACGCATCGAACCCCATCGGTACGGTGCTTGATGCCGATACGCTCGGCCAGATTGCCGAGATCGCCCGCTCGGTTGGCGCCTATGTGCTGTGCGACGAGGTGTATCTGCCGCTTGAGAACACTGAGGACTTTTTGTCGATGGCCGATGTGTACGAGAAGGCCATCGTCACCAACTCGGTGTCCAAGACCTATTCGACGCCTGCGGCCCGCGTGGGCTGGGTTGTGGCAGACGAAGAGGTATCTAACCGCATTCGCACGTACCGCGACTACACCATGATTTGCGGCGGCGTGTTCAACGACGCCCTGGCGACCTATGTGCTCAAGCACAAGGACAAGATCCTCGAGCGCAACCGCAAGATCGTGTTTGGAAACCGCGATATCGCGCAGGCTTGGATTGATACGCAGCATCGCGTTTCCTGGACGGCCCCGCAGGGCGTGTCTACCTCGTTTATCAAGCTTGATATTCCCGAGGACGACGAGGAGTTCTGCAAGCGCCTGCTGGCCGATAGGGGAGTGCTGTTGGTCCCCGGTAGCCGTTTTGAGCTTCCCTGCGGAGCGCGCCTGGGCTACTGCGCGAGCGAAGATGTTCTTCGCGAGGGCCTGAGGCTTCTGGGCGAGGCGCTGGCCGAGTTCGATCGCTAGTTCCTTGAGGTTTTCGAAGGCCTAAACCTTACTGGGCCCTAGGTGTACCGAATGCAGACCCGCTCCCTTTTGGGGAACGGGTCTGTTTGTCTTTGCCGCCGAAAAAGACAAGTTGTTACAAATGGAGACGCAAGATCGATCGGGTATTCGACGGGCCTTATACTGAGCTTCCGGTGAACGGTATCCAACGTCTGGTAAACGGTAATCTGTTTGCCAAAAATGAATAGGACGAACTTTATTCTGAATAAAAATCAAAATGGTTGAGACACAGCGAGAATTGCGAATTATATTCATATCGTTGCGTGAAATATGCAATTTGGGGGTGGTTTAACAAAGGTTAGTTTCAATTGATCTTGCGGTTAAAAAGCGTTTAAGCACGTAAATCCACTTTATTTAATCAAAGTATGCCATGCGTGAAGTATATGTGTATGCCGTTCACCCCTCATATAAAACCGTTCGGGGGCGAGGTGGAAGTATGGACTGATTTTGGATATAAATATGTCGTCAGCAATAACGCCTCACACGGAGGGGCGCTAACGAATCGGCCCTGACAAGGGCCCGAAAGAAAGGTAGGAGGCCATGACGAAAGGTCTGCACGTGCCTTCCGAGA
>UQKY01000036.1 GCA_900541785.1 uncultured Collinsella sp.
CCCGCGGCGGGCTGGGTTTATTGTCTGAGCGACTTTGCGAAGCAAGGGGAGCGAAGATAAAAACCCAGCCCGCCGCGGGGCACCCGGGGACCGCAGGGACGGGAGCAGCTATACTACTCTCAGTAGTTAAGGGTCGCGGATCCGCCGCGTCGCCGCTCTCAACAGGAGGTCTTTGTTTATGGCAGATCAAAAGCCGGTTGTCGGGATCATCATGGGCTCCAAGTCCGATCTGGGCGTTATGGAAGGTTGCGCCGCCGAGCTCGAGGCGCTCGGTGTGCCCTATGAGCTCGTCATTGCGAGCGCACACCGCACGCCGGCGAAGGTCCACGAGTGGGCTTCGACTGCTGCCGATCGCGGTATCAAGGTGATTATCGCCGCCGCCGGCAAGGCCGCTCACCTGGGTGGTGTCGTGGCTGCCTTTACGCCGCTGCCGGTCATCGGCGTGCCTATGAAGACGAGTGACTTGGGCGGTATGGATTCGCTGCTGTCGATGGTGCAGATGCCTTCGGGCGTGCCCGTGGCCTGCGTTGCCATCAACGGCGCCAAGAACGCCGCCATCTATGCCACGCAGATTCTGGGCGCTTGCGACCCCGAATACCGTAAGGTTATCGAGAAGATGAAGCAGGAGATGGCCGACGCCTAGGCGTTCTGCCGTTTCGCCGCAGTATAAGGAGAGCCATGTCCGACTATCAGGGAAAACGATTCAAGGCTTCTCAGATCCCCGATCCGTCGAAGCCGGGTGCCGCCCATGCGGCGCAGCAGGGTCGGACATCCTCTCCTCAGCAGCCGCGAGCGGCGCGTCCTGTGACGCCGGCGACGCACCGCCGCCAGGACACGCCGGCGACGCACCGCCGCCAGGACACGCCGGCGGCGTATCGTCCCTCGTCTTATAGCGCAGCTAAGAAGCCGTCCCGGTCTTCATCGCATGCCGCGCCGTCCAGCTACACCGAGCCGCCGCGTAAGAAGCGCCGCTCCATCATTCCCATCTTGCTCATCATCGTGGGCATCGGTCTGATTGTCGCCGCTGCCGCCATCTTTATCAACGCCCAGATTGGCTACAAGCAGGCGAGCGAGTCGTATCAAAAGATCGAAAAACAATATGTGAGCGACAAGGACGCCAGCGGCGTGCCGATTATCGACTTTGATGCACTTGCCCAGACGAATCCCGAGGTTGTGGGTTGGATTTACGCGCCCGGCACCAACATCAACTATCCCGTCGTGCAGACCAACAACAACTCCAAATACCTCAACACGCTGTTTGACGGTACGGCTAACGCGTCCGGTGCCATCTTCTTGGATAGCGACGACACCGCGCCGGGAATGGTTGACCAGCAGACCACGATCTACGGCCACCATATGAACGATGGGTCGATGTTCAACGTGATTTCGGACACCACCGACCAAGCGACGTTCGATAGCATCGAGTACGTGTATTACATCACGCGCGATGCAACGTATAAGCTGCGTCCGCTGGCGACCAAGGTCGTTGAGGATACGTACTCCAAGGCGCGCACGCCCAATTTTGAGGGTGACGACGGGCTCAAGAACTACCTGTCCGAGATGCTCGACGGGGCTTCTGCCGTGACGAGTGATGCGGGCGATCGCGCCGCCTCGGCAACCAAGGTCGTAACGCTTGTGACCTGTCGTTCGTTATCGCTGAGCAACACACGTGCCGTCATGGTGCTCACGCCGGTCGAGGAATAGATAATGGGCTACTCAATGACGGTGAAAGGGGAAATGATGCTCGAGAATGGCAAAACGATGCCTTCGGTTGATGCTTGGCTGCGTGAGGCCAAGGCCGATGTTTCGGCGGCAGGCTGTGGGATGTATCTGACGCATAACGGCGTGGTGCGTGCGACGCCCAAGGCCGAGGTCCGCGGGATCAAAACCGATGGCGTAGCTCCCGGGCGCAGGGTGGGCGGCATGGTGTTCGGCTTCGATGCCGATAAGGTGCAGGCCGCTATCGAGGCGACGCGCACGATGCCGGGTATCGGCTATGTGCGTGTGTGGCTGGCGAGTGGCGAGCTTACCGTGGGCGACGACATCATGCTCGTGCTCATTGGCGGGGACATTCGCCCGCATGTCGTCGATGCGCTGCAGGCGCTCGTCGGTACCATCAAAAATGAATGTGTGAACGAGGTTGAGCGCGAGGCGTAAGGCCGGCAGCAGCACTCGCCAACAAAAAGCCCGCTGGCAGTTCAATCAGTCTGCCAGTGGGCTTTTCTGTGCGTTGAAAAATCTCGGCATTGCGTGGCGCTACACGCGCGTCGCATCCTTGGGGCTCATGGTCATACTCTGGAAGCGGTTCTCCATGTAGTCGTTATCAAAATACTTGCCGTAGAACTGCGCGACGGGAATATCCGGCTCCGTGTCGTTGACGCGCTGGTACCAGTAGTCGAGCGACTGCAGCGTCATGACGCCGTCGACCAGCATAATGACGGTAAAGATGACGGTAGCCGAGTAGCGACTCTTCCACGGAATCATGTTGATGAGCTTGAGCAGCCTCGGCAGCAGCAGCTTGATCCAGATAAGGCCACCCAGGCCCCACAGGCAGGCAAAGCCCGTGCAGGTGCGTCCGCCCGTAAGGACGGCGAGTGGATCGGGCATGCCAAAGAGCTTCATATGCGAGTAGCTCCACGAGACCACACCGAACGAGGTCTGCATAAACCAGCCCACGAACACCTCAAAGCTTGCGCCAAGTAGGGCGCTCACCAAAAAGATAATGATGGGGTTCTTTTTGTAGAAGCGGTTGAGCACCATGGTCATGAGTACGGCGCCAAATCCGTAGATGGGGCTGAAGGGACCAAACAGCATGCCGGCGCGGTTCTGGTAGACGCCCGGGTCATCGACCGTCATATGCCAGATGTCCTCCAGGATGAGGCCCAGCACGCAGCAGACAAAGAATACCCAGAATAGGTTGAAGTAGTTGAGCTTGATGTAGCCTTCGCCGGTCTCATCGCGGCCGAGCATGCCCTCGGCGGCGGCGTCGCGATCGAGCATCTCCTGCAGGCGGCGCTGCAGTTCGCGCTCCTGACGAAGCGTGGGGTCAACGGTGGCCGAAAGCGCGATGAGGATGCCGAGCTGGATGGCGGGGCGCAACAAGAACGGCCCGATACCCTGGAGCATCACGTCGACCAAAAGCTCGACGACGGTGAATGCGATAAGGATGTAGGACAGGCGCGCGGCGTTGCGGCGCTGGTTCTTGATGAGGTCCAGGCCGAAGATGATTAAGATGACCGCGCTCGCCGCCGAGAGCATGATACCGGCGACGATAAGGCCGACCGCGACGAGCGTGTTGTCGCCGAGTTTGGCGGCGGCGTTGCCGTTGATGAGTGCGGTGATGACCTGCCACATAAAGGCGCCGACCGACGGGAGCGTGCCCACGCCGGACAGGATGCACAGGACGGCGTACACCTTAATGATGAGGGGGATCTTCTTGACCTCCGTGGCGCTGGGGACGCTGGGGTCGAGTTCGTTTCGATCCATACACAACCTTTCTCGTTTTGTTGTAGATTACAAGGATACGCCGCCGACCTGCTAAAAGACAGGACGAACGTCCCAATTGCAGCAATGTAAGCCCTAACGGTGGGCGAGACGCGTCGCGACGGAAGCATACGGGATCGTTGGCCCCGCGGGCGGGTTCCCCAATAAAATGTTTGGCCGCAAAACGGATTATAAGCTCGGTGGGCTTTTAAAAAGCGCTGCTCATGCGCGGGAGCGCTTGTCTTACCGTGCGTATAATAGGGCGGGTAACGCCAAATAACGAGGCTCTGAGGGGATGCCATGTCTCAAGAAACCATCCGCGCGGCCGAGCGTGCCACGGGACAGGTGACGACCATGTCGACGTATGATCCGGACTCCGACCAGCTGCATGAGGAATGCGGCATCTTTGGTGTGTGGGCACCCGATCGCGATGTGGCTCGGCTGACGTACTTTGGTCTGCGCGCGTTGCAGCATCGCGGCCAGGAATCGGCGGGAATCGCCGTGGGCGATGGCGGCACGGTTATGGTTCGTAAAGACCTGGGACTGCTCGATCGCGTGTTCTCCAACGCCGACCTGTCGACGCTCTCCGGCCAGCTGGCCGTGGGCCACGTGCGCTATGGCACCGCCGGCGCCAAGAGTTGGGAAGCCTCGCAGCCGCATCTTTCTACCATCAACAGCGTCATCATCGCGCTTGCTCACAACGGCACTCTGGTCAACACCGACGAGCTGCGCCGTCAGCTGATCGAGCTGGGCGTGCCGTTCCTCTCCAATTCGGATTCCGAGGTCGCGACCAAGCTTATCGGCTACTTCACCCAGCGTACGGGCCACCTGCGCGAGGGCATTCGCAAGACCATGGAGCTCGTGCGCGGCGGTTACGCCATGACGCTCATCAACGAGCAGGCGCTCTACGCTTTCCGTGATCCGCACGGCATTCGTCCGCTGGTGCTGGGCAAGCTCGTGGACGAGGGTTTGGACCAGGCCGACGCCGCTTCTGTTTCGCAGCTGCCCTCGCAAGACGGTGCCTCGACGGTCGACTCCGCCGTCCATGTCACGCGCGCCGGCGGCTGGGTCGTTGCTTCCGAGACGTGCGCACTCGATATCGTGGGCGCCGAGTATGTCCGTGATGTCCGCCCCGGCGAGATCTTGCGCATCAGCGCCGAGGGCCTGGTGTCCGAGCAGGGCGTGCCCGCAGCCGAAGAGTCCGCCAACTGCATCTTTGAGCAGGTCTACTTTGCCCGCCCCGACTCCATCATGAACGGCAAGAGCGTCTACGCCTGCCGTTACGACATGGGTCGTCAGCTGGCACACGAAGAGCCCGTCGAGGCCGATCTGGTCATCGGCGTGCCCGACTCCGGTCTGCCGCCCGCGGAGGGCTATTCGCACGAGAGCGGCATTCCCTTTGGCGAGGGCCTCATCAAGAATCGCTATGTGGGCCGTACGTTTATCGAGCCCACGCAGGAGCTGCGCGCCATGGGCGTGCGCATGAAGCTCAACCCGCTGCGCGACAACATCGAGGGCAAGCGCCTGGTCGTCATCGACGACTCCATCGTGCGCGGCACCACCATGGTGCAGCTCGTCAAGATGCTGCGCAATGCCGGCGCCAAGGAGATTCACATCCGCATCAACTCGCCCGAGGTCATCTGGCCGTGCTTCTATGGTATCGATACCGACGTGCAGTCGCAGCTCATCAGCGCCAACAAGACGGTCGAGGAGATCTGCGAGTATATCGGCGCCGATTCGCTGGCCTTCCTTTCGGTTGAGGGCCTGCTGAAGGTCATGCCCAAGGGCGGCTACTGCGATGCGTGCTTTACCGGCCGTTATCCCGTGGCGATTCCCGAGAGCTTTGGCCGCGACAAGTTTATGGAGGGCTTTAAGCCCCGTAACCTGGATAAGCCGCTGCACTTTGACGACGACGCCGTGGTCGAGAAATACGACGACCGCAGCTGGGAAGAGAAGCACGGCGAGGCCTAAAACCTGCCATTTGGGGACAGGTTTATTTTGGTAGGTTTTACCTGCTGTTTTGTTGATTGAGCGGCGCGCGTTGTTATGACGCGCGCCGAAATGAACGCAACTATGAGCACCGTTTGGCGCCCGGGCGGCAAACGGTAGTGGGAGAGGAAGGCTCAGATGAGCGACAGCAAGCATGTGACGTATGAGGATGCCGGCGTCGATACCGCCGAGGGCGGCCGCGCCGTCGACGCTATTAAGCAGATGGTCAAGAACACCAACCGCCCCGAGGTTATCGGCGGCATCGGTGGCTTTGGTGGCCTGTTCTCGGCCGCCGCGCTTAAGGATATGGAAGACCCGATCCTGATCAGCGGTACCGACGGCGTGGGCACCAAGCTCGTGCTCGCCCAGATCATGGACCGTCACGAGACGGTGGGCCAGGACCTGGTCGCCATGTGCGTCAACGACATTTTGGCTTCGGGCGCCGAGCCGCTGTTCTTCCTGGACTACGTTGCCATCGGCCACATTGAGGCCGAGCACATGGCAAAGATCATCAAGGGCGTGGCCGATGGCTGCAAGCTCGCGGGCTGCGCGCTCGTGGGTGGCGAGATGGCCGAGCACCCCGGTGTCATGGCGCCTGCCGACTACGACCTCGCCGGCTTTACCGTGGGTGTCGTCGACCGCCCCAAGATGCTCGACCCCGCGAACGTCCGCCCCGGCGACGTGATTCTGGGCCTGCCTTCCACCGGCGTGCACTCCAACGGCTACTCGCTCGTGCGCAAGGTCATCGGCGTTGACGGCATCAAGCCGGGCACGCCCGAGGCCGCCGCTAAGGCCGAGGAGCTGAGCCGCCCGCTCGAGGAGCTCGGCGGCGCATCGCTGGCCGACGCTCTGCTGGCCCCCACGCGCATCTACGTCAAGCCGGTTCTTGAGCTGCTGCGCGGCGGCGCTCCGGTGCACGCCATTGCCCACATCACCGGCGGCGGCATTACCGAGAACCTCAACCGCGCGCTTACCGACGACGTCGACGCCGTGGTCACCCGCAACGGCGCCGAGATGGGTTGGGACGTTCCGCCCGTCATCACCTACGTGTCGCGCCAGGCCGAGCTCGCGCCCAACGAGGCATGTAAGACCTTCAACATGGGCGTCGGCCTGTGCCTGATCGTCGCCCCCGAGGACGAGGCCGCGGTGACCGAGGCCCTGGTCGCGCTGGGTGAGAAGCCGTTCCGCGTGGGCGAGTGCGTCGAGGGTTCCGGTAAGGTCGTGTACTCCGATGAGCGCTAACGAGCAGATGGCTGCCGCCGAGGGCCTGGACTTTGTGCCCTATACCCGTCCGACCGGTACCGATACGGCCGAGCCGCTCAAGATCGGCGTACTCATCAGCGGTTCGGGTACCAACCTGCAGGCGCTGATCGACCTGATCGCCGCGGATAAGCTCAATGCCTCAATTGAGCTTGTGGTGTCGAGCCGTCCTTCGGCCAAGGGTCTGCAGCGTGCCGAGCGTGCGGGTATCCAGACGTTGACCCTCTCCAAGGATGTCTATGCCGACCCCATTGCCGCCGACGAGATCATCGCGCACGAGCTGCTCGAGCGCGGCTGCGAATATGTGGTCATGGCCGGTTACATGCGCATGGTGCATACGCCGCTGCTGGCGGCGTTTCCCAACCGCGTGGTCAACTTACATCCGGCACTGCTGCCGAGCTTTACCGGCGCGCATGCGATCGACGATGCCTTTGCGCGCGGCGTCAAGGTGACCGGTGTGACCGTACATTTTGCCAACGAGATTTACGACAACGGCCCCATCATCGCCCAGCGCGCGCTGGCTGTCGAGGAAGGTTGGGATGTCGACACGCTCGAGGAGCACATCCACGCGATTGAGCACGTGCTGTATCCCGAGGTCGTGCAGATGCTCGCCGACGGCCGCGTCCACGTGTTGGAGAGCGGCAAGGTCGCAATTGATGCGCCGCGCGGCTAGTGGCGCACAGTACAATTTAGCCGAGTAGTCAGGGTGGTCATTGGCGCCAAGGCGTGCGTGGCCACCTTTTGTTTTGGGTAGTCATCGGGGACGTTCTTGAATGACTGGTCGTTTAAGAACGTCGCAGGTGACTAGGTGAGAGAGGTGAGCGCATGGCGGATAACGAAGCGCTGTTTACGCCTGAGCTGGTGTTTTTTGATTGGGAGTGCGCGACGCCGGATGAGGTGTTTGCGCGGCTCGAGGACGAGCTTGCACCTCGCGGCTACATTGCGCCCGGTTGGCTCGATGCCGTCCGCACGCGCGAGGATGCCTATCCCACGGGCCTTGCCATGCCGGCGGCCAACATCGCCATCCCGCATACCGATCCGGGGTTTGTGGCTAAGCCCTATATCGCGGTGGTAAAGCCCGCCGCGCCCGTGACGTTCAATGCTATGGCGGGCATGGGCGCCCCCGTGCCGGCACGGATCATCATCAACCTGGGCATTGCCGAGCCGGGCGGTCAGGTCGAGGCACTTCAGGCGCTCATGAATATCTTTATGGACACCGACGCTGCGGCCGATGTGCTTGGCCAGACCACGCCGCAGGGCATGGTCGACGCCATCCGCCGCCACTTCTAAGTCCGGCACTGGGGGACTGTCCCTAACTGCTGGCAGAAAAGGAATGTCCCTAACTGCCAACAGCCAGAACAGCCCCCTTTGCACCAAAATGGTGCAGATTAACCTGTCCCCCATGCACCAGGTGTGTCGCGGGGGCCGCATTGTGACACAATGGCGTTTGTTCGATTCGTGATGCGAAAGGCCAACTATGGCAAACAAGAAAAAGAACTCCGAGGCCGCGCCGACTCCCGAGCAGCAGGCCCGTGCCGCGTCGAGCTCTCGCAAGAAGCAGCGCAAGACCTATGTGTCCAAGACCGTCAAGATCGTCCTGGTGGTCATCGGCGTGCTGGCGATGCTGCTCTCCGTCTCGGCCATGGCGTGCTCCGGCCTGATGTCGCAGACCGAGGACACTAGTACAGGCTACAAACTCACCGGCGGTGTGGCTGCCACTATCAACGGCACCAACCTTACCGAGGACACCGTGACCAAGCAGATCATGAGCATG
This sequence comes from uncultured Collinsella sp., assembly GCA_900541785.1. Classification (GTDB taxonomy): domain Bacteria; phylum Actinomycetota; class Coriobacteriia; order Coriobacteriales; family Coriobacteriaceae; genus Collinsella. The sequence goes on from UQKY01000036.1 coordinate 8,507, forward strand.
CGCACGTCCTATGGCTACACCAAGGACAAGGACTGGGCACAGTACCTGGTTGATAACGACCTGACGCCCAAGAAGTACCGCAAGCAGCTCATCGACTCCTACACGCAGCAGATTCTGCTCCAGCAGGCGCAGAAGGAAAACGGCGTGACGGTGTCGGACGAGGAGGTCGAGAAGGCATGGAAGGACGCGTGCAAGAGCGCGGGCGGTGCCAAGGCCTTTAAGAAGACCCTTAAGACCTACGGCTATACCGAGGACACCTACAAGGACTCGCTCAAGGAGAGCCTGGCGCAGCAGAAACTTAAGGATGCCGTGGCACCCACGAGCAAGCCCAAGGACAGCGAGATCGTCGATTACATCAACGAGAACCTGTCTAACTACAACGATGCCCGCCGCTCGTCGAACATTCTGATCAAGGTCGATTCCGACGCATCCGATGAGGAAAAGGCCGCCGCCAAGGCCAAGGCGCAGGAGTGCCTGGACAAGATCAACTCCGGCGAACTGAGCTTTGAGGATGCCGTGAAGCAGTATTCCGACGACACCGGCTCCAAGGAGAAGAAGGGCGATGTGGGTTGGGATAAGCTCACCACCTTCGTCGACAGCTACCAGACGGCGCTCGAGGGGCTCAACAAGGGCGACGTGAGCGAGGTCGTCGAGTCGACCTATGGTTACCACATCATCAAGTGTACTGACTGCTTCCATGTCGATAATCAGGTCGATGACATCAACCAGGTGCCCAAGGCCATCAAGAAGTACGTCTCCAACGTGGTGAAGACGCAGGCGGCCAGTACTGCATACAGCGAGTGGCTGGAGCAGTACAAGAAGGACGCCGACATTACCGTCAACCCCATGCCCAAGGACGTACCCTATAACGTGAGTCTGAAGGGCGTCACCAAGAGCTCGACCGACGATTCGTCGACGACTGAGTAATCATGGGGCGGTGCTCGCGCGAGCACCGCCCACGCTATTAGAGAGGATTTGCAGATGACCAACGAAGAGCTGCAGAAAGAAATGATCGCGGCCATGAAGGCCAAGGACAAGGTTCGCCTGTCCATCATTCGCCAGGTTAAGGCCGAGGTGAAGAATATCGAGGTTAACGAGCGCCGCGATGTGACCGAGGAAGACGTCAACAGCATGATCAAGCGTCTGATCAAGCAGACGAGCGAGACACTGGAGATGTCCATCAAGGCCGGCACCGACCAAGAGCGTACCGACAACCTGACCGAGCAGGTCAAGATTCTGGAGAGCCTGCTGCCCGCGCAGGTTTCGGGCGAGGAGCTCGAGGCCCTGATCGAGCAGGTTATCGCCGAGCTGGGCGCCACGTCCAAGAAGCAGATGGGCCAGGTTATGGGTGCACTCGGCAAGGCCACCGGTGGCAACTTCGATAAGCCTGCGGCTGCCAAGATTGTTGGCGCAAAGCTTGCGTAAGGGCCGAGCGGTACATAGTTGATGTTGAGGGGGCGTGGCCGTCATGGTCGCGCCCCTTTTTTCTAGGCTGAGTACTCATTGGGGACAGGCTTAAATGAGTACCCACTCATTGGGCACTCATTTAAGCCTGTCCCCAATGAGTGGGTGGAAGGTTGCGGGTTCTTTACGGGAATGTAGTGTGGGCTGCGGAAACGTGGTTCTTTCCGTACAATAGTTCAACTCGTGTAAACGCAGGGAAGGGACATTCATGGCAGACATGATCGAGATCAAGCATCTCAACAAGTACTTTGGCGACCTGCATGTGCTCAAAGATATCAACCTCACCGTCAAGCGCGGCGAGAAGCTCGTAATGATCGGGCCTTCCGGTTCGGGTAAGTCGACGCTCATCCGTTGCGTCGATTATCTGGAGGAGCCCACGTCGGGCGAGGTCGTCATCGACGGTACGCCGCTCACCAAAAAGAATCACCTGGAGATGGCTCGCAAGTACAGCTCCATGGTGTTTCAGCAATTCAACCTGTATCCCAACATGACGGTGCTGGGCAACCTGACGCTCGCGCCCATCAAGCTGCAAAAGAAGAGCAAGGAGGAGGCGAACGAGATCGCCATCGCCGCGCTCAAGCGTGTCGGCATGGCGCATAAGGCCGGCGAGTATCCGCAGAACCTCTCGGGCGGTCAGCAGCAGCGCATTGCCATCGCCCGTGCCCTGTGCACCAAGCAGCCCATCATCCTGTTTGACGAGCCGACCTCGGCGCTCGACCCCGAGATGGTCCAGGAGGTTCTGGACGTTATGATTGAGCTCGCGCAGGAGGACATCACCATGATCTGCGTGACGCACGAGATGGGCTTTGCGCGCCAGGTGGCCGACCGCGTCATCTTCATGGAGGACGGCCGCATCCTGGAGGAGGGCACGCCCGAGCATTTCTTCGATAACCCCGAGAACCCGCGCTGCCGCGAGTTCCTGTCCAAGATTCTGCACTAGGCGCGGTGATGGACATGACGGATATGACGAGGGCGGCCATGTCGCGCCGTCGCTTTTTGCAGCTGGCTGGCGCCGGCATGCTCGCGCTGACGGGGACCGCGCTTACCGGTTGCGGCAACTCCACCAGCGGCGAGGGCTCCGACAAGGGGTCCAAGCTTGCGGCCATCAAGTCGCGTGGCCATCTGAATGCCGGCGTTAAGAAGGACGTTCCCGGCTATGGCTATTACGACACCGCCAAGGGCCGCTTTGAGGGCATGGAAGTCGATTTGTGCTACCAGATCGCCGCTGCCGTCTTTGGCGTGAGCTACAAGGAGGCCCGCGCCCAGGAGCTTGTCGAGTTTACCGACGTGACGCCCAAGACGCGCGGCCCGCTGATCGATAACGGCCAACTTGACGTGGTCGCGGCGACCTACACCATCACCGACGAGCGCAAGAAGAGCTGGGATTTCTCGACGCCGTACCGCACCGACTACGTGGGACTCATGGTCAAGAAGCGTTCGGGCTTTACCTCGATTGAGGACCTGGACGGCAAGGTCATTGGCGTGAGCCAAGGTGCTACCACGCAGAGTCTGATTGAGCAGATGATCAAGGACAATGGCTTTAGCTGCAAGCCCGAGTTTAGGGCCTTTAGCGGCTATCCCATCATCAAGAGTTCGCTCGATGCCGGCAATATCGACGTCTTTGCCATGGACCGCTCCACGCTGGCCGGTTACATGAACGAGACCGTTGAGCTGCTGCAGCCCGAGGTCAAGTTTGGCGAGCAGGGCTACGGCGTGGCGACCAAGAAGGGCTGCGACCTTTCTGCCGTGGTCGATCAGGTGATTTGCGATCGCCTGGCCGATGGCTGGCTCGACCAAGAGGTCAAGACCTGGGGTCTTGTATAGGCGCATCGTCCAAGGAAGGAATCAAATGCTCGAAGGATTATTTGACGCCGACCGTTGGTCGACGACATTTCAAAACATGGGGCCCTTCTGGGAGGGCTTTAGCGTGACGCTGCAAGTGGTCGTTGCCGGCCTGCTGCTGTCGCTGGTGCTGGGCACGCTGCTGGGCGTTTTCTCTACCACTCGCTCGCGCGTGCTGCGCGCCATAAGCCGCGTGTACGTGGAGTTTTACCAGAACACCCCGTTGCCCGTGCAAGTGCTCTTTATGTACATGGCCGGTCCGCAGTTTTTGCAGGCCATAACCGGTGCCGACCAGCCGGTGCGCATCGCGCCGTTCGTGCTGGGCTTCTTGGGTGTGGGCCTGTATCACGCGGCCTACATTTCGGAGGTCATCCGCACTGGTATCGAGGCGGTTCCGCGCGGTCAGATGGAGGCGGCCCAGAGCCAGGGCTTCACCCGTGCGCAGGCGTACTGGTACATCGTGCTGCCCCAGACGTTTAAGATCATTCTGCCGCCGCTGTGTAACCAGGCGCTCAACCTGGTCAAAAACACGTCGGTGCTGGCGCTTGTGGCCGGCGGCGACCTTATGTATCGTTCCGACAACTTTGTGAGTCTGTACGGTTACCTGCAGGGATACATCGTCTGCTGCCTTATGTACTTCATCATATGCTTTCCGCTCGCCATGCTGGTGCAGTGGCTCGAGCGCCGCTCCAAGGAGCGTCCGCGCGGCGTGAGCCTGGCCGAGCTGGGGCTCGACAACGTAGAGGAGGCCTAGCGCATGGAAATCTTCAACGCGACGAACCTGCTCTACATTTGGGGCGGCTTTGTTAAGACAATCGAGATCTCGGCGCTGTCGATCTTTTTCTCGCTCATCTTTGGCACGGTGCTGGCGCTCGTTAAAAGCTATGCGCCCCGCCCGTTCCGTATTTTGGTGAGCGCCTATATCGAGCTGTTCCGCTGCACGCCGAACCTGCTGTGGATCCTGTTTATCTACTTTACGGTGCAGGGTTTGGACATTGTGATTTCGACCATCGCCTTTACGCTGTTTACCAGCGCTGTTATGGCCGAGATTGTTCGCGGCGGCCTCAACTCGATTCCGCGCGGCCAGTTTGAGGCAGCGCAGAGCCAGGGCTTTGGCTTCTTTGCCACCATGCGCTACATCATTCTGCCGCAGACATTTAAGACGATCATTCCGGCGCTGTTTAGCCAGTGCACGACCGTCATCAAGGATAGCTCGTATCTTTCGGGCATTAACGTGGCCGAGCTCATGTACACGGCAAACGTCGTGATGGCCCACGCGATCGATCTGTCGCAGGTTCTTATGCTCTACGGCCTGGTGTTTGCGATGTACTTTGTACTCAACTTTGGTATCTCGTTGCTGGTGAGGGCTTATCAGAGGCGGATGGTGGCAGCGTAGAATGTGGCAAAGGGACAGTCCCTTTGTCACATAGAGAAAGGAATCGCGATGAGCGATCTGGAGAATAAGAAGAGTCCTGTGGTCATTACCATCGCGCGCGACTTTGGCGCCGAGGGCCACGAGATTGGTCGCATGCTTGCCGACGAGTTGGGGATTCCGCTGTACGATAACGAGCTGCTGGTGCGTGCGTCGCTGCGTGCAGGCGAGTCGCTCGATAAGATGGCCGCCTACGACGAGCGCCTGGCCGTGGAGAACATGGCGTTTCTGCCCGACCGTTACGATGCACGCTCGTACTCGGACAAGTTGTTCCAAAAGATGAGCCAGGTGATTTTGGATCTGGGCGAGACCGAGAGCTGCATTATCGAAGGTCGTCTGTCCGACTATCTGCTGCGTAACAACCCCAACCACATTGCTGTATTGGTGACCGCTCCTTTTGAGGACCGCGTCGAGATCGTGCGCAAGAAGCGTGGCCTTAACAAAAAGAAGGGCGCCAAGCTGGTCAAGCAGCAGCAGAAGGCGCGTGAGGCCTTCTATAAGCGCTACAGTGCCGGCAAGTGGAAGATGACGAGCGGCAAAGACATCGTCGTCAACCGCGCCAAGCTGGGCCGCGAAGGCTGCAAGGACGTCATCGCCGCAGCCTACCGCTACAAAGTGGCGCAGCTCGAAGGCTAACCGACCAAAACCACCACAAAGGGGACAGGCACCTTTGTGGTGCTTTTGGTTTTAGGCGGAGGGGAAGGCCTTGGTGAGACCGGCACGCGTCTGCGTGTCGGTCTTTTGGTAGATAGAGCTCAGGTGGCGCTGTACCATGCGCATCGAGATGCCGAGTTCCTCGGCGATTTGCTTGAGCGGGCGTTCGTCCTGTGTCACGGCTATGAGCACGTCAACTTCGCGTGGGGTGAGAGCGTGGTTGGCGATGAAGACCTGGCGTTGCTCTTCGATGCTCGGCGCAGCGAGCGCTTTCTCGGCTCGTTGCTGGTGTTCGCGCTCCTGCTCGGTTTGGGGTAGGCGGAACAGGCCCGCAGCTACAAACGCCACACTTGCCGCCACAAGCAGCATGAGCGCGCCGATCATGATGATGGCGACATTGCCCGAGGTCACAAGTGCCAGCGAGATGCCCGACGTAGTGAACGCGCACACGTTGTTGGCTGCGCGGCCCATGCCAGCCCACAGTGCGGGCGTATGCATGCGCGGTGCCAGCTGTGTAAAGGTGGCAGTAAAGAACGTGACAAAAAAGCCCGAGCTCAGGTAAAAGACGACAAGGCCCAGGTTGGGATCGGCGCCGGCTTCCACAACCAAGATCGAGATGGTGGAAAGTACCGTGACGCCGAGCATGATGAGGCCCATGTAGCGACGCTCGGCAAGATCAAAGACGATACCGGCGACGAGACCGCTCGCCGCCAAAAAGAGGCGCGGCCAGGTCTGTACGGCGATGGTGCCGTGGGCGTTGGAGAACGTGACGACGTTATCGAGCGTCGAGAACAGGCAGGCGAGAATCATGACGAGCGCGATACTCCAGCACGCCTGCTTGGCGAGGGCGTGCGAGGACTCGGCAAAGGGATTGATACGGGAGTTCGGGCTCTCAACGGTCTCTTGAGGAGCAGCGCCGAGGGCGGATATAGCGATAGTCGCTGCGCCAAGGACGATGAGCTCTACGATACCGCCGCAATTGAGCAGGTTGATGGCGAACTGTATCAGGATGCCCGCGGCATAGGCCGCTCCTGCGCCAGTGGCGAGTTTGGGGTCATCCTGGAATGTCAACGAAAAGGCGTGGTGAGTGGCGGCGCCCAGCAGGCCGAGCCCAAAGAATGCCACGCAGCCCAGAATCTCGAGGGCAAGCGGGGCCGTAGGGAACTGGACCTGGGTCAATCCCAGGATGGCGATGGGAACAGCGGCGTTGACGACTGCCAGTGAGTGGCCTTTGCGCTGTGCGAGCCCGAGCAGCGGCGCGTACCCGATAAAGCCGAGCACACTCGCACCCAGAATAAAGCCCTGCGCGATTACAACGCGTTCGGCACCGGCGAGCAGCCCGACGTTGACGTCGAAGCGAAACTCGGCGGCAAGGAAGGCGAAGGTGAAGAGCGCGAGTGCCAGAAGCGCGTTGATTTTAGGCCTGCTCAGGTTCAAGGACGGTCCTTTGGGTGGACGAATGATCGTGCCCTCGATTGTAGACCATGACGGTGAGGGTGGGCCTTTCGGGGGGCGGGCGGGGCGCGCTTGGCAATCGCATACTCGTTGCCTTTTGCGCTGGTAGGTGCGCCACATGAGAATTTGTGCCCCGGGATCCGGATATCTTCCCGTAACATGGTGTTACAGAAGCACCCCTTACGACAAGGAGGCTCACATGCGAAAGCAAATCCATGACAACCCAATCGACCACGGCTGCTCGTGCGCGCTCTCCCGCGGAACGTGGCGTCGCGTGGGCGCCAAGCTTGCCTGCGCGGGGGCTTGCGCGCTCATGGCCGGCCAGCTGTTGCTGCCGAACGTGGCGCTCGCCGCCGACTGGGTCAACGTGGGCGGCACGCAGTACGACGCGGGCACCGCTGCCGGCGACGAGGCGGGAACCTGGTCCTGGGATGGCGCTGACGACATGAAGCTCAACGGCTACGACGGCGGCTCCATCGGCGCCAAGGGCAACCTCACCATCGGCGTGACGGGCGCCAACACCGTCACGGCCGACGCCGGGCAGAGCGCCATTGCTGTTAAGAACGGCAACCTTGCCATTACCGGCGACGGCACCCTGAATGCGACGGCCCAGAACGATGTGATTGCGGCGTCGGGAGACGGCAGGACCGGCGGCGATGTGACCATTGATGGCGCTGACGTTAACGTGACGGCCACGGGCGGAGCATATGAATCCATTGGTATCCATGCGGCAGCGGGCGACATAGCCATAAAGAATGGTGCCGACGTCCATGTCGAGGCAAAGTCGAACGCCGATGTCTTTGCAGTCCTTGCCGAAAATGTTCCTCCCAGGCATTCTGCCATCGAGGGTGCACAGGCCGAAGAGGCGGACTACAGCGCCAAACATGGCGGCTGTATCATGGTGGACAACGCTAAATTAAATGCGACGGCGGGTAATGCAGGGGGCATGTCGGTCGCTCTGTATTCGTTTGGTATTAAGACGGAAACATATTTGAAGATTGCCAACGGGGCGGATGTTTCGCTCGCGACAGGGAGCGCAGGAAAAATCTCGGCTGGTGTTTGGATACGCGTGCAAGACGGGGCGTCATGGATACACGTCAGTCACTCGAACCTCACGGCTCAAGGTGATGCCGGGACTGATGAGCTTGTAGGGGCAAATCGCAAAGATGTCTATGGAATTTTTTCACAGTCTGGCTCCCCGTCGGCTACCCCTCGAATTAGCTTCTTTCAATCAAATGTTGTGGCGTCGGGCTCGACGGCGGCAGTCTATGCCGTCAATATGGGGTCCTTCAGGGCCCCCTATATCAAACTTGAGGGAGGGTTAAAGATTGCGATTCCCGACGGAGGTACCGTGCGCGACACCGTTGGAAGTGGGCGTGTCATCGGCGTTCCCGGGTCGTCTGTCATCCAGGACATTAGAACTTCCGACGAGGTCGCCCGTAACGTGGTAATCAGCTCTGGAGATGCGGCCGAACCCGAGCCCGCCCCGCAGCCTGAACCCACCCCGGCTCCCACGCCACAGCCGGGCGGCGGCAGCGGGACCGACGTGCCGTCCGTGACGTCGACCCAGGCGAGCTCCACGGCCGCTGCCCCCAAGCCGGCCGCGCAGGTCGCCGCGGTCCAGAAGTCCGCGGGCGCTCTTGCCGCCACGGGTGACAACGCCGCGACGGCGGCAGCGGCCCTCGGAATCGCCGGTGCGTCCGTCATCGGCGCCGGCTTCGTCGCGTCCAAGCGCCGCAACCGCTAGCGTAAGCTTTCATAGCCATTTTCAGCCGCCGCGTGGGCACAAATGCCCTTGCGGCGGCTCTTTGTGTTTCCGCAGGTAGAGGCCTAGGTTCGCATCTACGAACCTAGGCGTACGGAGTCATTTGGCGCATCTTGGTTGTACAGGACCGCCACAAAGGGGACAGGCGCCTTTGTGGCGGTATGTCCCTACGACCAAGGAGGCCGTTATGAACGGAAGCCACTTTAATATGGAGACCCAGCGCGAACGCACCTGCTCGCTGGTTCACGGTACCTGGCGTTGTGTGGGTGCCAAAATAGCTTGCGCCGGCGCGTGTGCGCTTATGGTCGGTCAGTTGCTGCTGCCGAGCGTGGCGCTGGCGACGGAATGCGCCGATCCCGCCGCTGGGACGGATGAGGTTGCCGCGGCTCCGGTGACGCCGACGGTTGCGGAGGATACGGCGGCTCCGGCGCCGGTACCGGTGGCCCCGGCTGCGCCGATGACTGACACGGCTCCGGTGGCGCAATCCACGGCAGAACCTCAGCAGGCTCAGCAGGACGCATCAGCGGCAACGGTGAACGATGCGACACCCGCCGAACAAAACACTCCCAGTGACAACGCCGCCACGCCGGCAAACGTCGCTGTCATGCCCTGTGGCGTGACCGATGTGACAGGCGGGAGCAGTGTTAGGGTCAACACGACCGTGGTCCCCCACTATACGGACTGCGCGCTTCCGAGCAATGTCACACTCGAAAAGGGCCAGTCGTATACCTATGATTTTCCCGATGTTGAGGGCGGCATGCCGGATGAGCCGCTCTGCGAACTTGTCGAAACCAAGTACTACCGGGCCGATGCTGCTTCAGGCACCCTGGCTGAAGTCCAGGACACATCTATGTCCGATGTGACGGCTCACTTTGAGCCTGTTGGCGATCACATGAGGCTGACGCTGGCCTTTACGGGTGGCGCGGCAGGCGGCTCGTATCGACTCACGCGCAATGAGGTTCTTTATATTGGCGCGGCACTGACGTATACCGGAACTGACTATGGCACCGACTATGAAGGTGACAACAGCTACGCGGGCAACTCGATTACCGTCAACGAAACCAGGGACGACTATCACCTCCGTTATGCCATCAATAGCGAAATTACGCTTGTTGCATCGGAAAACGAAGCCCTCCATAACCTGGACGTCAACGATGTGAAAACCGACTACGCGCCCGGCGAGGCGCCCCGCGCGACCGCGACGATTCCCGCTGCTGACGCCGACAAGTACGAGATCGCCTACGAGTGCTGGGAAGAAATGGAGCTCGATATGGAATCCGGGGAGTCGGTACCCGTTGCCTTCTGGTATTCCGATCCCGCAAAGTACACGCCGGGCATGAAGAAGATTGACCACTTCGAGGAGGGCAAGTTCTACATGTACTCCGTTGAGCTGAGGCTCAAGGGCGACAATACCGTGGCCGATGACTGCAATATGAACGTCAACGGTCATTGGGCGCACCACGTCAAGACCGTCAACGGCGTCTTCGCCCCAAACGCTGACAATATGCTGTGCGAGCAGCCGATTGATGAATGGCGTGCCATCGACGTTATCGAGATTAATGGCGCCACGACTATCTTTAAGGCGGGCGACAAGCCGGTCTTTACGGCGGGCACTCCGGCGGGTTCCGACTCTATTCTCCAGTGCGAGTTCTGGACGGGCAGCGACGGCAGCGAAGTGAACTCTCGGGAGTTCTGGGATCAGAACATCACGAACCACATCGACGACTTTAAGCCTGGCGTGACCTATCGCTACGGCCTGTACTTTAAGCCGGCGCGCGGTTTCTACTTTACGCCGAACACCAAGCTGGTGGTCAATGGCGTGGAGTGCGGCTACCAGATGGGCGAAGCGAGTGTAGTTGATCCCGAGAGCGGCTGGATCGAAACCCTGTGGCTCAACACCGATTTGACCTTTACGCCTGAAGCCATGCCGGCTCCCGATCCGCAGCCTACACCGGAACCCAAGCCGACACCGCAGCCTGGGGTGAAGCCCGAGACCAAGCCCGCGGCCAAGCCGGCCACGACAACCGCCACGACCAAGACGGTTGAGAAAGCTACGCCGTCCAAGAAATCCGATGCTGTCCTGGCTACCACGGGGGATACCACCGTGATGACGGTCACCGCCCTGGGCATCGCCGGCGCAACCGTAGCCGCCGCCGGCCTCGCTGCGACCAAGCGCTGCAAGCGTTAGGTTTTGGTGGCGGCGACCATCCTCGGCTTTAGCAAAATCTCAATCTGTAACACCAAACTGCCCAAAACGGCTCTAGATGTTACAGATTGAGATGAACTGTTCGGCTGCCAACCTAACGTCTCGATCTGTAACACGTAGCGAGGAATTTGGTCTCTAACTGTTACAGATTGAGACAAAGCGGAGGCGACTGGCACAATATCTCGATCTGTAACAACTACAAGGCTCAACGGGCTCCAGGTGTTACAGATTGAGACAAACGCCGGAATTGGTTTGCCGACCAGACCCTAGACCACCACAAAGGTGCCTGTCCCCATCGTGGTGGTTTGGGCGGCCGGTATAGAAAAAGTCCCCGCCGGGCGTGTGCTCGACGGGGACTTTGCCGTTTGATGGCTAGCGCTGCGGATGATTACTCGCCCAGCAGGCTCTTGGTGATGGAAGCGGCGGCCTTCTTGCCGGCGCCCATCGCCAGAATGACCGTAGCGGCACCGGTGACGATGTCGCCGCCGGCCCAGATGCGGGGATCGGTGGTCTGGCCGGTCTCCTCGTCGGCAACGATGTAGCCCCACTTGTTGAGCTCCATCTTGCCGCCGATCTTCTTTGCGAAGGGGTTGGCGTTGGTGCCGATAGCCGAGATCGCGACGTCGCAGGGGATCTCCTCGATGGCGCCCTCGATGGGCACCGGACGACGGCGGCCGGACTCGTCGGGCTCGCCGAGCTCCATCTTCTGGACCTTGACGGCGCACACGGAGCCGTCCTCGCCAGCGACAAACTCGAGCGGGGAGACGAGCGGCAGAACCTCAACGCCCTCGGCCTTGGCATGGTGCAGCTCGGCGCGACGGCAGGGCATCTCGTCCTCGGTACGACGGTAGGCGATGATGGCGTGCTCGGCGCCCAGACGCTTGGCGGTACGGACGGCGTCCATAGCCACGTTGCCGCCACCAAAGACGACGACGTTCTTGCCGTGCTTGGTGGGGGTGTCGTACTCGGGGAACTTGTTGGCCTTCATCAGGTTCACGCGGGTGAGGTACTCGTTCGCGAAGAAGACGTTGGGCAGGTTCTCGCCGGGGACGTTGAGAAACTTGGGTAGGCCAGCGCCGGTCGCCACGTAGATGGCGTCGAAGCCCTGCTCGAACAGCTCCTCGGCCGTGGCCATGTTGCCCACGACGGAGTTGTACTCAAACTTGACGCCCATGTCCTCCAGACCGTCAATCTCGCGCTTGACGACTGCCTTGGGCAGACGGAACTCGGGGATGCCGTAGACCAGCACGCCGCCGCCGGTGAAGAATGCCTCAAAGACGGTGACGTCAAAGCCGTTGCGGGCGAGCTCGCCGGCGCAGGTGATGCCGGACGGGCCGGAGCCGACGACGGCGACCTTCTTGCCGTTCTTGGGAGCCATCTTGGGCGTGGAGGCGAGTTCGGGGCGGTCACCCAGGAAGCGCTCGAGCTGGCCGATGGCTACGGGCTCGGACTTCTTACCACGGATACACTTACCCTCGCACTGGTTCTCCTGCGGGCAGACGCGACCGCAGATGGCGGGAAGCATGGAGTCCTCGCGGATGGTATCGAGAGCGCCGCCAAAGTCCTTCTCGCGGATCTGCTCGATAAAGCGGGGGATGTTGATGTTGACGGGGCAGCCCTCAACACAGAACGGCTTCTTGCAGTTGAGGCAGCGCTCGGCCTCGGCCAGCGCCATCTCTTCGGTGAAGCCCTTGTCGACGGGGCGGAAGTCGCAGGCGCGCTCGGCAGCCGGCTCCTCGTTATCGGGGGTGCGGGGCGACTTCATATCGGCAACGAAACGACCGTTAACTAGTGGCATGCGCAGCTCTTTTCCTCATAGGCCTTGAGGGACTCGCCCTCTTCGGAACGGTAAGCGGCCTGGCGGGCACGAAGGTCATCCCAGTCGACCAGGGTGGCATCGAAGTCGGGGCCGTCGACGCAAGCGAACTTGGTCACGCCGCCCACCTCGACGCGGCAGCAGCCGCACATGCCGGTGCCGTCAACCATGATGGGGTTGAGCGACGCGGTGATGGGGGTGTCGTACTTCTGGGCGGTGAGGGTCGAGAACTTCATCATCGGAACGGGGCCGACGCAGAAGACCTGGCTCACGGCCTTGTCCTGCAGCAGGCGCTCCAGCGGAGCGGTGACAACGCCCTGCTCGCCGTAGGAGCCGTCGTCAGTGGTGATGTGGATGTGATCTTCGTCGAGGAGCTCGCGGAACTGGTCCTCCATGAGCAGGAGGTCCTTGGTGCGGGCGCCCATGATGGCGTGCACCTCGTGGCCGGTCTCGACCAGGTGCTTGGCGACCGGGAAGGCGATTGCCAAGCCGACGCCGCCGCCAATGACAGCGCAGGGGCCCTCGGCCATCTCGGTGGGAACGCCCAGCGGGCCCACGACGTCGCGCAGCGACTCGCCAGCCTCGTAGGTGGACAGCATCTCGGTGGTCTTGCCGATCACCATGAAGATGAACTCGACCCAGCCCTCGTCACCGTTCCAGCCGGCCAGGGTAAACGGGACACGCTCGCCCGTCTCGTTGGCGCGAACCATGAGGAACTGTCCAGCGTGCGCATGCTTGGCGATTGCAGGCGCCTCGATGCGGAACTTGAACACCTTCTCCGAGAACTGCGTCTTCTCCAGGATCTTATACATAGAACCCCTCTCTTGTTAGGGCTGCCGAACCGTGCCTCCACGGAAATGGACGGTAGCCCGAATAAAACCGTACGCGCACAGGCGTTGTGCAGACATACGGTGCAAATTATACCCTCATGGACATGTCACTTACGTGTGTCTTCGGCGGTTGGGAGCAGGGTTTATCCACTTCCTTGATTCTCATTTTCATTGCAACAGCCTCAGGACTCAGCGCAACGCGTTGCG
>UQKY01000037.1 GCA_900541785.1 uncultured Collinsella sp.
GACGGAAAGCACATTAAGTGCTTTCCTTTGCGTGCGGAACTCGCGACAAACTTAAACAGCGGGCGGCCCGTTCCGGGAATCCGACGTGCTCGTCGGGGCAACGTTCCTCACCAAAAAAGACCCGCTTCCCTGTTGGGAAACGGGTCTTTGGAAGGACGGTTAACGTACTAGGAAATTACTCCTCGTCGTTGTCCTTGGCCTCTTCGGCGTCGTCGGTGTCCACGAGCTGGTTGAGCAGCTCATCGAGGGAAGCCATGTCCTCGTTGATAGCGCCGTTGGCGGGAGCCTTCTTGTCGTCGATCGGGGCGCCCAGGAGCTCCTCGTCGGCGTCGGCGTGATGCGTCGGCGCGGCGGAGGTGCCCAGCAGGATGTCGTCCGGACCGTCGGGGCTAAAGACCATCTGCAGCAGCTGCGAGAGGTCTTCCTCGTCGGCAACGTCGTCGTTGTTCTCGAGGATGTAGAGCAAGTCGTGGGCCTCCAGGCCGTCACGGAGCTCCTCGATCGCCTTGGCACCGATGCCATCGATGCGCAGCAGATCCTCCTCGGACTTGCCGACCAGGTCGCCGACCGTCTCGATGCCAACCTCGCTGAACTTGTTGGTCCAGCGCTGCGACACGCCCAGGTCGTCGAACAGGTACAGACGAGCCTTCTCGGCGGAGATGGTGTGGCCGTTGCGGGTGAACGAACCGTCAGCACCACCGAACTCGTCGTAGCCGGCCCAGTCGAGCTGCTGCGGGAGCTGCTCGTCCAGGTCCTTGAGCTCAACAGGAGCCCACTCGGGCAGCGACTTGGCGTTGGGCGAAGCCGGGCCGTCGATGTCGACATAGCCGTCGGCCGTGCGATACGTCAGCTTGGCGTTGGCGTACGGCTTGAGGCCAGTACCAGCCGGGATCTTCTTACCGACGATGACGTTGGACTTAAGGTCGAGCAGGTGGTCGACCTTGCCCTCAATGGCAGCCTCGGTAAGGACGCCGGCGGTACGGATGAACGAAGCGCTCGACAGCCAGGAGTCGATGTTGGACGCGACCTTGAGCGTACCCAGGATGACGGGCTCGGCCACAGGAGCCTGACCGCCCAGACGGGCAACGCGCTCGACCTCGTCGGCGAACTCGTAGCGGTCGACGTACTGACCAAGCAGGTACTTGGAGTCGCCGGGGTTGGTGATCTGAACGCGACGCAGCATCTGACGTGCGAGCACCTCGATGTGCTTGTCGTTCAGGTCGACGCCCTGGCTGGTGTAGACGTCCTTGACGCTCTCGACGAAGGTGTGCATCGTCGACTCGATGTCGGTCAGCTTGCGCAGGTTGCGGAAGTTGACGAAGCCCTTGGTGATCTGGTCGCCGGCGCGAACCTCGCAGCCGTCCTCGATCTCGGGCATAAAGCGCACCGATGCGGGGACGCGACGCTCGTCGAGGACACGGGTGTGATCCTCGGAGTCGGTGAGCGTCAGCACGTACTCGGACTTCTCGGGCTTAATCGAGAGGTGGCCGGAGTACGGAGCCAGCTCGGCCTCGCGACCCAGGATCTTCTCGTTGACGTTGCCGACGATATCGAACATACGGCTGACCGTAGGCAGACCCTGCGTAATATCGTCGACGCCAGCGACGCCGCCGGAGTGAATGGTACGCATCGTAAGCTGCGTACCGGGCTCGCCGATGGACTGGGCGGCAATAATGCCGACCGCGGTACCGATGGCGACCGGACGACGGGTGGAAAGATCCCAGCCGTAGCACTTCTGGCACACGCCGTACTTGGAGCGGCAGGTGAGCAGCGCGCGGAGCTTGACCTTCTTGAGGCCGGCATCGACCATCTTCTGGATGTCAGCGACCTTCTCGATGTAGCCGTCCTGCTCAAAGAGCACGGTGCCATCGGGAGCCACGACGTCCTCGATGAAGCAACGGCCGACAAGGTCGGTGTTGAGGTCGGTGGTGCCGGGGATGATGAGGTTGTAGGTAACGCCCTCGTGCGTACCGCAGTCCTCCTCGCGGACGATGACGTCCTGGGCCACGTCGACCAGACGACGGGTCAGATAACCAGAGTCCGAGGTGTGGGATGCGGTATCGACCAGGCCCTTACGGGCGCCGTAGGTCGAAATGAAGTACTCGAGCGGCAGCAGGCCCTCGCGGAAGTTCGCCTTAATGGGAAGGTCGATCGTCTCGCCGGACATGTCTGCCATCAGGCCACGCATGCCGCCGAGCTGACGCAGCTGGGTCTTAGAACCACGGGCGCCGGAGTCGGCCATCATGTAGAGCGGGTTCTCCTCGTCGAACATGTCGAGCATGAGCGCTGCGACCTTGTCGGTACAAGCGGTCCACTCGTTAACGACTTCGATGTGGCGCTCCGTCTCGTTGATGAAGCCCTCCTCGAAGTACTCGTTGATCTGGTCGACGTTGGCCTGGGCGCGATCGAGCAGCTCCTGCTTCTCGGCAGGGATGAGAGCGTCCCACACCGAGATGGTGAGGCCGGCGCGGGTAGCGTAGTGGAAGCCGGAGTACTTGATGGCGTCGAGGATCGGGCCGACCTTGGCCTCGGGGTAACGATCACAGCAGTCCGCAACCAGCTTGGCCACATCGCCCTTGACCATCTTGTAGTTCATGAACTCGTAGTCTTCGGGCAGGCACTGGCGGTTGAAGATGATGCGGCCGATAGAGGTCTCGAAGCGCGCGGTCTTATTGCCGGTGACATCGTAGTCGACAAACTCGTTCTTGCCGTTCTTGACGCGGAAGATACGGGTGCCGTCCTCATTGATGACGTTGGCATCGGCGGCGGACACGCGGACCTGGATCTTGGCCTGCATGTCGACCTCGGAGCGGCAGTCATAGGCGTGCAGCGCGTCGTCGAAGCTCGAGAACACGTGGTTCTCGCCCGGCAGACCCTCGCGGACCTGGGTCAGGTAGTACACACCGATGATCATGTCCTGCGAAGGGATGTTGACCGGCTTGCCGGATGCCGGCGAGCGCAGGTTGTTCGCAGAGAGCATGAGCACGCGGGCCTCGGCCTGAGCCTGGCTGGACAGCGGCACGTGGACAGACATCTGGTCGCCGTCGAAGTCGGCGTTGAAGGGCGAGCAGACCAGCGGGTGCAGGTGGATAGCCTTGCCCTCGACCAGCACCGGCTCAAAGGCCTGGATGGACAGACGGTGCAGGGTCGGTGCACGGTTGAGCAGCACGACGCGGCCGTCGATGACCTCTTCGAGGATATCCCACACAAAGGTGGCACCGCGGTCGATAGCGCGCTTGGCGCCCTTGATGTTCTCGACCTTGCCGAGCTCGACCAGGCGCTTCATAACGAAGGGCTTGAAGAGCTCCAGCGCCATGGTCTTGGGCAGACCGCACTGGTGCAGCAGCAGCTTGGGGTCGGTAACGATAACCGAACGGCCGGAGTAGTCGACACGCTTACCCAGCAGGTTCTGACGGAAACGACCCTGCTTGCCCTTGAGGGCCTCGGCGAGCGACTTGAGCGGGCGACCGCCACGGCCAGAGACCGGGCGACCACGACGGCCGTTGTCGAACAGAGCGTCCACGGACTCCTGGAGCATGCGCTTCTCGTTGTTCACGATAATCGCAGGGGCGTCCAGGTCGAGCAGGCGCTTGAGTCGGTTGTTACGGTTGATCACGCGACGATACAGGTCGTTGAGGTCGGACGCGGCGAAGCGGCCGCCATCGAGCTGGACCATCGGGCGCAGATCGGGCGGAATGACCGGGATGACGTCCAGGATCATGTTTGCGGGGCTGTTGCCGCCCTTCAGGAAGGCGTCAACGACCTCGAGACGCTTAACGGCCTTCTCGCGCTTCTGCTTCTGGGAGTCCTCGTCGGCGATGATGGCCTTGAGCTTCTCGGCCTCGGAGGGGAGGTCGATGGCAGCGAGCAGGTCGCGAACGGCCTCGGCACCCATACCACCCTTGAAGTACATGGAGTAGTAACGGGTCATCTCACGGAACAGCGGCTCATCGGAGATGAGGTCGCGCTCGGTGAGCTTCATGAAGGCGTTGAAAGCGTCCGTGCGGAGCTGCTTCTCGTCCTTGCACTCTTCCTCGATGTCGACGATGCCGGAGGCGATCTCCTCGGGGGTCAGCGGCTCCTCGTCGGAGAACTCGTCAAAGTTCTCGGGGTCGCCCTGTTCCTTGAGGGACTCGATCTGGCGGGCGCACTCGGCATCGATCTCTTCCAGATCGGCGGCGAGCTCCTCGCGCAGGTCGTCGGCATCGGCCTCGCGAGCCTCGTAGTCAACCTCGGTGATGATGTAGCTGGCAAAGTACAGAACCTTCTCGAGGTCCTTGGACTTGATGTCGAGCATACGGCTCATCGGGAAGCTCGTGGGGCTCTTGAAGTACCAGATGTGGGACACGGGAGCGGCGAGCTCGATGTGGCCCATGCGGTCGCGACGCACCTTGGCCGAGGTGACCTCGACGCCGCAGCGCTCGCAAACGATGCCCTTAAAGCGGATGCCCTTGTACTTGCCGCAGGAGCACTCCCAGTCCTTGGCGGGACCGAAAATCTTCTCGCAGAACAGGCCGTCCTTCTCGGGCTTGAGGGTACGGTAATTGATGGTCTCCGGCTTCTTGACCTCACCGTGCGACCAGGAACGGATCTGGTCGGCGGAGGCAAGGGAGATCTTTACCGAGTCAAAATCAGTAGCTTCGAAATCTGCCACAGTCAACTACTCCTTATCAGTGGTCGTGGCGGCGACAGCCTCGGGTGCCTCGGCGGTCTCGGCATCCTCGGCCTCGACGTCGGCGTCAACGCCGGCGAGCGCAGCCAGGTCGTCGAGAGCAGAGGTCTCCTCGGCGGTCACAGGGGCGGAGGCGTCCTCGTCGGCATCGTGCATTGGCTCGATGTCCAGCGCGAGGGAACGGATCTCCTTGACGAGAACCTTGAAGGACTCGGGGATACCCGGAACCGGAACGTTCTCGCCCTTGACGATGGACTCGTAGGTCTTGACGCGGCCCACGGTATCGTCGGACTTGACGGTCAGGATCTCCTGCAGGACGTTGGAAGCACCGTATGCGTACAGTGCCCAAACTTCCATCTCGCCGAAGCGCTGGCCGCCGAACTGGGCCTTGCCGCCCAGAGGCTGCTGGGTAACCAGGCTGTAAGGGCCAGTCGAACGGGCGTGGATCTTGTCGTCGACCATGTGGCCGAGCTTGAGGATGTAGGACGTACCCACGGTAATGGGCTCACGGAACTCCTCGCCGGTGCGGCCGTCGAACAGACGGGTCTTGCCGCGCTCGTCAAGCTGGGTGACGAACTCGGGACGCATGTGATCGCCAAAGGCAGCGGTGGCCTTGTTGAGCATGTTCTTGTTGGCACGACGAATGACCTCGGCGATCTCGTCCTCCTTGGCGCCGTCGAAGACAGGCGTGGCGGTGAAGAACGGACCGGGGACGTACTTGTCGGAGTCGGCCTGCTCGGTATCCCAACCGCAGGCAGCAGCCCAGCCAAGGTGGCACTCGAGCAGCTGGCCGACGTTCATACGCGAAGGAACGCCCAGCGGGTTGAGGATAACGTCGATCGGGGTACCGTCAGCCATGTAGGGCATGTCCTCGACCGGCAGAACGTTACAGATAACACCCTTGTTGCCGTGGCGGCCGGCGATCTTATCGCCCTGCTGGATCTTACGACGCTGGGCGACGTAGACGCGCACCTGCTCGTTGACGCCGGGGGCCAGGTCGTCGCCGTTCTCGCGGCTAAAGCGGACGACGTCGATGACGCGGCCGTAAGCACCGTGAGGCATCTTAAGGGAGGTATCGCGGACGTCGTGGGCCTTGGCACCGAAGATGGCGCGCAGCAGGCGCTCCTCGGCGGTCAGAGCGCTCTCGCCCTTAGGCGTGACCTTGCCGACCAGGATGTCGCCAGGGCCGACCTCGGCGCCGATGCGGATGATGCCGTCCTCGTCGAGGTTGGCAAGCATGTCCTCGGAGAGGTTCGGGATCTCGCGGGTGATCTCCTCGGGGCCGAGCTTGGTGTCGCGGGCGTCGATCTCGTGACGGGTGATGTTGATGGTCGTCAGCAGGTCCTCGGCCACCAGGCGCTCGGACACGACGATACCGTCCTCGTAGTTAAAGCCTTCCCACGGCATGTAGGCCACGGTGAGGTTCTGGCCCAGTGCGAGCTCGCCGTGATCGGTCGAAGGACCGTCGGCCAGAGGCTCGCCCTGCTCAACGGTGTCACCGACGCGCACGAGCGGACGGTGGTTGATGCAGGTGGACTGGTTGGAGCGCTGGTACTTGGCCAGGTGATACTCGTCCATGCCGCCGGCATGCTTGACGATGATCTTGGCGGCGTCGGCAAAGATGACCTCGCCGGCGTTCTTGGCCAGGGTGACCTCGCCGGAGTCCAGAGCGGCGCGACGCTCCATGCCAGTACCGACATAGGGAGCGGCGGGGTGAACCAGCGGCACGGCCTGACGCTGCATGTTAGCGCCCATCAGCGTACGCTTGGCGTCGTCGTGCTCGAGGAACGGGATCAGCGTGGCTGCGACGGAGAGCATCTGACGCGGCGAGACGTCCATGTAGTCGACGTCCTCGACAGGCACGTCGGCGGGAGCGCCGAAGGAGCCGTCGAAGTCGCGGGTACGGGCGATCACGGTGTGCGGACGGACAAGCTTGCCCTCGGCATCGGTCGTGATGAACTCGTTGGTCTTGGGATCGAGCGGCGTGTTGGCCGGCGCGATGACGTGCTTCTCTTCCTCGTCAGCGGTCATCCAGTCGATCTGGTCGGTGGCAACGCCGTTCTCGACGCGGCGGAACGGAGCCTCGATGAAGCCGTACTCGTTGACGCGGGCGTAGAGGGCGAGCGAGCCGATCAGGCCGATGTTGGGGCCTTCGGGGGTCTCGATCGGGCACATGCGGCTGTAGTGCGAGTTGTGAACGTCGCGGACGGCCGTCGGCACGTTGGTGCGGCGGCTGGAGCCGGACTTGTGGCCGGCAAGACCACCAGGGCCGAGTGCGGACAGACGGCGCTTGTGGGTCAGACCGGTCAGGGGGTTCGCCTGGTCCATGAACTGCGAGAGCTGCGAGGAACCGAAGAACTCCTTGATGGAGGCCACGATCGGGCGAATGTTGATGAGCGACTGCGGGGTGATCTCGTCGATGTCCTGGGAGCTCATGCGCTCACGGACGACGCGCTCCATACGGCTCATGCCGATACGGAACTGGTTGGCGACGAGCTCGCCGACGGTGCGGATGCGGCGGTTGCCGAAGTGGTCGATGTCGTCGACCTTGAAGCCCTGCTCGCCGGCAGCGAGGGACAGCAGGTAGCGCAGCGTCGCGACGATATCCTCGTCGGTGAGCACCGTGACCTCTTCCTCGGTGGTGAGGTTGAGCTTCTTGTTGACCTTGTAACGACCGACGCGGGCCAAGTCGTAGCGCTGCGGGTTAAAGAGCAGACCCTCGAGCAGGCTGCGGGAAGCGTCCACGGTGGGAGGCTCGCCCGGGCGCAGACGACGGTAGATCTCGATGAGGGCGTCCTCGCGAGTGAGGGCGGTGTCACGCTCCAGGGTGCGCTTGATCACATCGGAGTTGCCGAGCAGCTCGATGATGTCGTCGTTGGTGACGGCAATGCCAAGGGCGCGCAGGAACATCGTGGCGCTCTGCTTGCGCTTACGGTCGATGGAGACCATGAGCTGGTCGCGCTTGTCGACCTCAAACTCAAGCCAGGCACCGCGGGACGGGATGATCTGGGCCTTGTAGATCTGCTTGCCCGAATCCATCTCGGAGCTGTAGTACACGCCCGGGGAGCGGACGAGCTGCGAGACGACGATACGCTCGGTACCGTTGATGATGAAGGTGCCCTGATCGGTCATCATGGGGAAGTCGCCCATGAAGACGAGCTGCTCCTTGATCTCGCCGGTCTCCTTGTTGGTGAGACGGACGTCGGTCAGAAGCGGAGCCTGATAGGTCATATCCTTCTCGCGGCACTCCTCGACGGTGTGCGCGGGGTCGCCGAACTGATGCTCGCCGAAGGTAACCTCGAGAACATGGTTCTGGCTCTGGATGGGGCTGGATTCCTTGAACGCCTCACGAAGGCCCTCGTCCTTAAAACGCTCAAAGGATTCCCTTTGAACAGAGATAAGGTTGGGGAGCTCCATGGCCTCCGGGATTTTCCCGAAGCTGACGCGCTTGCGCTCAGTGGCAGTGTATGCGTAGGTCACCAGGTTTTTCCTCCTTCACGGAAATGCTCGGTGGGTTGGCGAGGCATAGCTTCGCCAGTTATCGCAACCTAATAGTTTATCAGGTACCGACCGTTGGGCAAGAAAAGCCTTGACGCGATTGAGTTTTTGGAGTAGCAAAGTTTTTCGACAGAAAACACGCAGGTAGATGTATGTGTATCGAACATCTGTTCATATATTTTCTGTGAACAGGGAGCCGACAATCGCAGCTCTTATAAAAAACGGGCGCAAACCGAGGTCCGCGCCCGTAAATGTCGATGCCCGAAGGCTTACTTGCGCATCAATCCGCCGCGCTCGTCGATGGCGTCCCAGAAGGCATCGGCAAAGCGGGGATCGCTTGCAGCCATGAGGGCGTTGGTGGCCATCCAGCCAGAGGGAGTGCCGGTGTCGTAGCCCGACAGCGGGTCGATGACGACGGCATACATGGCCTCACGGTCGAGCGAACGGGCCATGGCGTCAGTGAGCTGGATCTCGCCGCCCTTGCCGGCCTGCTGATCTGCCAGCAGGTCCATGACCAGCGGGCTCAGCAGGTAACGACCGACGATGTACAGGTTGGACGGAGCCGCCTCAGGAGCGGGCTTCTCGACCAGACCGCCGATGCGCCAGACAGCGCCCGGCTCGGCATCGGCAACGCCCTCGGCGCCCTCGAGCGAACCGACGCGCTCGCCGGCAATAACGCCGTAGCGGCTGACTTCCTCGGGCGAGCAAGCAGCGACGGCGATAACCGAAGCTCCACCGTGCTCCTTGGAAACGGCGAGCATCTTGTCGCAGATGTCGCGATTAGGCACAACGTAGTCGCCCAGAAGAACCAGGAAGTTCTCCCCTGCCACGGCGTCGGCAGCAGAGCGGATAGCATGGCCGAGGCCCTTGGGCTCGTACTGATAACGGAAGTCGACCGGCATACCGCCAGCGTGGGCGACGGCATCGGCATAGGCGTTCTTGCCGCGCTCGCGCAGCAGGTTCTCGAGCGAGCGATCGGGCTGGAAGTAGTTCAGTAGCTCGGGCTTACCGGGAGATGTAACGATGATGGCGTCGTCGACTTCCTCGGGGTCGAGCGCCTCCTCGACGACGTACTGAATGACGGGCTTGTCGAGCACCGGCAGCATCTCTTTGGGCGTGCACTTGGTGCCAGGCAGAAAACGCGTGCCAAGACCGGCGGCGGGGATGATTGCCTTCATGTTATTCAAAGATCCTTTCGCAGGCGCAAAAGCGCCCCATGCGTGCGGCACACAGCCGCAGACCAAATTGCGATACCTAAGCATCTTACCGCTGGAACTATATGTCGCTACAAGGCAGAGACAATTCTTCAGCAGGTCAACGCAAATTATTGCTCGAATGGTGCAATTTTATTGCCCAACGGCAGGGTGCCCGATACGACGCAAATCACAGAACATGGCAGTTTGAGCTACCGATGTCGAGGGACCGAAAAACAAAAAAGACGGGGCTCGCAATGCGAACCCCGTCTGCAAAGAAATCTGGCGAGAAAGCCTGATTACTTGAGGGTGACAGCAGCGCCAGCAGCCTCGAGCTTCTCCTTGGCAGCCTCGGCGTCCTCCTTCTTGGCACCCTCGAGAACAGCCTTGGGAGCGCCCTCGACGACCTCCTTGGCCTCCTTCAGGCCAAGGTTGGTGAGCTCACGGACGGCCTTGATGACCTGGATCTTGTTGTCGCCGAAGCCCTCGAGCACGACGTCAAACTCGGTCTTCTCCTCGGCCTCAGCAGCGCCAGCAGCGGGAGCGGCGACAACAGCGGCAGGAGCAGCGGCGGAAACGCCGAAGGTGTCCTCGATAGCCTTGACGAGCTCGGAAGCCTCGAGAAGGGTCATTTCCTTAAGAGCATCGATGATCTCATCGGTGGTAAGCTTAGCCATTTCTAAGTCCTTTCGGTTTCCGTGCGGATGCACGGAGATCAGTTAAAACACAGCGCGAATGCGCCAGGGGTGCGGCGTTGCCGCCGCGGGTGAAAACAGCAACTAGGCTGCCTTCTGCTCGGAGACCTGCTGGATCGAACGAGCGAGACCAGAGGAAACGCCGTTGACGCAGACAGCGATGTCGCGAGCGAAACCGGAGATGAGACCGGCAATCTGGCCGAGAAGCTGATCCTTGGTGGGCAGCTCGGCGATAGCCTTAACATCATCAGCGGAAACGGCCTTGCCGTCGGAGATACCGCCCTTGATCTCAAGGACGCCCTTGGACTGAGCGGAGAAGTCCTTAAGGGCCTTAGCGGCCTCGACCGGCTCGGACTCGTAGAACACATAAGCGACGGGGCCGGCGAGGATCTCGTCGAGCTCGGGCTGCTCCTGGTTCTTGAGAGCGATCTTGACCAGGTTGTTCTTGTAGACCTTCATCTCGGCGCCGCACTCGCGAAGCTGATGACGCAGCTCCTGAGCCTGCTTAACCGTCAGACCGTTGTAGTTGACGACGAACAGACCGGCGTTCTCGGCGATACGGGACTCGATCTCTGCAACCTTGTCGATTTTGTACTGCTGGGGCATGAATTACACCTCCTCGAATTCTTTCCGGGCACGGTCCGCCACAAGGACGTGACGGGGGCATGTCCAAAAAGAAAGCCCCCGCGCTGCATGAGCGACGGGGGCGAGAAGACATATCTACTCGACCACCTCGGCTGGCGGGATATCCCATTAAGCTCGCGGGCAATGCCCGTTTGCGCCGGCTGTCTCTGGCAGCGGATTCGTGCGTGAACCGAAAGTATTATGGCGGGGACCCCGGCGTCGGTCAACGGAAAACCGGGCTGTACACAATTCCACCATCCGGCCGCGCCGCCGAAGGCCAGGCGCAAGGTTTTCGCTCGGTCAAGTCCTGGCTCGCACGAAGAGCACATTAAGTGCTCTTCGGCTCGTGCGGAATCTACGAAAACCTTGCGCCTGGCCTTCGGCGGCGCGTGCCTGCGTCAACTATGGGGCAGCCCGGTTTTACGTTGGCCGGCACGCCCCACTCATAATGCTTGGGTCGGTGGGCTGATGTGTTGCGCCCCGTTGGGCTATAAGGTTAAAATGAAGGCGGACAGGCGATTTAGGCCTTCGTCCAGATCTTGGTCGGAGACGCAGTAGCTTAGGCGGATGTGGCCTTCGGTGCCGAAACAGTCGCCCGGGACTAGGGCTACGTTTGCTTCTTTGATGGCTTTGATGCAGAAGTCTTCGCTGGTTAGGCCGAACTTTTTGATGCTTGGGAAAGTGTAGAAGGCTCCTGCGGGCTCTACTACGTCGAGGC
This sequence comes from uncultured Collinsella sp., assembly GCA_900541785.1. Classification (GTDB taxonomy): domain Bacteria; phylum Actinomycetota; class Coriobacteriia; order Coriobacteriales; family Coriobacteriaceae; genus Collinsella. The sequence continues at coordinate 11,401 of UQKY01000037.1, forward strand.
CCATGGCGTCTAAGGCTGCGAGTACGCGTTCGCGGCGGGCTCGATAGACTTCGAGCATGGGGGTGGGGTCGACGGTCAGGGCTCGGGCTGCGGCGTCCATTTCGAAGGAGACGGCACTCGATACTAAGTATTGGTGGGCCTTTACGATCTCGGCGATAACGGGGGCTGCGGCTGCGAGCCAGCCCAGGCGCCAGCCGGTCATGGCCCAGGGCTTGGAAAAGCTCTCGATGATGACCGTCTGATCGCGAAGCTCCGGGTGACGCTGGGCAAAGCGCTCGTAGCCATCCACATAAACCAGGCGGTTGTATACGTCGTCGCAGACCACGTAGATGCCCGTCTGCTCCGCCACGTGTGCCACGGCATCGAGCGAAGCCGCGTTGAGGATACAGCCCGTAGGATTGTTGGGCGAGCAGATGACGATGGCCTTGGTCGCCGGTGTCACGCAGGCACGAAGCGCTTCCTCATCGATCTGGAATTGCGCGGGCTCCGTATCAAAAAAGACCGCCTTAGCGTGGTTGGCCACGACGATGCTCTCGTACAGGCCAAAGGCAGGCGTGGGAATAATGACCTCGTCGCCGGGGTTGAGCATGGCCATAAACGTAGCCGACAGGGCCTCGGTCGCACCATCGGTCAGGATGACCTCGTCGGCCGAATACGTAAGGCCCGCGTCGCCCATATATGCGGACAGCGTCTCGCGCAGGGCGGGGCGACCGTTGTTGGGCGGATAGTGCGTGTCACCGCGGTCCAGTGCGGCGGTCACCTCGGCGCTAATCACATCGGGCGTGGGAAAATCGGGCTCGCCGAGCGCGAGCGCGATGCACCCCGGATGCTGGGCGGCGAGCGCGTTAATCCGGCGGATACCGGAGGGCTTGAGCGTGGCAAGCGAGGTATTCATGGGCAGACGCATGGCGTTCCTTTCGTAAGGGTTGCACTAGGATAGCGCGGCGGGGCGCCGCCGGACGGTGTAACCTAAACGGAAACCAACCGGAAAGGAGGCAGCATGGAGCCGACCGCGCGCGGCGATGTACCAAAAACGCTGCAAAACATTGCGTATATCAACATTCCCAATAGCGCCGATCTTGAGTTTTTGCTCTGGGACCTGCAGGATGCCATCGCCGCCTATGCTCAACTTTCCGGCACCGCACTCCCCCGCCCGGTCGACTTGAAGGCAAATGACGCCGGCAGCGTTGCCGATGGCATCGTGCTGGCCATTGAAGATATGGCTGACGACGAGGCGTTGACTGCTATCGAGCAGGCGCTTGAGCACTTTGGCAGCACGGGAACGCGTGTCTATGCCGTGATTCGAGCCGCACAAGAGGGCGCTGAGCAGGCGCGTGGGACCGCCGTTCGCCTGCACAAGGCATGTGAGCGCCATGACCAATTGTGGTGTGGCGGCGTTGCCATCTGCGCCGGCGGCGGCATCGCAGCGCTTCGCCATTCCCCACGCATGGGCCTCTTGCGCCGACCATTTTCGGAAGCGATGGATAAGCTTGTGGGCGCTGTGCGCATGGGCTGCTCCGTCGAGCATGCACAGCGACTTGGCGGCGGCAATGCCGCCAACGTCGACGCCGACGGCATGGTTTGCGCCGAGCCAGCCGTGCCCGCGCCGATCTGGCGAGGCGTTCTGAAACGTCTGGGCGCCCACGCTCAAACAAAAATCTAAATTAAATTACAGCCCAGTCAACGGCCTCGCGCCAGCGCTCGACAAGGCGTTCCAGGTGCCATGCCGCATTGGCGGGACTTGTCGACGGCAGAACGATGGCCGGCAGCCCCGTCCGATCTTGCAAGTAGCGTTTGTAGAGTCGCCCTGCCGTACCGCCGTTACAGACAACGACCTCGATCGGCGCGGCATCGGTAATGCGCTCGATATGTGCCGGCACAACGTTGCGGATGCTCGCGTCGCTCGAGCCCTTAATGTCGCAGCTCTCAATTGCATCCCACAGGGCCACGCCGCCGTTCAGCAGCATGGCCCGCTTGGCGGCAATGGAGGCATCGAGCGTCGCGGGCTCACCGCTTGCCAAAGGATCGCCCTCGTTGGGCGGCACAGGCATACCGAGGCACATGGCCATCACACGCCAAAAGCGATTCTGAGGGTTGCCGTAATAAAAGGCATTGGCGCGCGAAAGCACCGAGGGAAACGACCCGAGCACCAAAACGCGCGAACGCTCGTCAAACACGGGCTCAAACCCATGCTCAATATGTTGATAGCCCTCGTCAGACGTTGCCATGGCCTAGGCCCTCAGCAGATAACGCACCTCGTAGGGCGCAAGCTCGAGGGTGCCCGTCAGCTCGACCGTGAGCACACCGTCGGCAAGCAAATCGACAAAAGAGCCGTTGAGCTCGCCGGCGCCAAAGGTGTAAGGCTCGTCCACGGCGTTCACCGCCACGAGCACCGTCGCGTCGTCGCAGGCGCGCTCGAACAGCAGCTGCTTGTTCTGGATCACCACGTTGCGATAGGCACCGTAGTTGAAAGCACGGGCCGCCGCGTCGTTTGCCGAGCGCAAGTGCGCCAGCTGCGTGATGAAGGCCGTCAGCTCGTTGGGCGCAGGCTCATCGAGCGCAGGGCGCAGCGCCCAGTCGCCATCGGGGCCGCCCTTTTCGCCAGGAATCCCCCACTCGCTGCCATAGTAGACGCACGGGATGCCCGGCATGCCAAAGAGCATGCCGTAGGCGGGACGCAGACACGACTTGTCGGTGAGGATACTTGCCAGGCGCGGCACATCGTGGTTGTCGACAAACGACAGCAGATGTTTGCCGCGGTAGATGCACCACGGATCGCCGCCAAACTGGCGGTGCAGCGAATGGGCGATCTCGAACATGTTGACCGAGTTAAAGCTGGAGTACAGGCCCTTGTAGCACTCGTAGTTGGTGCAGGAGTCGAGCATCTCGTCGTTGACGATTTGGTTGTAGTCGCCGTGGAGCGTCTCGCCGATCAGCACAAAGTCGGGCTTGAGCTCACGGGTAAAGACGTGCAGGCGGCGCATAAAGTCGCGGTCGAGCATATAGGCAACGTCCAGGCGCAGGCCGTCGACGCCAAAGACGTCGGCCCAACGGCGCACGGACTCTAGCAGGTAATCGACCACAGCGGGATTTTGCAGGTTGAGCTTCACAAGCTCAAAATGGCCTTCCCAGCCCTCGTACCAAAAGCCGTCACCATAGCAGGAGTCGCCGTCAAAGCTAATGTGGAACCAGTCCTTGTACGGCGAGTCCCACTTACGCTCCTGCACATCGCGGAAGGCCCAAAAGCCACGGCCCACATGGTTGAAGACCGCGTCGAGTACCACGCGGATGCCGTGGGCATGCAGCGTCTCGCACACGGCGGCAAAGTCGGCATCCCCACCCAGGCGTCGATCGATATGGCGTAGGCTGCGCGTATCGTAGCCGTGGCTATCAGACTCGAGCGGCGGGTTGATCAGCACAGCGCCAATACCGAGTTCTTGCAGGTAGTCGGCCCATTGGGCGATTTTCATGATAGGAGCATCGGGGTTGGGCGCGGCGTTGGCAGCCTGGGCGAGTTCATCCTCGGCAACGGGTGCGGCGTTTTCGCGCGGAGCCCCGCAAAAGCCCAGCGGATAGATCTGATAGAACGTCGTCTCGTATGCCCACATAACAGCCTCCCGGTAAGCTCAACACAACGACATCCATTGTATGCCCAGCTTGTATCCTCTCCCCCAAAATAAGTTGCGGTGGAATAGTTCCTGTCTGGGCCTTCAGAAGCCTTAAACAGGAGCTATTCCACCGCAACTGATGAGGGGACGTGATTAGGCGACGGGCTTGGCGCGGCGGATGGCTGGGAACATCACCGTGATGGCGAGGATAACGCCCACGACGGCAATCGCCCCGCCCGCGAAGCCGATCCAGGCGATACCGGGACCCGAAACCACGGCGCCGCCGATTGCGGTGCCCGTGCCGATACCGAGGTTAAACAGGCCCGAGAAGATCGACATGGCGACGGCCGACGAATCTGCCGGCGTGTGCTTGATGAGCTCGGCCTGAAACGCCACGTTAAAGGCCGTGGCGCAGCAACCCCACAGTGCGCAGACGGCAAGCACTGTCACGAGCGACGATGCGGCCGGCCCCATGAGCAGCAGGGCCACCGGCACGCCGGAGAGCGTGATAGCAAGGAACGGAAAACGGTGCCCGTCGAACAGGCGGCTGAACAGCCAGCTGCCCACCAAGCCGGAACAGCCAAACGCCGTCAGCGTCATGGTGATGGCGCCCGCATCGACGTGCGCGACCTGCGCCAGGAAGGGCTCGATATAGCTGTAGCTTGCGTAATAGCCGGTCGCCATGAAGACCGTGACTGCGTAGAGCGCGATGAGGAGCGGGTTCTTGAGCAGCTCGGGCAGCTGTTTGACAGTAAAGCGCTCACCCGCCGGCATGGCCGGGAACACCGCTGCCTGGTAGACGACCGCGATGGCTGAGAGGCCCCCGACCACGGCAAACGTCATGCGCCAGCCCACGGCCAAGCCAATGGCGCGACCGAGCGGCAGGCCAAAGATCTGCGCGATGGACGAGCCCGTAGCGATCATGCTGATGGCGAGCGCGCCGTGGCGAGTGTCGACCAGGCGCGAGGCCATAATCGAGGCGACTGACCAGAACACGGCATGTGCGCAAGCGACCACCAGGCGCGCGCAGACCAGGATGGGATAGGTCGGCGCCACAGCGGACAGGAACTGACCGAGCGAGAACACAGCCAGCACGCCCAGCAGCATCCGCTTGAACTCAAAGCGCGAGGCGAACACCATGAGCGGCAGCGACAGCAGCATGACGCCCCAGGCATAGACCGAGATCATGATGCCCGCCTGGGCCTCGGTGAGCGAGAACGACGCGGCGATATCAGTCAAAAGGCCGATGGGCATAAACTCCGACGTGTTGAACACGAACGCACAGCAGGTGAGCCCGACGAGTGGGAGCCACTGCCTGAGCGTGATGCCGTCTTGCCTTGCCTGACTCATATATAACATCTCCAATCATTTTGAGCGGAGGCGATTATATAGCAACGGTCCCGCATCCGTCAGTAACGGACACGGGACCGAAACAATTCGATACACAGAGGTTGCGCCGTCAATAAATAACTAAGCCAGCCCCAGCAATATGCCCGCCGAATGCACGACAAACGCCACAATCCAGGCAACGGCGACCTGAAACGCGAATACAGCCACGGCATAGCGCGTGCCCAACTCGCTCTTGACGGCGCCGATTGCCGCCACACAAGGCGGGTACAGCAACGTAAAGACCAAGAACACGTAGGCGGTAAACGGCGAAAACATGGTCGACAGCGCCGCGGGAGAGGTTGCGCCCAAAAGCACCGTGAGCGTCGAGATGACGCTCTCCTTGGCAATGAGCCCCGTGACGAGCGCCGTCGAGGCGCGCCAGTCGCCAAAGCCGAGCGGGGCCAACACCGGCGCGATGATGCTACCCAGACCGGCAAGCAGGCTTTGCGACTGGTCGGCGACCACGTTAAAGCGGATGTCGAACGTCTGAAGGAACCAGATGACCACGGTCGCGGCAAAGATAATGGTAAAGGCCTTGGTGATGAAGTCCTTGGCCTTATCCCATGCCAGCATCACCGTCGTCTTGACGCTCGGCAGGCGGTAATTGGGGAGCTCCATGATAAACGGCACCGGGTCGCCCTTAAATGCCGTGCGGTTGAGCACCAAAGCCGCGACGCAGCCGACCACGATACCGATCAGATAGAGCGAGACCATGGCGGGAACCGTCGCCTGCGGGAAAAACGCCCCGCACAGCAAGCCGTAAACCGGCAGCTTGGCTGAGCAGCTCATAAACGGCGTGAGCATGACCGTCATCTTGCGGTCGTGCTCGGATGGGAGCGTACGGGTCGACATGATAGCCGGCACGGTGCAGCCAAAACCGACGAGCATGGGCACGAAACTGCGGCCCGACAGGCCAAAGCGACGCAACACCTTATCCATGACAAAGGCCACGCGCGCCATGTAGCCGGAGTCTTCCAGAATGGAGAGGAACAAGAAGAGCACAACGATAATCGGCAGAAAGGTCAGCACGCTGCCCACACCCGTAAGCACGCCGTCCACGGCCAGCGAGCGCACCACGTCGTTGGTACCGAACGCCTTGAGGCCCGCATCGGCCGAGGCGATGATGGCAGCGATACCGTCCTCCATAAGTCCCTGCAACGCCGCGCCGATCACGCCAAACGTCAGCCAAAAGACGAGGCCCATGATCACCAAAAACGCCGGAATGGCTGTGTAACGACCTGTCAGGATGCGGTCAATCTTGACGGAGCGCACGTGCTCGCGGCTCTCGTGCGGCTTGACGACACAGCGCCCGCACACGTCGCCGATAAAGCTAAAGCGCATGTCGGCCAGCGCGGACAGGCGGTCGGTGCCGGCCTCGCCCTCCATCTGGGTAATGATGTGCTCGATGGCGTCGAGCTCGTTGCGATCCAGGTGAAGTGCCTCGGTCACCAGCTCGTCGCCCTCAACCAGCTTGGTCGCCGCAAAGCGCACCGGGATGTGCGCCGTCACGGCATGGTCCTCGATAAGGTTGGCAATGCCGTGGATGCAGCGATGCAGTGCACCGCCGTCCGAGCCATCGGGCGCACAGAAGTCCAGGCGACCGGGGCGCTCGCGGAACCGCGCCACGTGCAAGGCATGATCCACCAGCTCGCCGATACCCTCGTTGCGGGCAGCGCTAATGGGGACAACGGGCACGCCCAACAGGCTCTCGAGCAGGTTGACGTCCACGGCGCCGCCGTTGGCCGTCACCTCGTCCATCATGTTGAGCGCGATGACCATGGGGCGGTCGAGCTCCATAAGCTGCAGCGTCAGGTACAGGTTACGTTCGATGTTGGTGGCGTCGATGATATCGATGATGGCGTCGGGGCGCTCGTCGAGGATGAACTGACGGCTCACGACCTCTTCACCTGTGTACGGCGACAGCGAATAGATGCCGGGCAGGTCGGTAACGCTCGCCTCGGGGTGGTTACGGATAGTGCCGTCCTTGCGGTCGACCGTCACGCCGGGAAAGTTACCGACGTGCTGGTTGGAGCCCGTAAGCTGGTTGAACAGCGTGGTCTTGCCGCAGTTTTGGTTACCGGCAAGGGCAAAATGCAGCGGTGCGCCCTCGGGCACGGCCGTCTTGGCAGCACGGGGCGAATACGTCCCCTCGCCGAGTGCCGGATGCTCCGTCGTGCCGATTGCGGCGTTAGCGCGCGGGCCGGTATCGGTGTCGTGCACATCCACGAGCTCAATGCGTGCGGCATCGTCCTTGCGCAGCGTCAGCTCGTAGCCACGCAGGCGAATCTCGAGCGGGTCGCCCATGGGGGCGTACTTCATCATGGTGACTTCGGTGCCCGGCGTTAGGCCCATGTCCAAAATATGCTGTCGAAGCGCCTGGTCGTCCGATGCCACCGATGCGACAACGGCGTCCTTTCCAATCTCGAGTGTATCGAGCCTCACGTCCGTGCTCCTCCCCCGGCGCCCACAGGGCGTTGCATTTATGTTCACCATGGCTAACCGTTTGCCATGGCTAACCAATTTAACCATGCATGATAGCGCGAACATACAACGATGTTCAATCAGCAAATTGGCGCAATGGGGACAGGCAGGAGAGTTCAGGGCCATAGTTTCCCGATGAGGCCTCTCGGGGAAACTACATCCCAGAATTCCGGCTCGAAACGGGATATGGTTTCCCAAACAGGCCTCTTACGGAAAATGCATCCCGGAATCCCCGCTCGAAACGGGACGCGCTTTCCCAGTCGAGGCCCTATGGGAAACTGCGTCCCACCTTGAAAGGCAAAACTGGGGCGCAGTTTCCGGGCGGGGCATCAAAAACGAAGTTGCGGTGGAATAGTTCCTGGATGGGCTGGTTGATGCCCCAGATAGGAACTATTTCACCGCAAGTTATTGAAGGGCTTGGATGCCGGGACTCTTACAGATGGCGCTCGAGGAAGCGGAAGGCCAGGCGGATCCAGGGACGGACGGAAACCTGCTTGTCCTCGTTGTCGACCGCGGTGTTGGCGTTGCCGAGCGAAAGGCCGTGACCACCTTGGTCAAAGACGTGCATCTCGCAAGGGACGCCCTCCTCTGCCATGCGTTGGGCAAACGGATAGACCTGCGCGATCGGCGCCGTTTTGTCGTCGGACACGCCCCACACAAAGGTCGGTGGCATCTGACGCGAAACATGCGTGGTGGGGCAGATGTCGGCCAGATGCTCGTCAGTTGCCTCGCCGCCCGTCACCATCGACAGGTAGTCGTTGAGCAAATCGCGCCCCGTCTTGCCGCCCGTCTTGGGCACACGCAAGTCAATGCGCGGATCGCGCGTCTGCATGTCGCGCACATAGGCAAAGTCGAGCAATGGATAGCCCAGCACCACGGCATCGGGACGAATGTCGTCCGGACGCGCCCCGGCAAGTGCCGCAAAGGGGCCGGTCTTCCACTGTGTTGCCAGCGAGGCGCAAATCATGCCGCCAGCAGAAAAGCCCACGACGCACACGCGCTTAGGATCGACATGCCACTCGTCGGCGTTGGCGCGCACCGTGGCGACCATCTTGGCAAGATCTGCCTGGGGGTGCGGAAAGCTCACGTCACCCGTAGAACTCGTGACATAGTTGAGCACAAAGGCCTGGTAACCGTGATCCAAAAACGCAAACGCCACAGGATCCTGCTCATGCGGAGCGATATGCGTAAACGCACCTCCGCCACAGATAATCACCGCGGGGCGGCGGCCATTCGGTTTATCGGGCAACGGCTCGGCACCCAAATACGTAAACGTCGCCGGATAATCCTCGGTCGGCTCCTCGCCCCACAGCGCATGGTTCTCGACAATCATATGTGCTCCCTTCGCGCAAATTATGCGCCCTTGTTTTTCGCCTTCAAGCGTACCCCACTTGAACCCGTGGCGCAGAAACACTCCGGCAATAAGTTTCCCTTCAACTGATATATCACATAATCCCAGTTCAGAGGTATCGTTGAGCAGCGTAGAATAGGGGCGTTGACCAAGCCGCGAAACACATGTGAAACGTTTCCGGCAAACCAAACGCGCGATATGCGCCTATTTAAGTTGGAGGCAACTATGGGTCTGCTCGATTCGCTTAAGTCCACCTTCACCTCGACCGGCGAGGCGTCCGTTCCGCCCGCAGCAAGCTTCGCTACCCGCGAAGGCGTCATCTATGCCCCCGTCAACGGCGTGCTCATCAACCTGGACGAGGTTCCCGACGAGACGATCGCCTCGGGCATGCTTGGCCAGGGCTATGGCATCGAGCCCATTACCGGCACCATCTATGCGCCCGCCAACGGCCGCATCGGCGCCACCACTGTCACCAACCACTCCATTGGCATGATCACCGAGGACGGTCTTCGCGTGTTCATCCATGTTGGCCTGGGCACCGTGGAAATGAACGGCAAGGGTTTTGCCCGCTTTGTCGAGATGGGCGATGTGGTCAAGGCAGGCCAGCCGCTCATCAGCTTCGACCGCGAGGCCATTAAGGCCGCTGGTCACGAGGACATCGTGACCGTCATCGTCTCCGAGCTCGATCGTCTTAAGAGCATCGACCATGTCGGCGAATCTGGAACGCTTATCGGCGGCAACCCGCTCGTCAAGCTGGGCGACCCGCTGCTGGTAGCCAAGACCAAGTAGCCAGGCCCCGCGCCATACAGCCAAAAGGCACCTCGTCAAGCGCCCGCGACCATTTGGCCGCGGGCGCTTTTCGTTTGAAAAACCATCCCGCCAATGCCTTATCTGTATAGCCCAAATGAGCCGAGCTGCTAGAATATCGAACTGTATGGATAACTATCATTCAACCGTTATGGGAGGATACGTGAACCGCACCAAAATCGCGCAGCTCTATGCCGATGCCGAGTCGCTCGGCGGCCAGACCGTCACCGTCGCCGGCTGGGTTAAGTCCGTCCGCGACATGAAGAACTTTGGCTTTGTTACGCTCAACGACGGCAGCTGCTTCCGCGACCTGCAGGTCGTCATGAACCGCGAGGCACTCGACAACTACGACGAGATCGCACATCAAAACGTCTCGGCCGCACTCATTTGCACCGGCACCGTCAAACTGACCCCCGATGCACCCCAGCCTTTCGAGCTTTCTGCCACTTCCATCGAGGTCGAGGGCACGAGCGCCCCGGATTACCCGCTGCAGAAGAAGCGCGCAACCGTCGAGTTCCTGCGCACCCAGCAGCACCTGCGCCCGCGCACCAACCTGTTCCGCGCCGTGTTCCGCATCCGCTCTGTCGCGGCTGCCGCCATCCACCGCTTCTTCCAGGAGCAGGGCTTTGTCTACGTCAACACCCCCATCATCACCACGAGTGACTGCGAGGGCGCCGGCGAGATGTTCCGCGTGACCACGCTCGACCCCAAAAATCCGCCCCTCACCGAGTCCGGCGAGGTCGACTGGAGCCAGGACTTCTTTGGCAAGCATGCAAGCCTCACCGTGTCCGGCCAGCTCAATGCCGAGAACTTTGCCATGGCCTTTGGCGACGTGTACACCTTTGGCCCCACCTTCCGTGCCGAGAACTCCAACACCACGCGCCACGCCGCCGAGTTTTGGATGATCGAGCCCGAGATGGCCTTTGCCGACCTGAACGACTACATGGATAACGCCGAGGCCATGCTCAAGTACGTCCTCAAGGACGTTATGGCAACCTGCCCCGACGAGCTCAATATGCTCAACAAGTTTGTGGACAAGGGTCTGCTCGAGCGCCTGAAGCACGTGGCCAGCTCCGACTTTGCCCGCG
>UQKY01000038.1 GCA_900541785.1 uncultured Collinsella sp.
GAAGAGCTGCGCGCAGCCGGCGTTGCCGACGTGCCTGCCGAGCCTGAGTCCGAGCCCGTTGTGGTGAGCGCGCCTGCGCCCGAACCGGGGCCATCTGCCCCGGCATCCTCGTTTGAGGCGCTGGTCGGCGCTCGCGACGCCGCTGGTTCCAACCCGCTCGATAGCCTGGCCGCCCCGGCGCTCTCGCCGCAGGATGCCCTGGCCGCCGCCATCGCGGGTAACGCCTATGCCGCGCCGACGGAGATGCCGGCGGGCGCCGTGCATGCCGACGAGATCGAGCGCACCTACGGTTCGCTCACCTGTAAGGCGCTGCCCGCTCTCATGGAGTGGCTGGCCCTGCGCTCCGACTTGGATTCTTTGGCAGGCGAGACGCATGCCATCACCATGATGACCATCCACTCCGCCAAGGGCCTGGAGTTCCCGGCGGTGTTCGTGGCCGGCATGGAGGAAGGCATCTTTCCGCACGTGCACGACTTTGGCGGCAGCGATGATCCGGGCAAGCTCGAGGAGGAGCGTCGCCTGGCCTACGTCGCCATCACGCGTGCCCGTAAGCGCCTGTTCCTGACCTATGCGGCCACGCGTCGCACCTACGGCTCGACCTCTGCCAACCCGCGCTCGCGCTTTCTCAACGAGATTCCGTTTGAGGATATCGAGTTTAGCGGTATCGGTTCTGCCGGTTTTGAAGGCACGGGCTGGGAGAAGCGCGGCGACCGTCACGGCACCTTTGGCTCGGGCATGGGTTCGGATATGTATGGCGGCAAGGTATTTGGTTCGCATACGCGCTCGACCGGCGGTTCCGGTTCGCGCGGCGGATCGAGCTTTGACGATTTCTTTGGTGGCAGCAGCTACGGGACCGAGCGCCATCGTGGGGTCTCGCCCGACGCTGGCCGTGTTGCCTCGACCTTTGGCTCGGGCGCACCGCGAGCCAAAAAGCCCTCGTCCAAGGTGTCCCCGACGGTGGAGCGCAAGGTCGATCGCGCCAGCGCATCGCAGGACTTTGCCGCAGGCGATACCGTGAGCCACAAGACCTTTGGCACGGGTACCGTGATCTCGGTCGCCGGAGACATGATCGAGGTTCAATTCGAAAAGACCGGCCAGACCAAAAAGCTTATGAAAGGTTTTGCACCGATCGTCAAGCTGTCGTGATCCCGGCGGACCTGGGCGGGCGTATGGGGCAACATCGCCTGCTCGGGCAGTCCTGCGCAAGACGGAGGCCACATTAAGTGGCCTCCTTTGCGTGCGGAACTCGCGATCGATGTTGCCCCATACGCCCGCCCGGGTCCTTGGGTAACGTTGCTGGACGAACGTCGCTTTGCTCGTTCGCTTTTTGATCTGGAGAGCCGGGTGGGCTGAATACTTAGACATGGCAAGGGGCTCCCCCGTTGAAGAACGGGGGAGCCCCTTGTTGCGTTTGGGTTGTTGTTGCGACCTAGAGGTGGCTGATAATCAGTTCCATATTGCCCTCGAGCTCGATCTTGTCCACGGTACTGGGGGCCAGCAGGTGGCTTCCCTTGTGGACGGGGTCGCCGCAGACGGTGCCTTTGCCGTCGATGACCGACAGGCACATGAAGGGCCAGCGCTGGTCGAGGGTCTTGCTGCCGTTGACGCGCACGCGATCGACGGTGTAGCAGGGGTTGGACTCGAGCTCGGTCACGCCGTCCACCTCGGGCGCGGTTATCGTGCCGTCGGTCGGAGCCTGAGCATCAAAGTTTATGCAGTCGAGGCTCTGCTCAATGTGCAGCGGACGCAGCTTGCCATCGGTGCCGGGACGGTCGTAGTCGTACAGGCGATACGTCACGTCGCTCGACTGCTGCGTCTCCAAAATGAGCGTGCCGGTCTTGATGGCGTGCACGGTACCGGAATCAATCTGGAAAAAGTCGCCCTTGTGGATCGGCAGTACGTTGAGCATGTCGTCCCAGCGGCCGTCCTTGATCATCTGTGCGGCCTCGGCGCGGTCATGCGCGCGCTGGCCGACGATGATCGTGGCGCCAGGCTCGCAATCCAGCACATACCAGCACTCGGTTTTGCCCAGGCTACCGTTCTCGTGCTCAGCGGCGTACTCGTCGTTGGGATGAATCTGGATCGAAAGGTCGTCCTTGGCGTCCAGAATCTTAATGAGCAGCGGGAACTCCTTGCCCTCGCAGTTGCCAAAGAGCTCGCGGTGCTCGGCCCACAGCCACGAAAGCGTGTGGCCTGCATACGGGCCCTCCGCAATCTGGCAGTCACCGTTGGGGTGGGCCGAGATGGCCCAACACTCACCGATGGGACCATCGGGAATGTCGTAACCAAATACGGTTTCGAGTTGACGGCCGCCCCAGATCTTCTCGTGGAAGATCGGCGTCAGTTTAATCAAATCGGACATGTTCATACTCCCATTGTGCTGCGTGGGCGCCGCGTAAAACTGCTCAAAACGAGCGCCCGCATGACTACAAAAACCTATGCCAACGTTACGTTGTGCAACTCAAAGCGGTCGCCAACGTTGCGCGAGACCGAATACTCAAAGGCGGCGCCGCTATCCAAGAAGCCAATCTGGTTGAGTTCGAGCAGGGGAGAGCCGGGTTTGGTATCCAGGCGCTCAGCTTCTTCCTCGGTTGCTGCCACGGCGCGAATGGTACGGTGAAAGCTCGAAATCTTCAGCCCACATTGCTCGCGGATGAATCGGTAGAGCGATCCGTACAGGTCCTTCTTTTTCAGCCCCGGAATCAGCTCGAGGGGCATGTAGGTGTACTCGATAACGATGGGCTTCTCATCGGCCTGACGCACGCGCACGACGTGATAGGCAAAGTCATCCTCGGCAATTCCCAGCTGGGCTGCGATGTCCGCCGGTGGATTAACGATCGAGAAATCGTAGACCACCGAGGTCACCTTCTCCCCGCGGTGCTCATACGAAAAACCCTGGGCACGGTCGTTTTTGCCCTGGAAAAACGCCTGGCCGGGAAGCCCCGCCGTGTCCTTAACGTAGGTACCCGATCCGCGTCGGCTGGTAATAAGACCTTCCTCGGTGATTTGTTCAATAGCTCGTTTGACGGTGATTTTGGAAACGCTATAGAGCTCGCAGAACTCAACGACGGTGGGAAGCTTGTCGCCCGGTTTAAGAGCGCCATCCTCGATACTTCGACGAATATCTGCAGCTATCGCCTCGTATTTGGGAATCATGGAACCTCCTTTCCGACATATATGAATACAAAAGTAAGTATAACCCTCAACAGGGCACCCATATTACTTTTATCTAAGAAGTTCGAGAAAGAAAAAAGAAAAAGACGCTTTACTTTTAAAATTAGAGCGCTATAGTTTAAGCAACGAACGGAATCCTTCCGCACAACAGGATCGACCGTTTGGGGACGGTTTTGTTTTGGCGGGTTGGATATCGGTATGACCGGTGCGCGCCCGCGCCGGATAACCTGCCAAAGCAAACCCGTCTCCAACCGGAAGCTCTAGAACACGAAAGCGAGGACTTTGATGGCACAGTATCAGCTGCCCAACGACTTCTTCTTTGGCGCTGCTATGTCCGGCCCGCAGACTGAGGGTCAGTGGAACCAGGGCGGCAAGCTCGAGAACCTGTGGGACACCTGGTCCATCCAGGATCTGGGTTCGTTCTACAACTGCGTTGGCTCTTATGCCGGCAATGACTTTATGGCAAAGTACCAGGAAGACTTTCGCATTTTGAAGGACTTGGGCCTGAATACCTATCGCACTTCCATCCAGTGGAGCCGTCTGCTCGATGCCGACGGCAACCTTAACGAGGAGGGCGCCGCGTGGTATCACGAGCTGTTCCGCGCCTCTCGCGAGGCTGGTCTGGAGCCGTTCGTCAACCTGTACCACTTTGACATGCCCACCTACCTCTTTAACCGTGGCGGCTGGGAGAGCCGTGAGGTCGTCGAGGCTTACGCGCATTACGCCGACGTCGCCTTCCACGAGTTTGGCCAGGAGATTAAGTACTGGTTCACCTTTAACGAGCCCATCGTCGAGCCCGAACAGCGCTATCAGGAGGGCGTGTGGTTCCCGCAGCTCCACGACTTCAACCGCGCCCGCACCGTGCAGTATCACATCTCGCTGGCGCACGCGCTGGCCGTGGCCAACTATCGTAAGGCCTATGACGAGGGCGCTATTCGCGCCGATGCCAAGATCGGCATGATCAACTGCTTTACTCCGGTCTACACCAAGGAGAACCCCAGCGAGGCAGACCTCGAGGCCGTGCGTATGACCAGCGGCATCAACAATCGCTGGTGGCTCGACCTTATTACCAAGGGCGAGCTTCCTGCCGATGTGCTCGACAGCCTGGCCGAGGGCGGCGTTAAGCTCCCGTTCCGTGCCGGCGACCAAGAGATTCTCAAGCAGGGTGTTGTCGACTGGCTCGGCTGCAACTACTACCACCCCACGCGTGTTCAGGCACCGGCGAGCAAGGTCGACCAGTACGGCCTGCCGCATTTTGCCGACGAGTACGTATGGCCCGATGCCGTTATGAATGAGAGCCGCGGCTGGGAGATCTACCCGCAGGGCCTCTACGACTTTGGCATGGACTGCGCTAAGAACTACCCCGATCTTGAGTGGTTCGTTTCCGAGAACGGCATCGGCATCATGGACGAATACAAGAACCGCGATGCCGAAGGAACCATCCAGGATGACTACCGCGTCGACTTTGTGCGCCAGCACCTGGAGTGGGTTGCCAAGGCAATCTCCGAGGGCGCCAAATGCCGGGGCTATCACTACTGGGCCGTCATCGATAACTGGTCTTGGGCCAATGCCTTTAAGAATCGCTATGGCTTTGTCGAGGTCGATCTCATGGACGGCTACAAGCGCCGCCTTAAGAAGTCGGCAGCCTGGCTCAAACAGGTCGCCACGACCCACGTGGTTGATTAGCGACCGGGCGAACGCCCAGACCGCGCGCCGCCGCGCGCAACACATGGCACATCTGGTGGCAGAGGGCGACAGACCACCGTGCGCATAGGAAAAGGCCGGATTTGAAAGTTAGGAGCAATCATGGCCAGTGACAACGGAAAGAGCTTCCTCGACAAGTTTGCCGAGGTCTCTGCGAAGGTGGGAAATCAGGTTCACCTGCGTTCCCTGCGTGACGCCTTCGCGACCATCACGCCGCTCTATATCCTTGCGGGTATCGCGGTTCTTATTAATAACGTCGTGTTCCCTCTGTTCCCGCTCGATGCGGCGGGCCTTGCCAACCTTCAGACGTGGGGTTCGGCAATTACGCTGGGCACCCTCAACGTCTCTGCCATTATCTTGGCCGGATTGATTGGCTACAGCCTCGCCAAGAACAAGCGTTTCGATAACCCGCTCGCTTGCGTGGTCGTCGCCATCTCTGCCTTCGTCATCATGATGCCGCAGCAGATCACCGCCTCGCTTGCCGCCACGAGCCCGCTGCTCACCGACAAGATCACCTCCGCCGAGGTCACGGGCGCCCTTTCGACTGCCAACACCGGCACTAACGGTCTGTTCTCGGCCATTATCATCGCTCTGCTCTCCGTCTCGCTCTTCATCAAGATTTCTGGCGTCGAGAAGCTCAAGGTTAAGCTGGGCGAGGGCGTGCCCCCCGCGGTCTCCAACTCCTTCAACGTCATGATCCCGATGCTGCTCAACCTCGCGATCTTCGCTCTTGCCGCGGCCCTGCTCGCCGTGTGCGCCGGCACCGATCTGTGCACCATCATCTCCACGTGCATCTCCAACCCGCTCAAGAGCATCATGAACGCCGGTCCGTGGGCTGTTATCCTCATCTACACCCTTGCCAACCTGCTGTTCTGCGTCGGTATTCACCAGTCCACCATCTCTGGCGCTACCGTCGAGCCGATCCTGACCATGCTCATCGTCGACAACATGGCTACCTTTGCCGCCGGTGGCACCATCCAGCCCGATCACTACATGAACATGCAGATCGTTAACAGCTTTGCCCTCATCGGCGGCTCGGGCTGCACCCTCATGCTTCTGCTCGACACGCTCCTGTTCTCCAAGAACAAGGCTTCCGAGACCGTTTCCAAGATGGCTATCCTGCCTGGTCTGTTCAACATCAACGAGCCGGTTATCTACGGTTACCCCATCGTGTACAACCTGCCGCTCATGATTCCGTTTGTCCTCCTCCCCGATCTGTTCATCGGCATCACCTATGGCCTTACCTGCGCAGGCATCATCAGCCCCTGCATCGCCCAGGTGCCCTGGACCATGCCTCCCGTCATCAATGCCCTGCTCGCTACGGGCTTTGACTGGCGCGCCGGCGTGTGGCAGGCTCTCGAGATTGTCATTGGCATGGCCGTCTACCTGCCCTTTATGAAGATTTCCGAGAAGGCAATCGCCAAGCAGGAGGCTCTCGCCGAGTAGAACGCCTAACGTTCGTCCCTTTCACCTTTGCGGGCGCCGGTACGCGGTGCCGGTGCCCGCGGCTCTCTCCCTTGTGTAAAGATGCAGGGGGGTGGGCACAATAGCCGCAAGGAATAAAACCAGTTGTCGTCTGCGCGCCGCGCAGTTATAAGGAGGAAACCATGAAGAAGATCATGCTCTGCTGCAATGCCGGTATGTCCACGAGCCTGCTGGTCCAGAAGATGCAGGCCGAGGTTGCAAACCGTGGTCTGGATATCGAGGTCGAGGCTCGTCCCATGAACGAGGCCCACGATCACCTGGACGAGTGCGACATGTTGCTGCTTGGCCCGCAGATCGGCTACACCAAGGGCGACTTTGAGAAGGAGGCCGCCGGTCGTTTTCCGGTCGAGGTCATCAACATGGTCGACTACGGCCGCATGAACGCTGCCGGCATCATCGACCACTGCGTCAGCGTGATGGGCTAGGTGCTCTGTATGGAGGATATGAACGAACTGCAGATGACCTGCTTCGAGATCATCAGCTACGTCGGTACCGCCAAGAGCATGTACATCAATGCCGTGCAAAAGGCCAAGGAGGGCGATTTTGACGCCGCCGAGGAGCTTATCAAGCAGGGCGACGAGGCCTATAACGGTGGCCACGATGTTCACATGGGGCTTCTGAAGAAAGAAGCCAACGGCGAGCGTAACGGCGAGGCCCCGTTGATTCTGCTGCATGCCGAGGACCAGATGGCCGGTACCGAGACCATGCGCGTCATGGCGACGGAGCTCATCGAGATCCACAAGCAGCTGCAGGCACTTAAGGCCTAGTCGGCGTTATCGCCGCGAAGGACCGTGCGGTCCAACAGACAACATAGTCCCTTTGACGGGCGCCGGGAGTCTCCGCCTCCCGGCGCCTCTATTTTTGGGGATGGTCTTGTGCGGCCTGTTGAGCGGCCATTTGCGTTTCCCAGGATAAAACCTGCCAAAACAAACCTGTCCCTTTTTGGTAGGTTTTTGCCTTGGGAGCGGTACCATACAGGCAATGTTTAAACGAGAAAGGCGGGCTCCCATGGAACCTAAGCAGTACTACATCGGCATTGACGTCGGCGGCACTTCGGTTAAGGAGGGTCTGTTCGACGAGGACGGCAACCTGCTGGCCAAGGCCAGCGTGCCTACGCCTCCCATCGTTGACGCTGCGGGCTTTGCCGCGGTGACCGAGGCTATCGACCAGGTGGTCGCCAAGGCCCAGATTCCGCGCGCCTTTGTGGCTGGCATTGGCCTGGCCGTTCCGTGCCCCATCCCGGCGTCGGGCGATGCCAAGGTCAAGGCCAACATTGCCATTAACCTGCCCGAGCTGAGGATCGCCATTCAGCAGCACTGCCCCGACGCGGTCGTTAAGTACGAGAACGATGCCAACGCCGCCGCCATGGGCGAGGCCTGGCTCGGCTCTGCCAAGGGCGTGCAGAACGTGGTGATGGTCACCATCGGCACCGGCGTGGGCGGCGGCGTTATCGTCAACGGCGACGTGGTATCGGGCGTTGTGGGCGCCGGCGGCGAGATTGGCCACATGTGCCTGAACCCGGCCGAGGAGCGCACCTGCGGCTGCGGCGGCCATGGCCACCTGGAGCAGTATTCCAGCGCCACCGGCGTGGTGAGCAACTACCTTGCCGAGTGCAAGAAGGCGGGCGTCGAGCCCATCGAGCTCACCGGCCCCTCAGATTCCAAGGACGTGTTCCAGGCCTGCCGCGAGGGCGACAAGCTCGCGCTGGCTGCGGCCGATACCATGGCCGATTATCTCGGCCGTGCCCTGGCGCTTATTGCCAACGTGGTCGACCCCGAGATGTTCCTGATCGGCGGCGGTGCGTCTGCCTCGGCCGATGTCTACCTCGACGCCGTTCGCGAGCACTTCCAGCGCTACGCGCTTTCCGCCTCGCGCGAGACGCCCATTAAGGTCGCTTCGCTCGGCAACGACGCCGGCATCATCGGCGCCGCCTACGTAGCCCTGCGCGCCGCCGGTAAATAGCTGGTGCAAGGGGGTCAGGTTACTTTGCACCAACATGGTGTAAAAGGGACAGCCTTGGCCCCCGTGCCTACCCCAAAATATGCCGTGGCCCTTCCGTCTGCGAAGGCTCGGCATCGGCGTGCTACCATAGCTACGTCCAAGTACACATATCAAGTGGAGGATATCCATGGCAAACGTTCTTGTCTTTGGTCACCAGAACCCCGATAACGACGCCATCATGAGCGCCGTCGTCCTGTCCCAGCTGCTCAACCAGGTTGAGTATGCCGGCAACACCTACGAGGCCTGCGCCCTTGGTCAGCTTCCGGCAGAGTCCGCCAAGCTGCTCGCCGACGCCGGCATTGCCGAGCCTCGCGTGATCGAGTCCGTCGAGGCCGGTCAGCTCGTTGTCCTCACCGACCACAACGAGTCCGCCCAGTCCGTCGCCGGCCTTAAGGACGCCACGGTCTTTGGTGTTGTCGACCATCACCGCATCGGCGACTTCGAGACCGCAGGCCCGCTGCACTACATCTGCCTGCCCTGGGGCTCCAGCTGCACCATCGTCACCAAGCTCGCCGGCGTGCTCGGCGTTGAGCTTTCCGACGTCCAGGCCAAGCTGCTGCTCTCGGCCATGATGACCGATACGCTCATGCTCAAGAGCCCCACCACCACCGATGTCGACCGCGCCGTCGCCGCCAAGCTCGGCGAGCAGGTGGGCGTCGACCCGGTCAAGTTTGGCATGGAGGTCTTCCTCACCCGTCCGTCCGGCTCCTTCACCGCTGCCGAGATGGTCGGCAATGACATCAAGATGTTCGAGCCCGCCGGCAAGAAGCTGCTCATTGGCCAGTACGAGACCGTCGACAAGAGCCGTGCACTCGGCATGATCGACGAGATTCGCGAGGCCATGCGCGCCTACGCCGCCGAGAAGGGTGCTGACGGCATTGTCCTGTGCATCACCGACATCATGGAGGAGGGCTCGCAGGTCCTGCTCGAGGGCGAGACCGAGGCTGCTCAGAAGGGCCTGGGCATTGCCGACGAGCACGACGGCGTCTGGATGCCGGGCGTCCTCTCCCGTAAGAAGCAGGTCGCTGCTCCCATCATGGCCGCCTGCTAGGTTCTTTTGACCTAACACCGACGACCGGATCGCGGACGCCCCGCGCTCCGGTCGTTTTTTGTGCGCGGCGCCGCGTCGTCTCTTGGACAGGCGTGCCCGCGCCGTTGAGCAAATAATGTTCAACCTGTGGTTCCGCTTTTCGGCCACGCCTGCATGCTTGTCGTGCAGGGTAGGCTAGATGCAAGCGTAATACGTTAGAGCGCGGCGCCGCCACTTGGGCGGGCCGTGCTTTTTTAAGACGGGAGCCATCCCGTGAAAGGAGCCGCCCATGGCAGCACCCGAGCAGCTGTTTAACGTTCGTGAGCGCAAACGCTTTGAGCGTCACGACATTTGGGAGCGCATTGCCGAGAACGGCACTATTTCCGCCGCCGTCATGGTCTTCGCCGCTATCGCCGCCGTTATCTGCGCCAACACCGATGCCTACGAGGCCATCCATCACTTTTTGGAGACCCCGCTGTATGTGGGTCTGGGTAACCTGACAGCCGGTCTTACCGTTGAGCTTTTCGTCAACGACTTCCTCATGGCGATCTTCTTTTTACTCGTGGGCATTGAGCTTAAGTACGAGATGACAGTTGGCGAGCTTAAAAACCCGCGTCAGGCCATGCTTCCCATGCTGGCGGCCGTGGGCGGCGTCGTCGTTCCCGCCTGCATCTACCTGATCTTTAACCATGCCGGCGCCCGCAACGGTTGGGCCATCCCCATGGCAACCGATATTGCCTTTGCGCTGGGCGTGCTGTCGCTTTTGGGCAACCGCGTGCCCAACGGCGTGCGCGTGTTCTTCTCGACGCTCGCCATCGCCGACGACCTCATCTCCATCGCCGCCATCGCCATCTTCTACGGTCAGAGCCCCAATCCGTTTTGGTTGGGCGCCGCCGCGCTTGTGACCTGCGCGCTCGTATGGCTCAACAAGACGCAGCATTACCGCCTTGCCCCGTATTCGGTACTGGGTCTGCTGTTGTGGTTCTGCATGTTCAAGAGCGGCGTGCACGCTACGCTCGCCGGCGTCATCCTGGCCTTTACCATCCCGGCCAAGTGCGGCGTCAAGCTCGATAGCCTCACCGATTGGTTGGGCGAGTGCCTGCCGCTACTCGATGACCGCTACGACGACGAGGCACACATCCTGGGCCAGCATGACTTTACCGTCTCGACCACCAAGGTCGAGCGCGTCATGCACCGCGTGACCCCGCCGCTCATCCGCATGGAGCGCCTGATCTCCACGCCGGTCAACTTTGTGATTCTGCCGATTTTCGCGTTCGTCAACGCACAGGTTCGCCTGGTGGGCGTGGACATGAGCACACTGCTCACCGACCCGGTGACGCTCGGCGTGTACTTTGGCATGCTGCTGGGCAAGCCGATCGGCATCTTTGGCATGACGTTCGCCTTGGTCAAGCTCAAGGCCTGCGAGCTGCCGCACAACGTTAACTGGCACATGATTGCCGGCGTGGGTATTCTGGGCGGTATCGGCTTTACCATGTCGATTCTCATCAGTGGCCTTGCCTTCCCGACGGCTCAGTTTGAGGTTCTTGCTGCCAAGGCCGCCATCCTTGCCGGTTCGGTCACCGCTGCCGTGCTCGGCATGATCTACATGAGTGTGGTCTGCAAGCACCCGGCGCCCAAGGACGAGTAGGCGCGTAGAAACAGACGCCAGAGCCTGCTCGAGCGCGTGTAAAACGCGGTTTTGAGTGGTACTTGCCACCTGCCGGACACCCCAGTGGCCAAAAAACGCCGTTTGTGAGTACTGTCACAAACGGCGTTTCATTTTAGGCGCGAAAAATAATGTATAAATCTATTCTGTCTGTGCATTAACGATTGCGTGGCTGGACGAAAAATGCCGATGCATCCTTCCAAAACCGGACACAAAAGGCCAAGACTGGCCTTTTTAATTCAAAATCGCTGTTACTAAAAAAGTAACAGTACTCATATTTGCTATTTTTTGACCACAGGCCCCAATGACTAGGTTATTCCACGGTGCCGTAGATGGCGCCCCAGCCGTGGGCGGCCAAGGCGGAGTTGAGCTGGTCACAAAGGGACTGGCGATCGTAATAGCCGGGCGGCAGCAGGTTGACGATCTCCATGAGATCGGGCGCCAGGTCCAAGATTTCGGCCTGTACGATCAGATCGAGGCGGTCGATGGCGTGGCGGTCGTAAAACAGTCCGTCGACCAGGCGCTGCAGGTCGCCGAATTCCTCGGCCTGGAACGATCCGTATTCCATAGTGCCTCCTTGGGCGCCCCATGCCGGCATGCGCGGCGATTCGTAATTTATTGCGATGGACTTAATCTATCACGGCTTCATAACGTTGCGGCGGTGGCGGTCTATACTTAGAAGAATTGCAACGTACCGCTTCGTGAAAGGTCGCACCCATGCAGACGATCTACCAGAAGATGGAAACCACCGAACTCGATGCCGCCATCGAGGCGCTCAAAGCCGAGGTCGCCGAGGTCAAGGCCAAGGGCCTGGCGCTCGACATGGCGCGCGGCAAGCCGTCGCCCTCCCAGGTGGACATCTCGCGCCCCATGCTCGATATCCTCAATGCTGACGCCGATCTGCACGACGGCAACGTCGACTGCTCCAATTACGGCTGCTTCGAGGGCATTCCCTCGGCACGCAAGTTGGCAGGGGAGTTCCTGGGCTGCCCCGCCGAGCAGACGCTCGTGCTGGGCTCGTCGAGCCTCCTGATCGAGCATGACATCGCCGGTATGTTCTGGCGTTGCGGCTCATGTGGTAGCGACCCTTGGGAGGCTTACGAGGCCGCGCACGACGGCAAGAAGGTCAAGTTCCTGTGCCCGGTTCCCGGCTACGACCGCCACTTTGGCATCACCGCCGATCTGGGTATCGAGAACGTCCCCGTCGCGATGACCGACAACGGTCCCGACATGGACGAGGTCGAGCGCCTCGTTGCCGCCGACGATTCCATCAAGGGCATCTGGTGCGTGCCCAAGTATTCCAACCCCACGGGCATCACCTTTAGCGAGGACACCGTGCGCCGCCTGGTTGAGATGCACACGGCCGCGCCCGATTTCCGCATCTTCTGGGACAACGCCTACTGCGTGCACGACCTGTACGACGAGACCGACGAGCTCGCCAACATCTTTGATCTTGCCCGCGCGGCGGGCACCGAGGACCGCGTGGTGGCATTCGCCTCGACGTCCAAGATCACCTTCCCGGGCGCCGGCATCGGCTTTATCGGTGCGAGCCCTGCGGTTATCGCGGAGTTCTCCAAGTGCCTGAAGGCCGGCCTTATCAGCGCCGACAAGCTCAACCAGCTGCGTCACGTGCGTTTCCTTCCCACCATCGAGGCGGTCAAGGAGCATATGAAAAAGCATGCCGAGTTCTTGCGCCCGCGCTTTGAGGCCGTCGAGCGCAAGCTCACCGAGGGCTTGGGCGACACGGGCTGCGCCACCTGGACGCACCCCCGCGGCGGCTACTTTGTAAGCTTCGATGGTCCCGAGGGCTCTGCCCAGAAGGTCG
The DNA here is from genome assembly GCA_900541785.1 of uncultured Collinsella sp. Taxonomy (GTDB): domain Bacteria; phylum Actinomycetota; class Coriobacteriia; order Coriobacteriales; family Coriobacteriaceae; genus Collinsella. The sequence goes on from UQKY01000038.1 coordinate 12,886, forward strand.
CCGCGCTTTGTGCCGACCTGGGCGTCAAGCTCACGCCGGCCGGTGCTACCTGGCCCTATGGCAAGGACCCGCGCGACACCAACATCCGCATCGCGCCGAGCTATCCCACGGTCGAGGACCTAGAGGCTGCGCTCGATGTGCTGGTGCTGGCCGTCAAGCTTGTCGCTGCCGAGCTCGCGCGTGCCGAGCGCGCCTAACGCGCGGCTTCCCGTACTATCCGCACTTTCGATACATAAAGGAGCGTATACATGGATTTGGGTATTTCCACTAACCCCACGCCAGAGCTCTACACCATTAAGGTGACTGGCGAGATCGATATCTCTAACGCCGATAGCCTGCGCAATGCCATCGACCTGGCGCTCGAGCAGCCCACTGAGGCCGTTGAGCTCGATTTTGCCCAGGTGAGCTACATCGATTCGACGGGCATTGGCGTGCTCGTGGGCGCCGCGCACCACGCGGTCGACCACGGCAAGCGCTTTAGCTGCACCAATGTGCAGCCCCCGGTGATGCGCGTGGTTCAGCTGTTGGGTGTCGACCAGGAGATTTCGATCACCGCTGCATAATCTTTGCCCCAAAAGGGCGTGCCGTTTGGCATATGTTTGTGATGCGCTCGGACGTTTTGGCGTCCGGGCGCTATACTTGACCGAATGAATAGACGAGTTCCGGCCGAATGGCGCGGTGCGGGCTCGACTCACATCGAGCCTTGGAGGTATGTGTGTTTGGTATTGGAGAGGGTGAGCTCGCGATCATCGTGGTCTTCGGCTTTTTGCTGTTTGGCCCGGATAAGCTCCCACAGATGGGCCGTACGATCGGCCGTGCCATCCGTCAGTTCCGCGAGACGCAGGAAAAGATGACGGCCGTTGTTCAGTCCGAGATTATCGATCCGGTGAGCGAGGCCGCGTCGGCCCCGGTCAAGCCCAAGAAGGCTGCCGTCGATGACGATTCCGATGCGGACGAGGATGCTGCCGAGACGGTAGCGCCCGCCAAGAAGGAGACCTTTGCCGAGCGTCGTGCCCGTCTTGCTGCCGAGAAGGCCGCAAGCGAGGGTGCCACCGAGGGCGAAGGCGCTGCCGAGGGGCCTGCGACCGAGGGCGCCGAGCCTGCCGCTGCCGCCGAGCCTGTCGTCGAGCCCGAGCCTGCTGCAGAGCCGGAGTCCGAGCCCGAGCCGGCAGAGCCCACGACGGCTGACCTCTACGCCCGTCGTCCCCGCAAGCGCAAGGCCGTCGTCGACCAGCTCGCTCGCGAGCTCGAGGCCGAGGACGAGGCCGTTGCCGAGGTTGCCACCGCCGATGCCCCGAAGGGAGGCGATGAGTAATGCCTATCGGACCTGCGCGCATGCCGCTCTTCGATCACCTGGGCGAGCTCCGTCGCCGCCTGACCATCGTGGTCGTGTCGGTGTTTGCCGCCGCCATCGTGCTGTATTTCGCCACGCCCGTGGTGCTCGACATCCTGGAAGACCCCATCCGCTCCTTTGTGCCGGACGGTAAGTTCTACATCACCACCACGCTCGGCGGCTTTGGCCTGCGCTTCTCGCTGGCCATCAAGATGGCCGTGGTCATGTGCACGCCCATGATCATCTGGCAGATTCTGGCATTTTTCCTGCCGGCACTGCGTCCCAACGAGCGCAAATGGGTCGTGCCCACGGTGCTCGCCTCGACGGTGCTGTTCTTCCTGGGCGCCATCTTCTGCTATTTCATCATCATCCCGGCGGGCTTTGAGTGGCTTATCGGCGAGACCTCGGCCGTCGCCACGGCGCTGCCCGACCTGGAGAACTACGTCAACATGGAGCTGCTCTTTATGATCGGCTTTGGCGTGGCGTTTGAGCTGCCGCTCATCATCTTCTACCTGTCCGTCTTCCACATCGTGTCCTACGCGGCCTTCCGCGGCGCCTGGCGCTACGTGTACGTGGGCCTGCTTGTGGGCTCGGCTGTGATTACGCCCGACGGCTCGCCCATTACGCTGGGCCTCATGTATGGTGCCCTGCTCTCGCTCTACGAGATTTCGCTCGCCATTGCCCGCGTGGTCATTACCGCGCGCGAGGGCAAGGAGGGCTTGTTTGTGAGCCGTCTGGACCTGTTCTCGGACGATGAGGACGACGAGGAGTAAATCGGTATGCACGAGGTTGGCATTGTCAACGGCATACTCGATACAGTGATTCGCGCGGCGCGTGGGGCGGGGGCCTCGCGCGCCGTTTTGGTAACGCTGCGTATCGGGGATATGACCGAAGTTGTGCGCGAGGCGCTCGACTTTGCGTGGGAGACATTTCGCGATGAGGACCCGCTCACGCGAGGCTGCGAGCTTGCCGTGGAGGAAGTCCATCCACAAAGCGAGTGTCTGGACTGCGGGGAGGTCTTTGAGCACGATCGCTTCCATTGCCGCTGTCCCCAATGTGGCGGCGCCAACGTGCGTCTGCTGCACGGCCGCGAGCTCGACATCGCAAGTATCGAAATCGAAACCCCCGACGATTAGCCCGCTAGCCATCTGGTGATGGGGTATAAAGGGGCCAAAGTAAGGAGTGCCGAGTATGGCTGAGAAAACGATTGATATCGCGTCGCCGATTCTGTCGCGCAACGAGCGCCTGGCAGATCAGCTGCGACAGCGATTTAAAGAGACAAACACCTATGTGATCAATGTGCTGTCGAGCCCCGGTTCGGGCAAGACCACCACGATCCTGGGCACCAACGAGCGCCTGCGCGACAAGGCTGGCCTGCGCTGTGCCGTCATCGAGGGCGATATTGCCTCGGATGTCGACGCCATCACCATGAAGGAAGCCGGCATGCCCGCCATCCAGATCAACACGGGTGGCCTGTGCCACCTCGAGGGCAACATGATCATGGAGGCCGTTGACGCGTTCGACCAGGCTGTGGGTCTGGAAAACATCGACGTCATCTTTATCGAAAACGTGGGTAACCTGGTCTGTCCGGTCGACTTTGACTTGGGCGAAAACCTGTCCATCATGATTCTCTCGGTGCCCGAGGGCGACGACAAGCCCATCAAGTACCCGGGCATCTTCCAGCACGCCGGCGCACAGCTGCTCAACAAGGTCGATGTGGCCCCGGCTTTCGATTTTGACATGGATAGGTATACTAGGACACTCGATGACCTCAATCCGCAGGCGCCGCGGTTTGCCGTGAGCGCGCGCAAGGGCGAGGGCATGGATGCCTGGTGCGATTGGCTCATCGGGCAGATTGAGCAAGCAAGGGCGTAAGTCGGCCGCCATACGGGCGGGCGTAGCCGCAGAGATACGAGATAGGAGCCTCTTTTGAAGCTCATCATCGCCGAGAAAAACGACGCCGCGCGTCAGATTGCCGAGCGTCTGTCCACGGGTAAGCCCAAAAAGGACAAGGTGTACAACACCGCCATCTACCGTTTTGAGTGGAAGGGCGAGGAGTGCGTGACGATTGGCCTTGCCGGTCACATCCTCGCGCCCGATTTTTGTGACAGCGTGCTGTTCAATAAAAAGCTGGGCTGGTATTCGGTCACCGAGGACGGCGAGATGCTGCCGGCCGACATACCCGATGGCCTGGCACGTCCGCCCTACGACACCAAGCGCAAGCCGTTTCTTGCCGACGGCATCTCAATCAAGGGCTGGAAGCTCGAGAGCCTGCCGTATCTCACCTGGGCGCCTGTCATTAAGTTGCCGGCCGAGAAAGAGCTCATTCGCTCGCTCAAGAACCTTGCCAAGAAGTCCGACAGCGTCATCATCGCTACGGACTTCGATCGCGAGGGCGAGCTGATCGGTTCGGACGCCCTCAACAAGGTGCGCGAGGTTGCGCCCGACCTGCCGGTCGCCCGCGCCCAGTATTCTTCGTTTACCAAGGCCGAGATCACGCAGGCCTTCGATAATCTCGTCTCGCTCGACCAGAACCTGGCCGACGCCGGCGAGAGCCGTCAGCACATCGACCTCATTTGGGGCGCGGTGCTCACGCGCTACCTGACGCTCGCCAAGTTTGGCGGCTTTGGCAACGTGCGTTCCGCCGGTCGCGTGCAGACGCCGACGCTCGCCCTGGTGGTTGAGCGCGAGCGCGAGCGCATGGCGTTTGTGCCCGAGGACTATTGGCAGATCCGCGGCATGGGCGCCGCACAGGGTGCTGCCGAGGATGATCGCTTTAAGATCGCTCACAAGACGGCGCGCTTTACCGACAAAGATGCTGCCGAGACGGCGTACGGCCATGTCGACGGCGTTGCGACGGCAACCGTCGCCGCGGTGACCAAACGCTCGCGCAAGCAGCAGCCGCCCACGCCGTTTGCGACCACCTCGCTGCAGGCTGCCGCCGCGGCCGAGGGCATCTCGCCTGCGCGTACGATGCGCATCGCCGAGTCCCTCTACATGGCCGGTCTCATCAGCTACCCGCGTGTCGACAATACCGTGTACCCTGCGACGCTCGATCTGGGCGCCGTGGTGAGCGACCTGGCAAAGATCAACCCGGCGCTGGCGCCCGTGTGCAAAAAGGTGCTTGCCGGTCCTATGAAGCCCACGCGCGGCAAGGTCGAGACCACCGACCACCCGCCTATCTATCCCACGGGCGAGGGCGACCCATCCACGCTCGACGGCGGCCAGCGCAAGCTCTACGACCTCATCGCCCGTCGTTTCCTGGCGACGCTCATGGGGCCCGCGACTATCGAGAACACCAAGCTCGAGCTCGACGTCAACGGCGAGCCGTTCGTGGCCTCGGGCGACGTGCTCGTGACCCCTGGCTTCCGCGAGGCCTATCCGTACGGCCTTAAGCGCGACGAGCAGATGCCGCCGCTGGAGCAAGGCGATACGGTCGACGTGTTCGACATTAAGCTCGAGGCCAAGCAGACCGAGCCGCCCGCGCGCTACAGCCAGGGCAAACTCGTGCAGGAGATGGAGAAGCGCGGCCTGGGTACCAAGTCCACGCGTGCGAGCATCATCGAGCGCCTGTATGCCGTGCGCTACCTCAAAAATGATCCCGTTGAGCCGAGCCAGCTGGGCATCGCCATCATTGACGCCCTGACGCAGTTTGCCCCGCGCATCACGAGCCCCGATATGACCAGCGAGCTCGATGGCGATATGACCCGTGTGGAGCGCGGCGAGGATACCGAAGAGCATGTCGTGACGCATTCGCGCGCGCTGCTGGCCGGCGTGCTCGACGAGTTGCTCAAGCACACACAGGAGCTGGGCGACGCCATCAGCGACGCCGTCACGGCCGATGCACGCGTGGGTGCCTGCCCCAAGTGCGGCAAGGACCTGGTTATGAAGACGAGCGCCAAGACCCGCGGCAGCTTTATCGGCTGCATGGGATGGCCCGACTGCGACGTGACCTATCCGGTGCCGAGCGGCGTCAAGGTGAGCCCGCTCGAGGGCGAGGCGGCCGTGTGCCCCGAGTGCGGTGCGCCGCGCATTAAGTGCCAGCCGTTCCGCCAGAAGGCTTTCGAGATTTGCGTGAACCCCACGTGCCCCACCAACTACGAGCCTGACCTTAAGGTGGGCGAGTGCAAGGTGTGCGCCGAGGCAGGACGCCATGGCGACCTGATCGCGCACAAGAGCGAGAAGAGCGGCAAGCGCTTTATCCGCTGCACCAACTACGATGACTGTGGCGTGAGCTATCCGCTGCCGGCACGCGGCAAGCTCGAGGCGACGGGCGAGACCTGCCCCGAGTGCGGCGCTCCCATCGTGGTGGTCAACACCGCGCGCGGCCCGTGGCGTATCTGCGTCAACATGGACTGCCCGACCAAGGAGAAGAAGCCCGCCCGCGGCCGCAAGACCACGACCAAGGCGAGCACGGCGAAGAAGACGACGGCGGCTAAAAAGACTGCTGCCAAGAAGTCGACGGCCAAAAAGACGACTGCCAAGAAGTCGACTACCAAAAAGACTGCTGCCGACAAGTAACCGAGCACATAACCGAGCACATATAGACACGACGGGGCCGGGCGCGCAAATGCAAATGCGCGCCCGGCCCCACTTCTAAGTTGCGGTGAAATAGGGACTGTTTTTGCTGGCAAAAGGCCTAATTAATCCCTATTTCACCGCAAGTTTTGATCAGTTGTTGGGATTACTTCACCTCGACGGGTGCGGCGCCGGGGTAGCGGTCCTCAAAGTCCAGACGGTATTTGTTGTCGTTGGTGCCCGCTACGTTGTCGCGCGCCAGCGGTGCCACGATCTCGTCCTTGTGGTTGGCGGGGCTGGAGTACTCAAGGCTGATCTCCCAGGCATCGCAAATGACGTCAATGCGATTCTCCAGGTCGTCGTAGAGCGCGATGATGTCTTTCCACGAGCTGTAGTTCTGCGAGTCGATGGGAACGTCCAGGTCCTCGACCTCGTCCTTGAGGTCGTCGATCTGATCCTCGAGCGCCTCGGCGGCATCGCTGGCCGACTGACGCGAGCTTCGGTCATCCTTAAGGTAATACGTGTTAAACGTGGTGGCGCAGTCGCGAACCTGCTGATCAAGATCGGAGAGCCTGCTGTAGTAGGAGCTCAGCTGGTCGTAGACGTTCTGCTCGCTGATGGTGGCGGCATCGTGGACGTCATCGTCATCATCATCGTCAAGCTTGTTGGGGTCGCCCTTGACGGACGCATCGTCGTTATCGTGGTCGATCTTGACCTTCTCGATCGTCGTGCCCTTGGTATCATCGGCGCCCTTGTCGAAAGGCTTGATCATAAAGAACACGACGAGCGCGATAATCACGACGATTAGCGCGGCGATGATGCCGATGAGCAGGGCGTTGTTGTTTTTGGGAGCAGCGGGGGCGCCGGCCTGCGGAGCGGCGGTCGGTATGGGCTGCTGCGGCGCGGAGCCGGCTGGCGCCGCCCATTGCTGCGTCGTGCCAACTTCGGGCTGGGGAGCGGGCGCGGGCTGATGAGCGGACTGCACGGTCACGTCCGCCTGCTGGGACTGAGTTGCCGCGGGCTGCTGCGCAGACTGAACCGTGGTCGCGGCGGTGTCGAAGGCGGCATCGGACGCGGCGACATGTTCGGCTGCCTGCGCATTCTCTTGCGACTGAGAGGCCTGGCCATCATCGGTTACCGGCGTTCCGCAGCTGGTGCAAAAACGCTCGTCGTCTTTCAGAAGCTTGCCGCAATGGGTACAAAACCGGGGCATGATGGTTCCTTCCATTCGATGTGTTGGCTAGATTATAAGGTGGTTCAGGTGCGGTTGGGCCGCGCCGACCCAACTGGTTATGTGAGGATGATCATGTCGCGCAAGCCCTGTCGCATGCGTCACAATGAGTGCGGCGTGCTGGGTGTCCGGCGCGGCCGTTTATCGACGGCTCGGTAGAATGCGATGGTGGGGAGTGAGTCTGTGTACTGCGGCGAGCAAGGTCGGGGTGGCGGCGAAAACGTGGAGGCGTTCCGGATCCCGCCGGGGGATGCACCCCTCACTGCGCGCGATTGCTCGCGTCGAGTGTTTTGTGCCGGGATGTTGACCGGAGCGCTTGCCTCGGTGATGAGTCTCGGCGGTTGTGCCGCGCGCCGCAACGAGGCTGAGGGCTCCGCTGTCCCTGCCAAACAAAAAGCGAATCATCCGTCCGCTCAAAAGACGGAAGCTGTCGCCTGGGCTTCTTGGATTGCCGGCCTTCAGCAAGATATCGAAGCCCTTGTCGAGCCGTATGGTGGGTCTACCTCGGTCTATGCTGTGGCGCTTGATCCTCAAACGTTCGCGTCGCTCGATGGTGAAGTCGCTGTGGCGCCGGACGCGCGACATGTGGCGGCAAGCATCATCAAGCTTCCCGTTCTCGCTTGTGCGCTCGAGACCGTGGCGGCGGGCGAGCTGTCCCTCGACGAGCAGATAACGGTAACGCAACAGGATATCGTGGGTGGCAGCGGCAACATTCAGTCGCGCGGCGCGGGTGCGTCGTACAGTATTGACGAGCTGCTGCACGCCATGATCGCCCAGAGCGATAACGTGGCAGCGAACCTTGTTATCGGCAGGCTTGGCATGGATACGGTCAACGAAACGTGTGCCGCATTGGGGCTGACCCAGACCGTGCTCGCTCGTTTGATGATGGACACCGAGGCCCAGGCACAAGGTCGCGAGAACTATACGAGCGCCCGTGATGCTGCGGCTGTGTTGCAACGGCTGGCGGCGGGGACAATCGCGACGCCCGAGCTGTGCGAGCGAGCGCGCGGATATCTGCTGGCGCAGGAAGACGCGCGCGGTATTGTCGAGGGCGTTCCCGGCGGCGTTTTGGTCGCGCACAAAACGGGCAGCCTGGCGAATGCTCAGCACGATGCCGCAATCGTCTACGCCGAGCGCCCTTACGTGCTGGCAATCCTCACCCAAGACCTCGAACGCGAACAGGCCCTAGCGCTCGAGTGCGACATTTCCTTCGCCATCAACGCCCGCGCCCACTCCTAACTTGCGGTGAAATAGGGATTGTATTTGCTGTTAAAAGGCGTATTCAGTCCCTATTTCACCGCAACTTATAGCCATTGGGTGTTCCTATAGTTTTGTCAACCGTCGGGGCTACTCCCGGTAGGGCACCCGGTCGCGCATCACGGCGTATATCGCCCTGAGCCGCTTCCTCGCGACGGCCTTGAGCGCCCGCCCGTGCCCCATGCCCCGCGCCCTGCAGGCCCGGTAGTACTCGCCGTAGCGCCCCGAGGACCTCACCAGGCTGTTGCACGAGAAGATCAGCAGGGACTTGAGCCTCGCGTCGCCGCGCCTGGACGCCCTGACCGACCTCACCGACGTGCCGGAGCTCCTCACCCTCGGGGCTATGCCGCAGTACGAGGCCAGGTGGTCGTGGTCCGGGAACCTCCCGATGTCGACCGACACCGCGAGCTGCGCCGCGGTCCTCGGGCCGATGCCGGGCACGGTGAGCAGGCACGCGTAGGTCTCGTCGCCCTCGAGCAGCGCCGCCGTCTCGGCCTCGAGGGCCCCGGCCTCGTCGAGGGCCTCCGATATCCGGGCGGCCAGGAACCTGACCTGCCTGTTCTCGGCCTCGACGAGCGCCGGCGGGGGCGCGGTGGAGGCGGCCGCGGCCTCCCCGGCGGCCTCGGCC
>UQKY01000039.1 GCA_900541785.1 uncultured Collinsella sp.
CCGCCGGGGACTGGCATGCGGTTAAGCGCCGCGTGCCATGGCCCACGCCAGCAGCAGAGCCACCACGCCGGCAGCGAGCACGGCACCAGCCATGGCGTACTCGCTGTCGCCGGACTCAGGCAACGTCTCCTTGCCAGCCTTCTTCTTAGGCTTGGAAGTCGTAGTCGTGGTCGTAGTAGTCGTGGTGGTCTGACCAGGAGCGGGCTTGGCAGCCTCGGCAACGGTGAAGGTCGTCTCGGCGGTGCCCGTAGCCGAAACCACGCTCAGCTTGTGTTCGCCCACGCCGAGCGTCTTTAGGAAGCTCGCCTTGAGCGTCACAATCGTAGAGCCCTCGGTGAGCACGTAGTTCTCGGCCGCGACCTCCTTGTCGTCAACCAGCACCTTCTGGAAGAACTTGAGCGGCGCGTTCGAACGGAAGCTCAGGTCCTTGGCGGCATCGACCACCATCGTCTGGCCCTTGCCGTCGGTAATCTCGGGTGTCAGAATCGCGATCTCCTCAGACTTGCCCTTCTCACCGCAGACCCTGCACTCCTGGTGCTTCTCGCCCTTGGCCTCGACCGTCGCCGGCTTATCAACGACCCACTCAAAGGTGTGCTCAGCCTTGTCGAGGACTTCGCCGCAGCGGCAGACATGCCAGTGGTTCTTGGCGTCGTGTGCCCAGCCGGAGCCGTCGGGCTCGTGCTTGAGGACACCCTCGACCGTCATATTCACGTCGCCCTCGACATCCTTGAGCTCATAGGTGCCCTTGGCGGAAAGCTTAACGGACGCGCCGTTGACCTTGACGGCGTAGTCCTTACCCGCAAAATACGCGCTGTCGATGCTCATGGTGAGCGTTGCAGTCCCGTGCCAATCGAGCTCGGTTGCCGTCGAGGTGAGCGCGTAGCCCACCTGATTGCTCGGCAGCGTCACGACCAGCTTGGGACCGGCCGCCACGGTAACCTCGGTGGCGGAAGAGGCGTCGTAGTTAGTCTTGGCCTGGTAGCGCACCTCATACGCACCGGCGGCAAGACCCGTAAGCTCGGCCGTGCCCTCGCCCACCGCCTGATACTCGGCGGCACCCTTGGCGCGCCACTCCATCGTCGCGTCGACGCCCGTGACCTTGCCGTCACGCTTGCCGCTCACGGTCTCGGCCGCAGCCTGGACCACCGGCGCGCCCTGCGCGGCGCTCTTGATGGAGAAGTCGCACGTCAGGCCCTCGGTCGGAAGCGCGTAGTTGCCAGCGGCCTTGCCCGTCAGTGCGGTGAGGTTCGCCTGGTACGAATCGCCGGCCTCGACCTGGGAGCCCTCGACGGTCGCACCAAGGTCATCGTCGTCGATAACGTTGCCGAGCGTCGCCTCGGGGCAGCGCTCCTTGCCATCGTAAACAAACTCGCTGGTACCCCACTTCACAGTGAGCACGCGCTGGTTGATGGTGAACACGCCGTCAACAAACGTGATGTTGTAGTTGGGGTTTGCACCCTCGGGTTGCGTCAGCTGCAGAGCATAGCCGCCGTCGCGCACGTTGTCGTTATCTTCACGCTTAATCTCAATGCCCTGAAGGTTCTCGCCCTCGACAAGCTCGCCAGACGTGATCGCCCACGTAAACACGGGGTCGGCCTCGCCGTACGTCTTGGAGGAGGCATCGGCTGCGACCGTAATCGCGCGCGGCTTGACCTCGAGAGTCACCTTACCCTCGGCCTTCACGCCGTCGATCGTTACCTCATAGGACACGGTCAGCGTGCCGACGTCCTTAATCTTGGGGGCCTCGGGGGACCAGTTCTTGCCGTCAGTGCTGTACTTTGCCGTTGCACCCTTGGGCAGACTCGTCGCATCGACCGTGTGATACGCACCGTCGTACTCATCGGAATAGCCAACGATAGCGGCAGCCGGAATCTCGACCTCGGCCAGCTTGTGACCGCAAACTTTGCACTTCTGTTGCTTGGATCCCTTCTCGGTTGCCGTGGGGCCTTGACGACGACCCACTCAAAGTCGTGCTCGGCCTCGTCGATCTTGTCACCACAGGCGCACTCGTGCCAATGCGTGCTGTCGTCGGAGAGCCACTCATCGTTCACGGCCTCGTGCTTGCGCACGCCCTCGACGGTGACAACGAGGTCGCTCTCGGCGTTCTGAACGGTGAACTCGCCACGCGCGTCGAGCGTCACAACGGCATTGTTGACCTTGACGGCGTAAGAGTCGTTGTCAGTAAAGTAGCCGCTCTCGATGCCGACCGTGAGGGTGGTTGATCCGTGCCAGTCAAGCTCGTCCGGGTTCGCCGCGATCGTATAGCCAACCTGCTTGGATGGCAGCGTCACGACGAGCTTGCCGCCGGCATTAACGGTAACCTCGGTGACGGAGGAGGCGTCATGGTCGCTATCGGCGCGGTAGCGCACCTCGTACGTGCCGACAGCACAATCCGTAATCTCAGTCACGCCATCGGGCACGCCCTGATACTCGCCAGATCCCTTGGCGCGCCACTCCATCTTCGCGTCGACACCCGTGATCTTACCGTCGGACTTACCACTCACAGTCTCGGCTGTGGCCTGGACCTTCGGCGCGCCCTGGGGCGCCTTCTTGATGGAGAACTCACACGTCAGGCCTTCGGCGGGAAGCTTGTAGTTACCCGCGTCATCGCCCGTCAGCTCGGTGATTTTCGCCGTGTAGGTGCCGGCCTTGACCTTGGCGCCGTCGACGTACGCGGAGACATCGTCACCTTCGATGACATTGTGGAGTTTCGCTTGGGGGCAGTGCTTCTCGCCGTCGTAGGTGAACCCAGTAGTGGTGTCCCACGTTACGGCGAGCTCGCGCTTGCCGATCGTAAAGGTGCCATCCTTGAACGTAATCTTGTAGTTGGAGTTGGCGCCCTCAGGCTGCGTCAGGCGCAGAGCATAGCCACCGTCGCGCACGCTGTCGTCATCATCGCGCTCAATCTCAATACCCTGAAGGCTCTCGCCCTCAACGAGCTCGCCAGAAGTGACGTCATACGTAAACTTGGGATCGTCCTCACCATAGGTCTTGGAGGCGTCCTGCGCCGCGACCGTTATCGCACGCGGTTTGACCTCAAGCGTCACCTTACCGTCAACCGCCGCGCCATCAATCGTGACGCGATAGTCGACCGTCACACTGCCGGCGTCCTTGATGCTGGGCGCAACGCTCGTCCAGCCGCCTTCAGCAGCCTTGTATTCAACGACGGCGCCCTCGGGCAGCGTCGAGGCGTCGACAGAGTGCTCCTTGCCGTCATATTTGCCCGAGTAACCCTTAACAGCCAGGGCCGGGACCTCTACCGTGCCCGACTCATGGCCGCACACGGAGCACTTCCCGTGCTTGGAGCCGGTCTCAGTAACCGTCGGCTGTTTGTCGATGGTCCATTCATACGCATGCTCGGCGTACATCTTAATTGTGATGGTCTCTTTATTGCCGGCAGTGTCCGTAGCCACGATTGCATGCTCAGTACCGGCATCGCCTTCAGCGGCCTTAACCGTGTACTTTCCGTCCTTGCCAGCCTCGAGCTCCTTGCCGTTGTCAGTGACCGTCACCGTCTCGTCACGGTCATCGATCACGTCAAACGAAACGCTCTCGCAATAGGTCTTATCTACCCAGAGGTCATAAATGACGGGCTTATAGGTATCCACATAGGTATAAGGCTCTTCATCCCACCTGCCGTTGCAAACCCTGCAGACCTTTTGACGAACGCCATCGGCCTCAGGCGTGGCGGGCGTAACGATCTCATATTTCCACCTGCAGGGCTGGCGCTCCTGCTCCGTCTTGCAGTACTTGCAGCGCTTAACGTGGCTACCTTCGCCATTCGACTTCCAAGCTGCATTGTCGGCAACGGCATGGGGGCCCGGCTCGATCTTAACCTCGGTATCGGCAGACGCATTGTGATTGTTATCCTCGGCATAGCGGACGTAGTACGTTCCCGACCTCGTAAGCTCGGTCAATTTACCGTCAGACGTTATCTTCTGGTAATCCCCACTCGACCCGCGACGGTATTCCATCGCCTTGGTCACACCCGAAATAGAGCCGTCCTTGCTGCTGCACGTGGTCCAATTATTACCCACGAGGTCAGTCGGCGCGTCCTGGTCGGCCTTGGAAATCTTCACAGTCGCGCTGCCCGTGACGGTCAGGTAGTCAGAAGCCGTCACACGATAGGATGTCGTGTACTCGGCCGCATTGCGATAGGTCGGCTTTTTCGTCGTCCAATCGCCGCCCTCTTCGCAGTACTCGATCTTCATATCCGCCGGCTGGGGATCATTCTTAACGTTGACCGTAATGCCGTGCTCGTCGCCATCATAGGTGCCATCGAAGCCAGCGACCTCGAGGTCAAAGCGCGAAACGTCAACGATCTCCCATTTGAGCATCAGAACACTTGTGGTGCCACCATCGGTCGTGAAGTTGCCCTTACCGATGACAATACACTCGTATTGCCCCGGCTCGGTCTGCTTCAGTCCGGATTCACTTCGAGCGCTGAGCTCGTAATCCTTGCCCTCAACGAGATCGACCCACTCGCCGGCGCCGTTCTTGAACTTTGCACTTTCAACGACAGGCTGATGTTCCTTGCCGTCATAGGCATACTTGCCCGCGCCCTTGCCGCCGTCTTTAAGGGTGAACTTGTAGGATTGATTCTTGACCAAGCGACGCTGCGAAATCTCAAAAGACTTCTTGCCCTCGAGCGTCTGACCAGAGGCAGTCTTAAAGCTCGTAACGACATAGTAGTAGCCAGCGTCCGCCGGAGCATCCTTGAGCTTGGTGCCGTTTTTATATGCCTCGGCGTCCGCCTGGGACTTGCACTGATACCACGTGAATTCATCGCTGGCCGTCACGCCCATCTGCTCCAGATTCCACGCGCCGTCCTTATTCAAAGCAATCTTGACCGGACAGCCGTCATAGACAAGCTCTGCGCTCTGAGAGCTCGTTGCCTTGGACATGGAGAGCTTGTACGTGGCCGTCAGGTACTTTTTGGGCTCGCCGTCCTCGCCCGTACCATATTCGCACTCGCTGTTGCGGAACGGACCCACGCACGACGCCTTAACGCCCAAACCATCAGCTTCAACCTTCCACTTGTGCTGGTGGATGGTCTCGCGGAAGGTGAGGTCGCCGTTAAGGTTCACGACCTCGTACTTGTCGGAGTTGTCGTCGTTCTCGGACGAGCCGTCTGGCACAACGCCTTCGATCTTGTTGGATTCGCAGGTGCCAAGGGCACGCGACTTTACACCATTACTGTCCGCAGTCTCCTCAATCGAGATCCAAACATTGTCTTCAAAGCCTCCGCGTACGGAGAAGTCAGACGCGATATTCAGCGCCGGGACGTTGGCATCGACACTCTTTTTCTTCGGGACATACAGGCTCTTGGCGGTTCCCGTAGCTTTATCAGCTTCAGTGTACTTGTCGCCATAATTAGTATCGTCGGCGTGGCTGTTCTTCCAGTAGCTCGCGATTTCCGGCGATCCATTGAGGGTAAGGGTCCCGGCGGCGTAAACCACGCACGTATTGCCGCGCGCGCCATAGCGAGAAATTTCGCCACCGTTTATGTTGCAGCGAGCGCTTCGTGCAACATTAAGGGCATCAACCGTCAAAGTATTGTCAGCGGAGCTCGAACGCGTGCTGTGGAAGTTGCTCATCGTGCAGCTGTTGAGGTTGACCGTAGCGTTGGTGACGCCCATCACGCCGGCGACAGCATAAGTATTAAGAATAGAGGAGTTAGCAAAATAACGAGACGCTTCGACCGACTCATAGCTATTGTTCGCCTGCCTGACGCCCAGGTTCTCCCCATTGCTGCCACTGAAGCTGCAATTGTTGAACGTCGCTGTCAACTTTGCGACAGCGCTTCCGTCTTTGGGCATCTTGAAGCTGCTGTTGCCATCGACGGAAACAGCACCATTAAAGTCTCCGGACGTATCGTAGAACTCGCAGTCGGTAAAAGTCGCCGTGAAGGGCTTGGTGTTGCCGCCAGTCGTATCCCTGCCCTCACGGAAGAGACGTACGGGGACGGCATACTCTTGGGCGTTGCCCGCCACTGCGCCCGATTTGCCAGCATAGTCCTGGATCTTAAGTTTTTCGAACTTGGCGGTCAGCTCACCCTCGGCGCTGCCCAGGGAAATCGCAGGCACCTTTTGGTCGAGCCTACTGCTGTACGAGAGGAAGAAGTTCTGAGAACCATCGCCGAGCTTTAGGCTAACCGAGATGCCACCCGAAGCGTTTTTGTAGCCACCGTCGTAATATCGGTCGGTCAAAAACCCGCTTACGGACTGGTTCCCCCCATTCTTATCATGAAAGCTGACGCACGGATTGTTGATACCGATGAACTCGATATTGCTGCCCCGCTTGATGTTGAACAGCCATCGAGTTTGCCCAACTAATGAGTTCGTACTGCCGTTCACGTAGACTGTGCCATCAATGTAAATCGTCACGGGGTTATACGAAGTCGCGTTCGGAACGTCGATGACGTAGCCCGAGGAGGGCGTGGTCTGATTCTCGCTCGTCCTGAGCACATAGCAACCAGGCTCGGTGATTTTAACGGGCTCTTTGCCTGCCTGTCCAAGCGACAGCACTTGTGTATTAGCAGGCACCTGTGTCTCGGCACTGGCCACCGCCGGCGTCGCCACGAGTGCGCAGGCCACGGTTGCGATACCCAGCAGACGCGTCAACGCAGCGCGCATCCCCATCTTCTTCTCCCTCATCGTTCAGCTCCCTTGCCCCTATGCTTTCGCGATGTCCGATATCGCTTGGCGCTGACGGCCGGCATGGTCCCTCGCCGGCCGCCAGCTCAACTTGACATATATATCCACCTGGTATTGTGCAACCGCATGTTTTGACACCCTGCTGCTCGGCGCGAGTTGCGTACCGTGGGGCGCAAATGGAACGCACCCCCGCGGGTGGCGCGTGCACGATGTGGCAAAATCGAGGTACTAAGGGGGCCCGATATGCTCAAAATCATCGCCTGCGACGACGACGTCGCCTTTCTAGATAACCTGCACCGCATGATCAATCGCTGGTCGGCCGAGACGGGTACGGCGGTCGATGTTGCACTCGTCACGCGCGGCGAGGACCTGCTGGCACGCCATGCCGCATCGCGCGCCGACATTATCATGCTCGACATGATCATGCCGCTCGTCAACGGCATGGACACCGCCCGCGAGCTGCGCCAATCCGATACCGCCGTGCGCTTGGTATTTCTGACCTCATCGCCCGAGTTCGCGCTTGAGTCCTACGAGGTCCGCGCCTTCGACTACCTGCTCAAACCCGTGACCTACGAGCGCGTGGCGCAACTGCTCGACGAGCTGTCGAGCCTGCGTCCGGCAGCGACCGACGAGCTCGTCATCAAAACGTCCTTTGGCTACCATGCCCTGCGCCTATCCGATATCGAATATGCCGAGGCTCGCAACAAGCACGTGGTCTTCCACCTGCGCGACGGCCGCGATATCGAGGCGCTCGAGCCGTTCCGCAGCATCGAGGACCGACTGACCCAAAACGCGACCTTCTTTAAGTGCCACCGCAGCTACCAGGTCAATCTGCGCAACATCGACCACTTTAACCGCACGGAAATCGTCATGCGCTCGGGCGCGTGCATACCGCTCGCGCGCAGCTGCAAGCAGGGATTCCAAGACGCCTACTTTGCGGTGCGGTTCGAGGGCGGGAGACGCTGATGCTTTCCTCGGCAGAACTGGTACTTTGGGCAATCCACCATGCGACGACGTTGCTCTTTGGCGTCTTTGCTTCGGCGGCGCTGTGCGGTGTCGAGATCAACGGCCGCCATTCGCTCGAGCTGGTGGGGGTCGGCGCCGCAACCGGATGTGCATTCGGCCTCGCCAATGCCGTCGGCGGCGAGCTTTTCGCCCGACAGGCCTATCCACTCGTCGTGCATCTGCCGCTTGTCGTCTACCTGTGCGTACGCTATCGCCTGAGTCCGCTGCTCGCCATCCTGGGCGTTACCAGTGCCTACCTGAGCTGCCAGTTTAGCAACTGGGTGGGCATCGCCGCATTCGCCGCCACCGATTCGCAGGTCGCGTACTACGTGGCGCGCATCATCACCACGCTCGGCGTCTTTGCCGTCTTGTTGCATTGGGCAAGCGAAATTGGCCCCCGCCTGGCGATCAAAAGCCCCACCGAGCTGGAGATTCTGCTCATCCTGCCGCTCGTCTACTACATCTTCGACTACGCCACCAACGTCTATACCACGCTCTTCCACTCGGGCTCGGTGGTAACCGTTGAGTTTTTGGCGTTCGCCCTCTGCGCCTTCTACCTTATGTTTCTTGCCGTCTACCTTCGCGAATACGAGGCAAAGGAAATCGCCGAGCGCGAGCGCTGGATGCTCGCGACCCGCGACAGTGCGGCCATCAAAGAGCTCGAAGCCTGGCGCCAGTCCGGACGCGAGCTCTCGGTTCTCCGTCACGACATGCGCCACTACCTGCGCGGTCTAGCGGCCCTGATCGAAGAGGGTCACACCGATGAGGCGCTCGAGCGCATCGACGCGCTCTGCGAGGCCAACGACCGCACCGCCGTGCGCCGCTACTGCGCCAACGAAACGGTCAACATTGCGCTCTCGTCGCTTTCCGCGGACATCAACGCGCACGGCATCACCGCCGACCTGCGCGCCGCCGTGCCCGAAACCGTCCACGTGAGCGATGTCGATCTGTTCAGTGTGGTATCGAACGCCCTGGACAATGCCATCGCCGCAGCGAGCGCCGCCCCCGAAGGCAAGCGGTTTGTCGACCTGGACCTTCGCTACGAAGACGGTCAGCTTCTATTGCTGGTTTCCAACACGTTTGGCCGTGCGCCGCACATGGTCGACGGCGTGCCCGTGGCTCAGCACACTGGGCACGGCTTTGGCACCAAGAGCATTAAGCTTGCCGTCGAGCGTATGAACGGCAACTGCCAGTTCCGCATTAACGGCGACCGGTTTGAGCTGCGCGCCGTGATGTAGGGGCTGCCGCCAGCCTCGCTACAGCGGTGCAGCCGCCGGGGTCAGCTGCTTAATGTAGGCCCACATGCGCTGCTTGGCGGCCTTGTCGGTGAGCGCCGCCTCAAAACCGTCGAGCGCCAGCACGCGGCGCCCCTGCACATGGGCGACCAGGCCGGGCTTGAGCATGGCGGTGTCAAAGTCATCAATTGCCACAAGCATATCGGCATAAGTCTCGCGCATGACATCGGCCGCACTGTTGTCCAGCAGCAGCACCGCCTCGGGATCCAAGGTCTCCAGCGCCTCGCGGAACAGGTCGCACGTCAGGGCCTCGCCCGCCGCGACCGCTCCGTCGCCCGCGCCGGCGACGCTTGCCAGCACGCAAAAATCCTCGGGGGCATATCCGATGGCGCCGAGCGCCTTACGCAACGCGGCGCCATCCGCGCCGGCAGCCAGCTCGCCGCCCGAGCACTCGGCTTCATCCAAATCGCCTTTGACCAGCACAATCGGCGAGCATGCGTTGCCCGCGATACGCACACCGCGATCTGCAAGCGACGCGAGCTCCTGCTCGGTCGCCTGAGCGATGGCTTCTTTTTTCTGGCTTTGTGACGTGGGCATGCGCTCTCCAATCATTTGCGTGCCCACCATTATATAAAAGAGCCGCCCGCGAGTGGTTGCTTTACGAGCCGCTGGGTATAAGCACGGTCGTACTGAGTTTTACGCGGCCGAGCCGCGTTGTATTATGGAGGTCACCATGGCTGACATTAAGCAGATTACCCCCGAGAACTTCGACGCTGTCGTCAACGATAGCCTGCCCGTACTGGTTGATTTTTGGGCCCCGTGGTGCGGCCCTTGCCGCTCGCTCTCGCCCATCGTAGACGAGGTTGCCGACGAGCTGACCGGCAAGCTGGCCGTGGCCAAGTGCAACGTCGACGACAACCAGGATCTGGCCATGAAGTTTGGCGTCATGAGCATCCCCACGCTGATCGTCTTTAAGAACGGCGAGGAGGTCGACCGCTCGGTCGGCGCCTTACCCAAGGCAAGACTTCAGGCACTGCTGGAGAAGCATCTGTAATACGCTTGTTACTTGTCTGCCGTCCATGAGCGGTTTTGCACCGCTCGCCGGAGTGCCAAACGCAAGGCATGCGACCACGGATAGTATGGTAGACACAAACAGCCCCCAGTGAACGGGTGCGAGTCAGACGGACTCGCGCCCGTTTTCTTATGCGACGGCGCCCAAGGCGGGCGTAGTAGAATCTGAACCACCATATCGCCCCACACAAAAGGAGATTCCCATGCATGACGTCGGAATGAACATGAGCCAGCTTGCCATGAGCGTCAAGCAGGTCGACGACACCATTGAGCTCGCTCACGAGTGGAGCCATCAGCTGCTGCATGCGACCGAGAACTTTGACATGGAGCGCATTGGCGCCAAGCTCGAGGCCGCCATGTCTGCGCTGCACGAGGCGCACGATGCGCTCGAGGGCTACGAGGAGGCCATCGAGGCAGATCACAACTCCGTCGGCTCTGTGAAACTGGTGTAACGTGGCCGAGCACGAGCACGAGCACGAGCACGAGCACGATTACGGTGCGGACGACGATGCGAACTGCCGCTGCAGCGGCTCCAGCTCCGAGCTGGTCCGCTTTTCGGTCACCGCGCCCGACGACCTGCTGCGCCGCTTTGACGAGCAGATCGCACGCCGCGGTGACGTGGCCAACCGTTCCGAGGCCGTACGCGATCTGATTCGTGCCTCAATCGCCAAGGAGCAGATGCGCACGCCCGACGAGCAGGTCATCGGTTCGCTCACCATGATCTATGACCACCATACCGGCGATCTGACGCGCCGTCTGGACGAGGTGCAGCACGACTACACCGACGAGATTGTCTCGACCATGCACGTGCATCTGGACCACCACAACTGCCTGGAGATTCTGGCGCTCAAGGGTCGCGGCAAACGCGTCTACGAGCTGGCGGACCGGTTGCTGGGGCTGCGCGGCGTTAAGCACGGCGAGCTCACCTGCGCCGCCACCAAGCAGAGCTTGGGGCTCTAACAGCACACACTTCAATGAAGGGGAGCCACATGCGGCATGTGCATATTCATGTGACGGGCATTGTGCAGGGCGTCGGCATGCGGCCATTTGTGTATCGCGAGGCTATGGCGCATGGCATTTGCGGCTGGGTGCTCAACGCGGGCGATGGCGTGCACATCGAGGCGCATGCTTCGGTCGAGGCACTCGACGGCTTTGTCGCCGCGCTGTCGGAGCACGCGCCTGCCGCGGCCCGCGTTGAGCATGTCGCTGTTGCAGACCTGGAGCCCGACGCTTGGGATGCCGACGATGAGCAGGTATTTCGTATCGTAGCGTCGCAGAATCAGACCATGCACACGACGCTCATCTCCCCCGATATCGCCACCTGTGACGACTGCCTGCGCGAACTGTTCGACCCCGCCGACCGACGCTATCACTACCCCTTTATCAACTGCACCAACTGCGGGCCGCGCTTTACCATCATCCGGTCGCTGCCTTATGACCGAGCGGCCACGTCGATGGATTGCTTTCCCATGTGCCCCGAGTGCGCCGCAGAGTATGGCGACCCGCTTGACCGGCGCTTTCATGCGCAGCCCGATGCCTGCTTTGACTGCGGGCCACATATTACCTGGCGCGAGGCGGCGGGCGACATGGAGCTCGAGGGCTCGGGGGCGACGCCAGCCGTCGGCAGCACGCGCGAAACCAGCGATGCCATTATTGATCGCTGTGTCGAACTGCTAGCCAGCGGCGGTATTGTCGCCATCAAGGGCCTGGGCGGATTCCATCTGGCCTGCAACGCCGCCGATGAGCAGGCGGTGGTCGAGCTGCGCCGTCGCAAGCGCCGCAGCAACAAGCCGCTTGCCGTTATGGTGTGCAGCCTTGCCGATACTGAACGCCTGTGCCATGTCGATGATGCCGAGCGCGGCTTGCTAACCGGTAGCATTCGCCCCATCGTGCTGTTACGCCGGCGTGCTGTTGGCGAGGGAGATTCCCCCGACGCCCTTACACTCGCGCCATCCGTCGCGCACGATCTACCCGAGCTCGGCGTCATGCTCCCCTATACACCGCTTCAGCATCTGCTGCTTGCAGCTGCCGCGTCGCATGACATGCACGCGCTGGTCATGACCAGCGGAAACCTGAGCGAGGAACCTATCGAAACTGACGACGACCTTGCCTGGGAACACCTCGTTGCCGCCGGCATCGCCGACGCGCTACTTGGCAACGACCGTGCGATTCTCACACGCTACGACGACTCCGTGGTACGCGTGGTCGGTGGGGTCGTTATGCCCGTGCGCCGCGCTCGCGGATATGCACCCCAGCCGCTGCCGTTGCCGGCGCTCGACGGCGCTCCGTCCTGCGTGCTCGCCTGCGGCCCACAGCAAAAGGCAACGATCGCATTCACACGCGAGGATGCGAACGGCGAGGCGGCCTGTTTTGTATCGCAGCATATTGGCGATGTCGAAAACGGCGAGACCTTCGATGCCTGGAACGCCGCGCGCACGCGCTTGGAAGATCTCTTCGACTTGACGCCCGCCGCGCTGGCCTGCGACTTGCACCCCAGCTACCTATCGAGTCAGTGGGCGCGCGAGCAGGCGCGAAAATGCAATCTGCCGCTCGTCGAGGTGCAGCACCATCATGCGCATATCGCGAGCGTAATGGCCGAGGCTATCGCCGCAGGCCAGCTTACAACCAACGCACGCGTCCTCGGTATTGCCTTCGATGGTACGGGTGCCGGCACCGACGGCACCATATGGGGCGGTGAGTTCCTTGTCGCCGGCCTTGCCGATTTTGAACGCACCGCGCACCTGCGCACCTGGGCGCTGCCAGGCGGTGCCGCATCCGTGCGCGATGCCCGGCGCAACGCCTTTGCCCTGCTGAGCGAGCTCGGCCTGCTCGAGCACCCAGGTGCCGCGAGACTATTGGGCACCCTCGACGAGCAGACGTGCAGCATCACGGCTACGATGATCGAGCGGAACATCAACAGCCCACGCACGAGCAGTATGGGGCGTCTCTTTGATGCCGCCGCTGCTGTTTTGGGCATTTGCGGGCAGGCAACCTACGAAGGCGAACCCGCCATCGAACTCGAAGCCGCCGCCTGGCGCGCACTCGGCGGTAAGCCCGTTCGTCTCGACGGCAATCATGCAGGCGTATTCACGTCTGACGCCAACTCCCCCATCTTGGACCCCCAACCGCTCATCGAAGCTCTTCTGAATGGAATCGAGGCAGGCGCGCCGGCCGACAGGCTCGCGCTCGGGTTTCACATCGCCATTACGCACGCTACGACCCACATCGCGTGCGAGATCTGTGATCGCGAAGGCCTCGATACCGTCGCGCTCTCGGGCGGTGTGTTCATGAACCGGCTTTTGCTTCAGCTCCTTACCCACGAACTCAAAGACGCTGGCCTTGCCGTCTTGGTCCCCCACGCCGTGCCCGTCAACGACGGCTGCATCGCCTACGGTCAGGCCGCCATCGCTCGCGCTCGCCTCGCGCAGACGGCGTTGCGATAGGCTGTTTTGCCAGCCTGCGCGCCGCCGTCTCACAGGTGTAACGCGTTTGCTCGCGACTCCCGCGAGCGCTACCATCAACTGATGGGTAATTAGGCGCCTATCCAGCGCAAAACGTATAAAAGGGAAACATTATGTGCCTTGCCGTTCCCGGTAAAGTGGTCAAACGCGACGACGACCTTAAAGCGACCGTCGACATGATGGGCATCGAGCGCCCCGTTTCGCTGCGCCTCGTGCCGACGGCGCAGGTCGGCGACTATATTCTTGTGCACGCCGGCTTTGGCATTCAGATTGTCGACGAGCAGGAAGCCCAAGAGACACTCGAGCTCGTCAACACCATGACCGAGCTGGCCGAAGAGGACCAGCTCGCCACCAACCCGGCCGAGGCATACTAGTGGCGGCGGCGCAGCCGGTTCGCTCCGGTATCGACTTTTCGGCATTTCGCGACCCCAAGCTGGCTCGCGAGCTCATCGATCGTATTCATGGGCTTGTCGGCAACCGCAGCATCAACCTTATGGAAGTCTGCGGCACGCATACCGTGAGCATTGGCCGCTATGGCTTTCGCTCCATTATGCCGACGGGACTCAAACTGCTAAGCGGCCCGGGGTGCCCCGTTTGCGTCACCGCCAACCGCGACATCGATCATGCAATCGCGCTTTCCAACATGGACGGCGCCATCATCACCACCTTTGGCGACATGATGCGCGTGCCCGGATCGTCCACCTCGCTTGCCGCGCAAAAGGCGGCGGGGCACGACATCCGCATCGTCTACTCTCCGCTCGACGCACTCGACATTGCCGAGCAAAATCCCGAACGCCCGGTCATCTTTATGGGCGTCGGCTTTGAGACCACAACGCCCACCATTGCCGCCGCTATCCTGGAGGCCGACGCGCGCGGGCTCCAGAACTTCTCGGTCTACTGTGCTCACAAGACCACGCCGCCGGCTCTGCGTGCGATCTCCAACGACCCCGAGACGACCATCGACGGCTTTATCCTGCCTGGTCACGTCGCTACCATCACGGGCCTGGCACCCTTTGGGTTTTTGGTCGATGAGTTCGATACCCCCGGCGTAGTCACCGGTTTTGAGCCGGTCGATATCTTGCAGGGCATCTGCATGCTGGTCCAGATGGTTGTCGAGGACAGGCCCGCGATTGGCAACGCCTACCGCCGTGGCGTCAATGCAGACGGCAACCCCGTAGCGCGCCAGCTGGTCGAGCAGGTATTTGAGCCGTGCGACACCACGTGGCGCGGACTGGGACCGATTGCCAGCTCGGGTCTTTCCATCCGACCTGAGTTCTCGCGCTTTGATGCGCGCGCCCGCTTTGATGTGCCCGTTGAGGCGACGGTCGAGCCGCGCGGGTGCCGCTGCGGCGACGTGCTGCGCGGGGCCATCACGCCGAGCGACTGCCCGCTCTTTGGCCGCACCTGCACGCCCGAACACCCCGTCGGCCCGTGCATGGTGAGCTCCGAAGGCAGCTGCGCGGCGTACTACCGTTACCGCGACTATTAAGGTCCGCCGTTCTAACGAACGGCGGACCGGCCGACGCTGCGCACCATTCAGGCGAGCGATTTGCCTTTCAATCGTCGGCTGCGGGCAAAAGCCCAGCAGCCTCCTCTTTCAAGGCAACTCACTTCGTCTGAATGGCGCTCGCTGACTTTTACTTAACATCGATTCTGCCACACTCGGCTATTGCCGATTCCACCCACGATTGGAGTTTTCGATATGTCCCGTACTGCCACCGATAGCACTGTCCTGCTGGGCCACGGCTCCGGTGGCCAGATGATGAAGCGCATTATCGATGAGGTCTTTCTGGATGCCTTTGGGTCGCCCGAGCTGCTTGCGGGCAACGATGCCGGTGTCGCCGCGCTGCCCGCAAGCGGGCGAATCGCCATGTCGACCGACAGCTTTGTGGTGACGCCGCAGTTCTTCCCCGGCGGCAATATCGGCCGCCTCGCTGTATGCGGAACCGTCAACGACGTCGCGACCTCGGGCGCCAACGTGCGCTACCTATCGTGCGGCTTTATCCTCGAAGAGGGCTATCCCATGGACAAGCTGCGCCAGATTGTGCAGACCATGGCCGAAACGGCGCGCGAGGCGGGCGTGTCCATAATCACCGGCGACACCAAGGTGGTCGAGCGCGGCGGTGCCGACGGCGTCTACATCAATACCGCCGGCGTGGGCGAAGTGCCCGCGGGCGTAGCGCTCAGCGGTGCAAACTGCCAGCCCGGCGATGTCATCTTGGTCTCGGGTACACTGGGCGACCACGGCATCGCCATCATGAGCCAGCGCGAGGGCTTGGCGTTTTCGAGCAACATCGAAAGCGACGCTGCGCCGCTCAATCATCTGATTGCCGACGTGCTCGCCGCTGCCCCCGACACCCGCTGCTTCCGCGACCCCACGCGCGGCGGCCTGGCATCCACACTCAACGAGTTTGCCCAGGCCAGCGGCGTTGCCATGGAGATCGACGAGGATGCCGTGCCCGTGCGTCCCGACGTGCAGGCGGCATGTGAGATGCTCGGCTACGATGTGCTGCAGGTAGCAAACGAGGGCAAGATGGTCGCCGTGGTGCCTGCTGAGCAGGCCGATGCCGCGCTGGCGGCCATGCGTGCCGCGCGCTACGGCGAAAACGCCGCGATTATCGGCCGCGTGCTGCCGTTTGGACCGGACGCTCGGCCCGTCGTGCGCGTACGCACCGGCTGGGGCTCGACCCGCATCCTCGACATGCTCGTGGGAGAGCAGCTGCCGAGAATTTGCTAGGGCGGAATCGCGCGGTCGGCGCGATGTGGCTTGATATCCCTGGAGATGTTCAGATTCCAAGCGCGCCCAACGCGGAAGCCCAGTATTATGAGGTGCGTTTTGAAACCCAATGACGGGAGCTTTCATGGCAGCAGCTTTTTCCCATGTGATCTTTGACCTGGACGGCACCATCCTCAACACGATCGAGGACCTGGCGGCCGCCGGCAACCACACCTGCGAGATGCACGGCTGGCCCACGTTTGCCGTGGACGAGTACCGCTACAAGGTGGGAAACGGCATGCTCAAGCTGGTCGAGCGCTTTATGCCCGCCGAGTACGCGGGCGACGGCCGCATGTTTGAGCAGACGCTTGCTGAGTTTAGAGCTTATTACGGCGAGCACAAGGAGGACCACACCTCACCCTACGCCGGCACGATTGAGATGCTCGACCGTCTGCGCGCAGCGGGCGTTCAGCTTGCCGTGCTCACCAACAAGGATCATATTTCGGCAGCCCCGCTTATCGAGAAATACTTTGGCTCTGAGCGCTTTGCGCTGGTGCAGGGCCGTGTCGATGCGTTTCCGCCCAAGCCCGAAGCACCCGTCACGCTGCATGTGATGGAGGAGCTGGGCGCCGATCCGGCAACCACGCTCTATGTGGGCGATTCCAATGTCGATATCCTGACCGGCCACAACGCCGGCCTTAAGAGCGCGGGCGTCAGCTGGGGCTTCCGCGGCCGCGCAGAGCTGGAGGCCGCCGGCGCCGACTACGTGGTGGACACCCAGGCAGAGCTCGCGGCGCTGGTGCTGGGCGAGTAGCGGAGCCGCCGCTTAACGTAGCTGCGACAATTCTTCCGCACGGAAAGCGCATCCCGTTTTGGAGCTCCGGAATGGGATGCGCTTTCCGCTTGAGCCCCATCGGGGAAACCGCATCCCGTTTCAGAGCAATATTCCGGGTCGCGCTTTCCGCAACCCACCCCATCCGGAAACCGCGACCCATTATTCGCCCAAATACCGGCTCGCATTTTCCCGAGCATTCGATGCAACGCTGGTGCAAGGAGTGTCCCCAACTGCCGGCAGAAAAGGAACGTCCCCAAGTGCCGCCCCAATGACTACCATGGCAATGCCGCAGGTAGAGGACGGACAGCGAGCGACGTCCAGGACGAACAAGTTGGCATGAAAAAGGCGAGGCATAGACCTTCTGGTCATGTCTCGCCTTTTGAATGACAAATTGTCGTCCTGGGCGGCGCGCAGCGTCGAGCAGTTGCGGCGTTTGGTAAAACGCCGCAACTCCCTAGCTCATCATGGCATTCATCATCTCGTTGGTTGCGGAATCGTCGGCAGACCACTCGCCGTCGTCATTGCAGGAGTACTTGAAGGTGACCTTGGTGTCCTTGGTCTTAGCAGCCTTGGTCACATCGACCATAACCTGACCGGCCATCTTGTACAGCTCGTCATCGGAAGGCATCGAATCGAGCGCGGCGACCTTCTCCTGGTACTGAGTGGCAAAATCCTCAACGATCTGGTTCATGGACTTGCAGGTAATGGTGACCTCGGCAGTTGCGGTGCCCTTGTCCTCGTCGACCGTCACGTCGCCGATCTTGTAGTCAAAGCCCTCGAGGTAGCTCTTGGCGTACTCCTTGGGATCGATGCCCAGCTGCTCGAACTCGTCGCCCGAGGCCTCTTCCAGGCCGGCGAGGAAGTCGTCGCCACCGTTCTTGACCTCGTCAAACTGCGTCGTAAGATCCTCGGTGATGAGCTCCTCAACCGAAGGACCTCCGCAGCCGGAAAGCACAACCACGCACGCGACCAGAACAGCCATCAGGGGCGCAAGCAGCAGCTTCTTCTTCATGACATTCCTCCCAACAAGCGGCACCGCGCTTCCCGACGCGGTGCACGTCGTAACAATAAGGCCATACTAGCCGCTAACGAACACCCCCGGCAAAGCAAAGGCGCAGTCGGCTCGATTTAACGTCCGAACGGTTTACCGGTCCGCCCAACGCGCAATAAAACGTTCCGCCGCATTGTAATAAAAAAGGGTGGTCGGACAATTCGACCACCCTTGCACATCCTTTGGATGTCGCAGTTTACTTGCGAACGACCTTAACGATGGCGTCACCAGCAGCGACGGCAGACTCGGCCTCGACGGTAAGCTCGACGTCGGCAAACTCGGCGGTGTTGGACACAGCCACGACGACGCAGTCCTTGTAGCCGGCAGCAGCGATCTTGGCGCGGTCGATCTTGAGCAAGGGCTGGCCGGCCTTCACGACGTCGTCGGCCTTGACGAAGCCCTCGAAGCCGTCACCGTTCATGTTGACGGTATCGACACCAACGTGCACCAGGACCTCGATGCCGCTATCGGACTGCAGGCCCACGGCGTGACCCATGGTGACGGTCACCTTGCCGTCGCAGGGAGCGTAGACCAGATCGTCCTCGGGCCACACGGCGCAGCCCTTGCCCAGGACCTCGCCGCCAAAGACGGGATCGGGCACGTCGGCCATCTTGATGACCTTGCCCTTGACGGGCGAGCACAGCACGTCGGCGCCGGCAGAAGCAGAGATGGAGGCAGGAGCAGCGGCAGCCGCGGGCTCAGCCTTCTTCTTAAACATGTCAAACAGACCCATACGTTTTCTCCTCTTGATTAAGCGCAACGTTATGCGCATGCCTATGGTGATTATAGTGCCAAATGATCAAATTGCTAAGGTGAGGGCTCGAATCACGAGCCCTTTCAAGCCCTTCCCAAAACCTTTTCCCCAGTGGCGCTCATATTGTCGATTAATCCTCGATAAGCCCCCGACGAACAAAAGCATTCCAGATGCCGTCGTCATCGACGTCGGTGGTCATGTAATCGGCTACCGGTCCGACATTCGGCAGAACGCCGGAACTCAGTCGCCGGAACTCAATTACTCCAGGCCCTCAGCGCCGTTGGACTTGATGATCTTCTGATATGCGAAGAAGCTGTCCTTGCGGCGACGCTCGTAGGTGCCGGTGCCGTCGTCGTACTTATCGACATGGATAAAGCCGTAGCGCTTGCGCATCTCACCGGTGCCGGCGGAAACCAGGTCGATGGGACCCCACCAGGTGTAGGCAATCAGGTCGACGCCGTCGGCAATGGCCTCGCCCATGGCCTTGATGTGGCTGCGCAAGTAGGCGATGCGATACGGGTCATGGATGGAGCCGTCCTCCTCGACCTCGTCGTAAGCGCCCATGCCGTTCTCGACCACCATCAGCGGAATCTCGTAGCGAGCATAGATCTCGTTGAGGGCAATGCGCAGGCCCAGCGGATCGATCTGCCAGCCCCAGTCGGTGGACTCCAGATAGGGATTCTTGCCGCCAAAGGTCATGTTGCCCTCGGTCATCTCGTGGTCCTTGTGGGTGCCCACGGTGCCGGACATGTAATAGCTAAAGGAATAGAAGTCGACCTTGCCGTCGGCGATATCCTGCAGGTCGCCATCCTCCATCACAAGCTCAACATCGTTCTCGGCCCAGAAGCGCTTGGCATAGAACGGGTACTTTCCGCGCACCTGCACGTCGGAGCAGTACCAGTTCATGGCGTTCATCTCCTGCTGCGTGGCGAACACGTCGGCCGGATCGCACGTGGCGGCATAGGAAAGGATAAAGCAGTCCATGTTGCCCATCTTGAACTGCGGGTAATGCTCGTGGGCATAGCGCACGACGCGACCGCTGGCGACAAACTGGTGATGCAGCGCCTGCATACGGGCCTGCGGCGTGGTGTGAACCGCCGAAGCCGGGCCCTCAAAGCCCTGAATCATGCTGGTCTCGAAGAGGTTGCCCATGTCCTGAGTACCGCAGTTGATCTCGTTGAAGGTGAGCCAGAACTTGACCTTGTCCTGGTAACGGTCGAAGACGGTTTGGCAGTACTTCTCAAAGAAGCCGATGAGCTCGCGGCTCGCCCAGCCGTTGTACTTCTCGACCAGGTGATAGGGCATCTCGTAGTGTGAGAGGGTCACGAGCGGCTCGATGTTGTGGGCGCGCAGGCAGTCGAAGACGCGGTCGTAGAAGGCGAGGCCGGCCTCGTTGGGCTCAGCATCGTCGCCGTTGGGGAAGATACGGCTCCAGGAGATGGACATGCGGAACATGTTGAAGCCCATCTCGGCGAACAGCGCGATGTCCTCCTCATAGTGATGGTAGAAATCGATGCCGTCATGGTTGGGGTAGAAACGGTCGGGATCGATATCGATCGTGATCTGACGCGGCTCCTTGTAGCTGCCGCCCAAGAAATGGTCGTCGACGGAAGCGCCGCGGCCGTCCACGTTCCAAGCGCCCTCAAACTGGTTGGCGGCGGTGGCGCCACCCCAATAGAAGCCCTCGGGGAACTTGATGTTTGCCATGAGCATCTCCTTTGCATCGCGGGTCGATAAGCTGAGTATCGCCCACGCGCGCGGCAGGCAGGGGCAGGGGTGCCAAACCCGACACTTCTTTTCGCGCCCACGGACCGACGCCGCCCCGTCCCTGATACTTCCTGATACCGACCGAAACGTGCCAAAATAAACCTGTCCTTTTTTGGCAGGTTTGTTGAGTGTAGGAGTTCGTATGGATATCAAACGCAAGATTTCCGAGGCACAGGGCCTTACCCCTACCGAGCAACAGCTCGGCATCTCGGCCCTTGCCATGGGCGAAGACGTCCGCGGACTCTCCATCAAGGAATTCGCCGCCCGCACCAATGTTTCGGTCGCGAGCGTCCACCGTTTTTGCAAAAAGCTCGGCCTCGAGGGCTTTAAGGACCTCAAGGTCGAGCTCATCCGCCTGGCAACCGAATCGGGCAATCGGCGCGACGTGGACATCAACTTTCCCTTCGACGCCACGTCCACCCCTGCGCAGGTTATGGAGCGCATGGAGGGACTCTACCAGACCACACTGGCCGAAACGCAGGAGCTGCTCGACCCCGCGCAGCTCGACCACGCCGCCAAGCTCATCGCGAACGCCCGACAGGTCGACATCTACACGGGCTCGCACAACCTCTATCCAGCGGGAATGTTCCGCGATCGCCTGCTCTCCGCCGGTAAAAGCGCGACGTGCCACAACGGTGGCGAGGCCCAGGTGCGAACGGCGCTCGCCTCGGGTCCCGACCATGCGGCAATCGTCATCTCCTACAGCGGCCTTGCCCCCAACCTCAAGGACATCTTGCCGATCCTCAGCAGTCGGCATGTCCCAGTCATCGTCATCGGCACGCCTTATTGCGCTCGCATTCACCCCGGCTTTGCCGCCTACCTTACGGTGAGTGACCACGAGAGCATGACGCATCGCATCACGCAGTTCGCAAGCCACATCGCCGTGCAATACGTGCTCGATTCGCTCTACAGCAGCTACTTCGCCAAAGATTACGCCCGCTGCTCCGAGTTCCTAGAGCGCTCATTCCCCTACACCCGCCTCCCGGGGCTTAAGTAGCGACGAGCGTGGTTCTCGGACGCCTATCTAACGAGAGCAAGTAGTCATTGGGGACGTTCTTAAACGACTAGTCAAACAAGAACGTCCCCAACGACTAGTCGTTTAAGAACGTCCCCAACGACTACCCATCCGGAGCAAGACAACGCCGCAGGTAGAGAACGGACAG
>UQKY01000040.1 GCA_900541785.1 uncultured Collinsella sp.
CCCCGCTCGACCGAACCGCCCTGGCGCGAGCCGCCGCGAACCTCGTGGCCAACGCCGCCGAGCACGCGCGCTCGCGCGTGGCGGTCTCCTGCGACGTCGAGGGCGGCCACCTCGTCATCGAGGTGTCCGACGACGGACCGGGCTTCTCTCCCGCCGCCCTCGAACGCGGCTGCGAGCGCCTCTTCACAGACGACTCCTCCCGCTCCTCGCGCGACGGAGGCCGCCACTACGGGCTCGGCCTCCACGCCGCCTCCGAGGCCGCGAGCGCCCACGGGGGCTCCGTCTCGCTCGCCAACAGCCCCTCGGGCGGCGCGGTGGCCACCATCGCGGTCCCCCTGTGAGGGCCTGACGACTCAGGCCCTCACACCAGCGTGCCTCGCAACCAAACGCTTCCATCTTGAAACACGGGGAGTAAATCGCGAAATCGCAGGTGAAAGGGAGTAAAACGGCAAAGAAAAAGCCTCCGTCCCAACATGGGAACGGAGGCTCGGTTACCGTATTTACTCACCAATGTCGCTGGTGGCTTTGCCGTAACTCTCGTACGAAACGAAACTCAGCGGCACAGTGCAGCACTCAAAAGTGCAGGTCAGAACCCTGTCAGCCTACTCCCACTCGATGGTCGCGGGCGGCTTGGACGTGATGTCGTAGCACACGCGGTTGGCACCGGGAACCTCGGCAACGATGCGGCCGGAGATGCGGGCAAGCACGTCGTAGGGCAGTTTGGCCCAGTCGGCTGTCATAGCGTCGCTGGACTCGACGGCGCGCAGGATGATCGGGCGCTGGTAGGTACGCTCGTCGCCCATAACGCCGACGGACTTAATGTCGGGCAGAACCGCAAAGTACTGCCAGCAGCTGTGCTCGGAGTTGCGCTCGCCGGTCTGCTCAAACAGACGCTGGTTGTAGGCATCGAGCTCCTCACGCACGATGGCGTCGGCGTTCTTGAGGATCTCGAGTTTCTCCTTGTCGACCGCGCCGATGATGCGGATGGCCAGACCCGGGCCCGGGAAAGGCTGACGGAACACGATGTGACCCGGCAGGCCCAGTGCCAGACCAAGCGCGCGGACCTCGTCCTTAAAGAAGTGATCGAGCGGCTCGATGAGGTCGAAGTGCACGCCCTCGGGGAACGGGATCAGATTGTGATGGCTCTTGATGGTGGCCGTCTTGCCGCCCGTCTTGCGAGCGCCGGACTCGATGATGTCGGGGTAGATGGTGCCCTGAGCCAGGTACTTGACCGGCTTGCCATCGGTCTCGAGCTGCTGGGCCACGGCGAAGAACTCTTTCCAGAACTGCGTACCGATGATGCGGCGCTTCTCCTCGGGCTCGGTCACGCCGGCCAAAAGCTCGGCATAACGGTCCTCGGCGTGGACGTGGATAAAGTCGACGTCAAACTGCTTGGTGAAGACCTCCTCCACCTGCTCGGGCTCGCCCTTGCGCAGCAGACCGTGGTTGATGAACACGCAGGTCATCTGCTTGCCCACGGCACGAGCACCCAGCGCAGCCACGACGGAGGAGTCGACGCCGCCGGACAGGGCCAGAATCACGCGGTCGTTGCCGACCTTCTCGCGGAACTCGGCCGTCATGGTCTCGACCAGGTTGTCCATGCTCCAGTTGGGCTCCAGGCCGCAGATCTCAAACAGGAAGTTGCTCAGCAGCTGCTGACCATACTCGGAGTGCTTGACCTCGGGGTGGAACTGCGTGGTGAAGATCTTGCGCTCGGGGCACTCCATGGCAGCAACCGGGCACACGTCGGTGCTGGCGGTAACGGTAAAGCCCTCGGGCACCTCGGAAACGGCGTCGCGATGGCTCATCCACACGGTCTGCTCCATGGGCGTGGAGTTAAAGAGCTTGGCGCCGGCCGTGCGCGTGATGGTGGCGCGGCCGTACTCGCCCACCTCGGAGTGGCCGACCTTGCCACCGAGCGTCACGGCCGTGATCTGATGGCCGTAGCAAAAGCCCAGGACGGGAAGGCCCAGGTCAAAGATGGCGGGGTCGATGGACGGAGCGTCCTCGGCGTACACGGAGGCCGGGCCGCCAGAAAGGATGAGCGCAGAGGCGTTCATCTCGCGAATCTCGTCGGCCGAGATGTCGCAGGGGACAATCTCAGAATACACGTTGAGGTCGCGGACGCGACGGGCAATGAGCTGACCGTACTGCGCACCAAAGTCGAGTACGAGGACCTTTGCGGAAGCCTTTTGATCCATGGTTCCCCCTCTTGTTGGCGGGGAGCCGGTGCCCACCCGCGTGAATGAACGAAAATAACCTCCATAGTGTACACGTTATATGGGGTTTCTCGTCCCTCGCAGCCATCAGCGCACGGCAAACGCATGACCTGGACCTCTATTTGACGGCAATTGAAGTGTTTTCAAACGTTACAGATGATGTAATACGTTTGAACATTGGACGCCCTGTGCCACAATACTGCCGAACGACTCCGCCTCTGCGGCGGCAAATACGATAGGAATACCAGCATGAAGCGCATCCTTCTCATCGCCACGGGCGGCACCATCGCATCGACCGAGGACGGCAACGGCCTCTCCCCCGCCCTGACCGGTGAGGAGCTCGCCCAGAGCGTCCCCGAGATCTCGGGCCTCTGCGAGCTCGACGTGGTGCAGCCCATGAACATCGACAGCACCAATATGCGCCCCAGTGACTGGATGCGTATCCGCGACGTCATCGTCGAGGGTTATGCCGACCACGACGGCTTCGTGATTCTGCACGGCACCGACACCATGAGCTACACCGCGGCGGCGCTTTCCTATCTGATTCAGGACAGCCCCAAGCCCATCGTGCTCACCGGCTCGCAAAAGCCCATGGGCAACCCCTTTACCGACGCCAAGCTCAACCTGTACCAGAGCCTGCTCTATGCGCTCGACGAGCATTCACACGATGTGTCGATTGTGTTTGGCGGCGTCGCCATTGCCGGCACGCGCGCCCGCAAACAGCGCACCATGAGCTTTAACGCGTTCATTAGCGTCAACTATCCGCCCATTGCCTACATCCGCAACGACCGCATTGTGCGCAACGGGCTCCACGGCACTCATCAGAATGAGAGCCCGGTTCGTTTCTACGACAGTATCGACCCACGCGTGTTTGTCCTTAAGCTGACGCCCGGCGTAAACCCGGGCATCCTCGACGCCCTTGCCGATAGCTACGACGCCGTGATTCTGGAGACCTTTGGCATTGGCGGTATCCCCGAGTTTGGTGAGTCGGGCGAATCGTTCCAAGAGGCAATTTTTCGCTGGGTCGATTCGGGCCGCACCGTCGTTATGACCACGCAGGTCCCCGAAGAGGGCCTCGATCTGGGTGTTTATGAGGTCGGCCGCGCTTACGCCGACCATCCGGGTATTTTGCGTGGCGACGACATGACCACCGAGACGCTCGTGGCCAAGACCATGTGGGCACTCGGCCAGTCACGCGATGCCGCCGAGATCCAGCGCCTGTTCTACAGCCAAGTCAACCACGACCGCATCCCGATGGCGTAATCCCTAAGGCAGTTCCGCTTATCGCAGCCCCAAACGACAGGTGGTCCCCCTCGAGCCGTGCAAAAATCGGAGTATTCTGCAATTTCTCCGCCGGAGGCATAGAATCGGCCGATTATTAGACGAACTTTTAGGACGAAAGAGGCGTCTGGTAAATATTTATTCCACATTTTTATTTAGCGTGTGGATTAACTACTGTCAAAAAAGCAAAGCCAGCCGCCCGAGCTACCATCTACGGCTGAACAGGTGCTGAATACTCGCGATTTTGCACATCGCAACCAGGGGGACCCGCCCAAAGAGCGTCAATTAGCAGCGGGGAACGCCCTATTCGATACCCTCGAGAAGCTCTGACACCGTCATGCCGAGTGCGGGTGCGATCTTAAATAGAACCTTGAGCGTGAAATTTGCCGTCCCATCTTCGATTCGGTCGAGGTAGGGTCGGCTAATTCCTGTCGCCACACAAAAATCAACCTTGGAGATACCAAGGTCCCTGCGTGTCTCTTCGACCCGCCTGCCAAGAATCTGTTTCGCACGTTCGTCCATGCAGCCGAGTTTGAAATGGAGCCGAACATAAACGTAAACTATAGTTTACGTTTTGCCGAATACACAGGAGTTTTCTATGTCGGGTTCTTCGGTCCGCATGTACCAAGCCACGCTTCGCACAAACAGCGCACCGCCCAAGCTCGTCGTCGTTGAAGCAGAATGCCTTTCGCCCGATGAGCACACAGCATTTGCATTGCTATCAAGTCGCGTCGCCGCCGTTTTGGTCCCTTGCCCGGCGCAAGGTGAACTTGCCATCCAATGCCAAGCGCACAGTTGCTCGCTCAATCAGGCTGCCGTAATCGCAACCAGCCAACACGGTCTGCCCCTTCTCCTGGAAGCCGGTATCGCACTTGCCCTTCGCGGCGCCGGATACGAAAACGAGGCCGCCGCCGACATGGTCTTTAAACCACGATCGAGCGGCGGCCTCGCAGCAGCCATTGAATATGCGTGCAGGCTCGTTGCCTAAAAGGACAAGCTAGAAACCAAAGCCAAAGCCCGTTCCGGTAATCGCCGAATACATAAAGTAGACGTTGATTACATTGAGGAACACGCCCGTGATGCAGCCGTTACGCAGGTAGCGCTCGCACGCAAGACGTGCCATCACAGCGGAGTCCTCATTGTTCTTTGCCTGGCGTCCCGCCGTAAAGTACGTCGCCACGCCGAGCAGCAGGTTGAGCACCGGCAGTGCCAGCAACTCGTAACTCTTGCCCCAGCGCGTCACCTCGCCGGCGGCGTTAAACTTCGTTGCCACCTCGGGGCCAATGTTGGGGATAACACACGCTGCAACCACCAGCGGGATCACCGCAAGTACGAGCAGCGCAATACCCATGTACCCAGCTTTTTTGCCGTATTTAAACATATGCGTCGCCCTTACACGTTAAAGCGGAAGTGCACGACGTCGCCATCGGCCATGACATAGTCCTTGCCCTCAATACGCAGCTTGCCGGCGGCCTTGGCGCCCTGCTCGCCGCCGAGCTCGATGTAGTCGTCGTAGCCAATAACCTCGGCCTTAATAAAGCCGCGCTCAAAGTCGGTGTGAATGACGCCGGCGGCCTGCGGGGCGGTCGCGCCCTGGCGAACCGTCCAGGCCTTGACCTCCATCTCGCCGGCCGTAAAGAACGACTGCAGACCGAGCAGCTTATAGGCCGCCTGCGCGAGCACGTCCAGGCCGGGCTGCTCCAGGCCCAGGCTCTCCAGGTAGTCGGCGGCGTCCTCGGGATCGAGCTCGGAAAGCTCGGCCTCAATCTTGGCGCAGATGGGCAACGGCTTGACGCCATCGATGGGCGCCAGGTCCTCGTTGAGCATATCCTCGTCCACGTTGGCCACGTACAGAATGGGCTTCATAGTGAGCAGGAACAGGCCCTTGGCGGCGGCACGCTCCTCGTCGGTCATCTCCATGGACGCGGCTCGCTTGCCCTCGTTGAGCCAAGCGAGCAGGCGCTTGGCCACCTCGAACTTGGGCATGAGCTCCTTATCGCGCTTGGCCTCCTTCTCGAGCTTGGGCAGCTGCTTCTCGAGCGTGCCCATGTCGGCCAGGATGAGCTCGGTCATGATGGTGTCGGCATCGCCGGCGGGATCGACGAACTCGCCCGTGCGGCCCACCTCACGCATGACGTTGGGGTCCTTAAAGTAGCGCACGACCTCGCAGATGGCGTCGGTCTCGCGGATGTTTGCCAAGAACTGGTTGCCCAGGCCCTCGCCCTCATTGGCACCCTTCACCAGGCCAGCGATGTCGACAAACTCGACCGTCGCCGGCACAATGCGGCCGGGGTTAACGATGTCGGCGAGCTTTTGCAGGCGGCTATCGGGCACATCGACGATACCCACGTTGGGGTCGATCGTGGCAAACGGGTAGTTGGCGGCAAGGCCGGTCTTTTTGGTAAGCGCGGTGAACAGCGTCGACTTGCCCACGTTGGGCAGGCCCACGATACCGATGGAAAGGGACACGACAGCTCCTTTTGATACAGGTACTTCAAACCGTATAAGTATAGCGCCGCCGCAGCATCCGGGCGAATCCGGACACCGCGGCGGCGCAAATGAAGCAGAGATGCGTGAGAGTTCGAGACAGCAGTCCTTACTTAAGCTCGGGCCAGAAATCCTTGTTGGCCTCGATGAGCTCGTCCAGGATCTGCTTAGCAACGCTTGCCGAAGGAATGGTCTTGGAGAGCGTGAGTGCCTGCCAGAGCTTCTGGTAGCTGCCCTCGACCCAAGCCTGGACAACGAGCTTCTCGACGGAAACCTGCTGCTCCATTAGGCCCTTCTGGAACTGCGGGATCGGGCCCTGGCAGATCTTCTCAAAGCCGTTGGAACCGACGATGCAAGGCACCTCGACCATGGCCGTCGGGTCGAAGTTGGGCACAGCGCCATCGTTGGGAACGATCAGCAGGAAGCGCTCGAGCGTGTTCTCGGCCAGCGCGCAGGCAAGGTCGACGATGTAGTTGGCATGTACATCTGGCTCAAAGCCGCCGTCCTTGGCAGTACCCTTGGCGATGATGTCGCGACAAGCGCCAAAGACCTTCTTCTCGCGGCCGTCCATAACCTCATTGGCGCGAGTGTAGTTGGGGTCAGACGTCTCGACGACATAGTCCGGATACAGGTAGTACTTGAGGTAGGTGTTGGGAATCGTCTCGGGATCGACAGCATAGACATCCTTGGCCTTGCCGAAGGTGTGAATCCAGCTCTCCTCGACGTGCTGCTCCTTACCGGCCTCGTGCTCAATGCCATCCAAGTAGCCGTTCTTTGCCATGTGCTCCTTGATCTGCGGCATGAGGTCGTTACCCTCCTTGTCGTAGATCTTGCTCCACCAACCAAAGTGGTTGAGGCCGTAGTAGCTGTACTGCAGCTCGCGACGATCCTTGATGCCGCACATACGGCTCATCTTATCCATGAGGTCGATCGGCATGTCGCAGATGTTGATGATGCGGCTGTTGGGGCGCAGCACGCGGCAGGCCTCGGCGACGATGGCCGCGGGGTTGGAGTAGTTGAGCATCCAGGCGTTGGGGCTGTACTTCTCCATGTAGTCGAGGATCTCGATGACACCACCGATGGAGCGCATGCCGTAGGCGATACCGCCGGCACCGCAGGTCTCTTGGCCAACGCAGCCGTACTTGAGAGGAATCTTCTCGTCGAGCTCACGCATGGCGTACAGGCCGACGCGGATGTGGGCAAGCACGAAGTCGGTCCCGGTGAATGCGGTCTCGGGGTCGGTGGTGTAGCTAAACTCAACCTCGGGAGCGTTCTCGTGGAAGTAGATCTCGCAGGCCTTTGCCACGATCTCCTGGCGCTCGGCGTTGTTGTCGTAGAAGGTCACCTTGTTGACCGGGAAGCGGTCGCGCTCCTCGAGCAGCATCAGGGCAATGCCCGGGGTAAAGGTGGAGCCACCGCCGGCAATGGTCACGGCATAGTTCTTCTTGGACATGATGTCCTCCTCATTCTGGCCGCTTGCTCAATCCGTCCCCGCACGCGGCCTTGCGCGGTTTGGAATTGTTACCTAGAAGTGGAGTTTTTTATCTCTAGAATCGGCCTTGCGGTGCATACCGGCTCTGCAAGGCCGATTGTTTCGATGGACGATGGTTTACAGAAGACTCTCGTACTTCAGAAGACTCTCGAACTTCTCGCGAACCTGCGGGACGGTAAGGCCGATGATGACCTGGATTGACTGACCTTGGACCACCAAGCCATGCGTACCGATTGCCTTGAAGGAAGCCTCGGGTGCAACGACGCTCTTGTCCTTGACGTTAACGCGCAGACGGGTAGCGCAGTTAGTTACATCGATGATGTTATCCGTGCCACCGAGCAGATCGAGGATGTTCTCGGCAAGCACCAAGCGCTCATCATCTTTACTCTGGGCGACCGATTTGCCAGCAGCAGCACCGCCCTGCTTTTGCTTGTAGTCGGCCTTGGACTTGAGCTCGACCTCAACATCATCATCCTCGCGACCGGGAGTCTTAAAGTCGAACTTGACGATCAAGAAACGGAAGACCACGACCCAAAGAGCGGTAAAGCACAGACCGACAAGGATGGAGATGGCGTACTGCAGACCGTGTGCGGCCCAAAGGGGCAGCCAGTCCCACGAGAGCATCGAGATGATGCCGTCGTCGAAGATGCCCACGACGCCAAGGAGGTTTTGAGCCATGCAGCCGAGCGCTCCGAGCACGCAGTGGACGACGAACAGACCGGGCGCGATGAACAGGAAGGTGAAGTCAAGCGGCTCGGTGATACCGCAAAGCATAGCGGTAAGGGTGACCGGGATCAGCAGAGCCTTGACGCGCTGCTTGCGCTCGGGTTTGGCGGTCATATAAAACGCAATGGCGACGCCAAGCGAGCCGAAGACCTTAGTCCAACCAGGGCAGGTATAGGCAGCCCAGGGTGCGGCATCCTTAAGAGCAATGCTCGGATTGGCAGCCAGTTGGGGCAGGATGTTGGCCCAAGCAGCAAAGATGCCGCCGTTGACCGCCGCGTTGTCGTAATAGAACGGCGTATAGATAAAGTGGTGAAGGCCTGTAGGGATCAGCACGCGCTCGAAGAAAGCAAAGACGCCCACGCCAAACGTACCGGCGGAAAGGATGAATCCCTGGAAGGCGGAGATAGCAGCCTGAACATGCGGCCACACCAGGCAGGCGATAAGAGCGACCGGAACCATAACGAAGAAACCGATCATATAAATGAACACGGAGCCCGAGAACACGCCCAGCCACTCAGGAAGTTCGGTGTCGAAGAACTTGTTATGCAGCATCGTGGCGATACCAGAAATGATAAGCGCGCCCATGATGCCCATATCAAGCGTTTTGATGCTTGCGATAGTGGCAAGACCAGTACCGCT
This sequence comes from uncultured Collinsella sp., assembly GCA_900541785.1. Classification (GTDB taxonomy): domain Bacteria; phylum Actinomycetota; class Coriobacteriia; order Coriobacteriales; family Coriobacteriaceae; genus Collinsella. Next base: position 8,845 of record UQKY01000040.1, read on the forward strand.
GCCCGCCTCGACAGAGTAGTCGACACCAAAGACAGGGCCCCACTGCCCCAAGATTGTGCTTACAAAGTAGTTGAAGGTAAGGTAGATGGCCAAAGCCTCCATGCAGCAGCGAGCGTTCTGCTTGTTCGCGAGCGAGATTGGCAACGCTACGCAAAACAGCAACGGCATCTGGTTAAAGAGCGTCCAACCACCCTGGAGCAGCACATTCCAGCAATCAAACCAAAGATGACCCGCTGTGGCCATCTCGCCAAAGATCGCCTCGGTGGTAAACAGCGTACCCAGGCCGACGACGATTCCGGAAAATGCGAAAAGAATTGCAGGCGTGTACATTGCACCGCCGAAACGTTGTATCTTTTGCATCATGACGGGGAATCCCCCTCTCTTCATTCGGAGCGACTGCGGTTTTGGCTTCACTCGAGACCGCAGACGCGCCGTTTGCGTGTACCTCGTGCAATAGGACGGGTGGGCCCGCTTCCCTGACTTCTTGCGCTTCTATTTTTATCATATCACTTATCTAGACAAGTTAATACGGTTTCTATGTTCGGTCAGCGGTCGATTATTGGCCGTAAACGGTATGTGTCCAGTATTTCGCCTGTTAAATCTGACATAGCTGATGGCTGCATTTCATTTTTCTTTTCTACTTGTCTAGATGTGCTTGTCTATATCTATAGACATGCCTATACTTCATTACAACATTCACCGCCACGTTAAGGAGTCACCATGAAAAGCGCGGTCTTCTATGGAAAGCACGACCTCAGAGTCGAGGAATCGGCAAAGCCGGCCGTGGGCAGGCGCGCCGTTCTGATCAACGTCAAAGCTTGCGGCGTCTGCGGTACCGACGTTCATATCTATGAAGGCGACAAGGGCGCAGCCGACGTTACCCCGCCCACGATCCTTGGTCATGAGTTTGCGGGCGTTGTCGAGGCCGTGGGCAGCGACGTCGCTGGCTTTAAACCGGGCGATCGCGTGTGCATCGACCCAAACCATCCCTGCGGCTGCTGCGAACCCTGCCGCGACGGAATCAACCACTACTGCGAGCATATGACCGGTTACGGCACCACCGTTAACGGCGGCTTTGCCGAGTACTGCTCCGTCGATATGCAGCAAGTCTACAAGTTGGGCGATCACACCAGCTTTGAGCAGGGTGCTATGACCGAGCCCGTCGCCTGCTGCCTGCACGGCATCGATATGTGCAACATCAAGCCCGGCAGCACAGTTGTCGTTATCGGCGGTGGCATGATCGGTCTGCTCATGATGCAGCTTGCCAAAAACGCCGGCGCCACCAAGGTCGTCTTGCTCGAACCCGTCGAAGGCAAGCGCGAGGTTGCGCTCAAACTCGGCGCCGACCTGGCAATTGATTCCATCCACGAGGACGTCCCGGCCCGCCTGAAGCAGGAGGGCGTCGGCAACGTCGATGTCGTTATCGAGTGTGTTGGCAAGCCCGTCACCATCGAGCAAGCCATCCAGATCGCCGGCCACAAGGCTACGGTCATGATGTTCGGCCTCACCAAGCCCGATGAGACAATCACCGTCAAGCCCTTCGAGGTCTTCCAGAAGGAGCTTGTGCTTACCTCGTCCTACATCAACCCTTATACGCAGCGTCGCGCGCTCGAGCTCATCGACTCTGGCAGGCTCGACGTATCCTCGATGGTCGCCAAGGTGGCTTCCCTCGACGAACTCGGCGCCATCCTGTCAGACCCAGCTCTGCGTGCCATGGGTAAATATATAATCGACCCCAGCAAGTAAATCGATCGACACCTGCGCGAGCAGTCCTCATCCACCGCTCGCGCACTCAGCTCTAGGAGACCGTCATGGCGCGAGCCATCTTCCAAACCATTTATGACAACGTGAAGCAGTCGATTGACGACGGTACATACGCCTATCAGAGTTATCTGCCTTCGGAGACTGAACTCACGCAGCTGTTTGGCTGTTCGCGCATGACGGTCCGTCGCGCCATCTCGATGCTTGCGGCAGATGGCTACGTACTCCCTCAGCAAGGCAAAGGCATGCGCGTCATTCGCAACATCAGTGGCGAGACGAATCGTGGCGGCGGCGGACTCGAGACCTTTAAGGAAATCGCAGCCAGCCGAGGCTTTGAGCTCAAGACTGTCACCACCGTCTTTGAGCTCCTCGTCTGTAGCAAGGCACTCTCCAGGATTACCGGGTTTCCCGAAGGCTGCGAGCTTACGCGCGCCAAACGCATCCGTTATGCAAACGGACATGCCGTGTGCTCCGACGACTCCTATTACCTAAGCTCACAGGTACCGGGACTGACACCCGAGATTGCCAACGATTCGATCTATCGTTACCTCGAAGAAGGCCTTGGCATTAAGATTGCCACGGGCAAACGCGATGTAACGATTGAGCATCCCACGCCCGAAGATGCGCGCGTGCTCGATCTCGACGACTTTAACGCACTCGCCGTTGTACGCGGGCAGACCTACAACGCCGACGGCATCCTTATGGAATACACCGAGACCAAACAGGTCCCCGGGTTCTTTTTCCTCCACGAAACGGTCCCCCGCCGCAATAACGGCAGTGAGACCCATCAGAGCAGTATGAGCTAACTGTCTATTAGTTGCGGTGAAATAGTTCCTAGAATGGCCAGCTTAAGGGCAAAACGGGAACTATTCCACCGCAACTTCTTTGGCCGGCGGGGCAGTATCTGTCCCGCCGGCCATCATGTACGCTCTTTTAGCTAGTCCGCGAGCTTTTCTACCTGATCGAGCATCTTGTCAAGCTTGGCCTTTGCCTCGGCCTTGACCTTCTGGGCCTCTTCGTGGGCCTTGGCCTTCTGAGCGGCCTTTTCCTCGGCCTCGGGGTCGACAACGACCAGATTGGACGCATCGTGCTCGACCAGCTTGAGCGCATGCTCGGGGCACACCTTGACGCAGGCTCCGCAACCTAGGCAATACGTGGACTCCAGTGCAAAGCGACCGCTTCCCACCAAATCGCAGGCAAACGTGGGGCACACGTTGACGCACTCACCGCACGACGTGCACTTGTCAAAATCGCATTCCGGCGTGCTCACCTGCATGTTCTGGGCAAGCTCGGGGTGGTTTTGCAACGTCGAGAGCACCAGTTGGCGCCCGTGCGTGAGCGAACGGCGACGCTTGGTCGTCGTGGTGCCGCACATGGTGTTGAGCGTGCGCTCCAGCTGGGTAATCTGATGGCGATGGGCTTTGAGCTTTTGCGTCACCGAGGCCAGCGCCGCCGTCGCCGGATTGAGCTTGGTCACCGTCAGGCCCGTGGTGCGGGCAATCTTTTCCATGTACTCCTTGCGCTCGTACTCGCGAAGCTTATGGCACTTGAGGCTCTTGGGGTCGACCTCCAAGCCCATACCCGTGCCGGACCACTCCTCGGCCTTCGCAATCGCCTCGCCCAGAATGTCCTCACCGCCGGTGTTGCGGCATTTATCGCACACGCCCAGCGGCAGGTACACACTCACGTTGGGATAGTCCGCCAGTACCGAGAACCAAGTCTCGGCCGTAATATCGCCCACGCAGGCAACGACGACCTCGTTTTCGCGCGGCATGCGCTTGAGGGCGCGCGTGCAGGTGACGTAGGCGGTCTCGTGGCTCGTAGCGGCAGAGACGATATCGTCATACAGGTTTTTAGGCGCCAGGCGCGGCGAGATGATCGCCTCGGTCGGGCAGGCAGCGGCGCACAGACCGCACTTGCGGCAGGAGTCGAGGATCTCAATAGCGTCTTCCTCGACCTCGATGGCGTTGACCGGGCACACGTCCATGCACGCGGTGCAGCCGCTCTTTTCGTTTTTGCAGGTCAGGCACGGAATGGTATTGCCGCGCGGGCGCTCCTTGTAGTCGGCAGGATTCCACTGCGGCGCCGACGGATCGAGTGCATCGGTCACGCCGCCAAGCGGGTTTTTAAGAAAGTCGAAACCCTTGCTGATCTCGATAATGTCATCAAACAGATCGTGTTCCTGCGCCATGCGCGGCCCCTCCCTGAGCAGTGCAAACAAGCAAGAGATAATGATACGCTATCGGCCCGTGCCTCGGGCAAATTACACGCTGAGCATCTTTGCGGCAAATAGCCTATGGCCTATCGCCGCCTCGATTGCACAAGGTCAATCAAGCGCCAAGCTATGCCTCGCACATGAGCTGCACGAGCTTTTGTTTGGTCGCCTTGGCCTGTTCGTTAGCCATATTGCGTTCGTTTCTAAAGGCCGCATCTGCAACGCTCATCAGGTCGGCATCGGAAATCTCGTCAAGGCCCAGCCCCTCGAGCGTCGTCGGCAGACCGACGCGCTGGCAAAACTCGAGCACCTGATCAAGCTCGGGTGCACGCTCCAGGCGCAGCTGCACCACCAGGCCAAACGCTACGGCCTCACCATGCATGGCCTTGCACTCGGGCAGAATCGTCAGGCCGTTGGCGATGGCATGGGCAAGCGCTAGGCCACCGCTCTCAAAGCCAACACCCGAGAGCAGAATATTGCACTCAATCAGGCGCTCAACCGCCGGCGATATACGACCCTTTTTGAGATCGCGCTTGGCAGCGACGCCGCACTCCATGAGTGTGTCATAGCAGGCACGAGCCGCAACCAAGGCCAAGTGTCCCGGCGCGCCACCGTGTTCGTTGACGCCGTGTGCCGCGGCGCACGAACGCGCCTCGAAGTACGTTGCCAGCGCATCGCCCATGCCAGCGACCGTCATACGCAGTGGGGCCGCCGCGACCACGTTGGTATCGACCACGACCAGGTCCGGATTCTTCTCGAGCATCAGGTAGCGGTCGAACGACCCATCCTCGTGATACAGCACCGAAATCGCACTGCACGGACCGTCCATCGACGCCGCCGTGGGACATACGCACAACGGCAACTCGGCATAAAACGCAACGGCCTTGGCGATATCGAGCATCTTGCCGCCGCCAATGCCCACCACCATGTCGCAATACTCGGCCCGGGCTTCCTTGGCCATTTCGACAACGGCATCTTCCGTACACGGACCGTTGTAAATCTTAAAGAACGGCTCGCTTAGATCTTCATCCAGAAATCCATCGACGATCTGCCTGCACAGCCGATCCTCGGTGCCCTGGTCAAACAAGACATAGGCAGCGCAGCCCAACCATGACAAATACCTGCCCTGACGCGAGAGCTCACCCGGCCCCTGAACATATCGTCCGGGACCGCCATAAACCATGGGAAGCGCCATACGAGAATCCGCCCTTTCATCAACAACAATTGGTGCAAAGCAACCTGACCCCTTTGCACCATAGCAAAAAGGGGCAAAGCCGTCTGCCGGCTTTGCCCCTTCCTTAGCTTGATTTACTCATCCATGAGATAGTAGTGGCCCAGGGCGTCGGCACCCAGGATGGCGTTTGCGACCATCTCGGGCGTCACCTCAAACGGCATGTTGCACATGGTGTCATCGGGCGCGCAGGCGGCCTCGGCAACAATCATGGCCTGCTCGCGCGTAAGCTCGGCAACGCCAAGCTCCTTCATCGTGACCGGCAGGCCCAGCTCAATGCAGAAGCCCAAGACTTCCTCGAGCTTCTCGGTCGGGGCATCCTCGAGTACCAGCTGGACGATGGTGCCAAAGGCGACCTTCTCGCCGTGATACATGCCGTGGCACTCGGGCAGCATCGTCAGGCCATTGTGGATGGCATGAGCAGCAGCAAGGCCCGAGCTCTCAAAGCCAATGCCAGAAAGCAGCGTATTGGCCTCGATGATATGCTCGACGGCAGGCGTGAGCGCACCCTTCTCCAGCGCGACCTTGGCCTTGACGCCATCGGCCATAAGCGTCTCGTAGCAGAGCTTGGCGAGCGCCAGACCAGCCATACCGCCCTTGCCGCCGGCGCAAGTGCCACCGTCGGCATCGTGCGTCGCCTGGGCCTCAAAGTAGGTTGCGAGCGCATCGCCCATACCGGAAACCGTCAGGCGCACCGGGCTCGCCGCGATAACCGTCGTATCCATCAGGACAATGTTGGGGTTTGCCTTAAGGAAGAGGTACTTGTCGAACTGGCCGTCATCGGTATAGAGCACCGAAAGCGCCGAACACGGGGCGTCGGTCGAAGCAATGGTGGGACAAATGATAACCGGGGACTCCAGGTAATAGGCGACGGCCTTCGCGGTGTCGAGGATCTTGCCGCCACCGACGCCGACGATGATGTCGCAACCGTTGTCGCGAGCGAGCACAACCAGGCGATCGACCTCGCCCTTGGAGCACTCGCCGTTAAAGTCCTCAAACAGCAGCTCGGCCTTAGCCTCGGCAAAGCCGCCCTCGATCTTGGCACCGACGCGCTTCTTGCCCGAAGGCGTCACGATGACGAGGGCCTTAGCGCCAAGCGGCTCGACATAGGAGCCGAGCTTGGCGAGCTCGTCCGGACCCTGGATGTACTTGCTGGGGCTATTGAAAATTGCAGCCATAACTATCCCATTCTCTAAAAGAAAAAAGAAAGGGGCTCCGTACAGATACGTGCGGAGCCCCTCGTTACGATAACAAGAGTCGATTAGAAATCGATGTCGGTATCGTAGTAGCAGGCCTTGAGAATCTTCTCGAAGTCGGCAGCCTTGGTCTCACGCGGGTTCTCGGGCGTGCAGGCGTCGGTCTCGGCGTTCGCGGCGATCTCGGGCAGCTTGGCGAGGAACTCCTCCTCGGAAACCATCTGCGGGTTCTCGGCGTCGACCTTCACGCCACCATTCGCGTAATCCTTGATGGACTGCGGAATGTTGAGCTGGTCGTTGAGGTCGCGAATCTTCTGGACGAGCGCAGCGATGAGCTCCTCGTTGGTCTCGCCGGGAAGGTGCAGGATCTCCTTGGCCACGTAAGCGTAACGCTCGGCAGCACGCGGGTCCTTGGAGTTCCACTGGATGACCTTGCCCAGGTACATGGCGTTAGCGGCACCGTGGATGATGTGGCCGTTCTCGAAGGCAGCACCGGTCTTGTGAGCCATGGAGTGAACGATGCCGAGCAGGCCCGAGGAGAAGGCGATACCGGCGATGCACTGAGCCTCGTGCATGTGCTGACGGGCCTCATGGTCGCCAGCATAGGACTTGGGCAGCCACTCGACGATCTCGCGGATGCCGTGCAGAGCGTTGGCGTCGGTGAACATAGAGGCGCAGGTGGAAACGTAGGCCTCCATGCAGTGGGTCAGAGCGTCCATGCCGGTGTGAGCGCACAGCTTGGCGGGCATGGTGTAGGTGAGCTCGGGGTCGACGATGGCGACATCAGGGGTGATGTTGAAGTCGGCCAGCGGGTACTTGATGCCCTTGGCGTAGTCGGTGATGACGGAGAACGCGGTGACCTCGGTAGCGGTGCCGGAGGTAGAGGAGATGGCGCAGAAATGAGCCTTCTGACGCAGCTCGGGGAAGCTGAACGGCTGGATGATGTTGTCGAAGGACTCCTCGGGATACTCGTAGAAGACCCACATGGCCTTAGCAGCATCGATGGGCGAACCGCCACCGATAGCAACGATCCAGTCGGGCTCGAACTCGTGCATAGCGGCTGCGCCCTTCATGACGGTCTCGATGGAGGGATCGGACTCGACGCCCTCGAACAGCTTGACCTCCATGCCGGCCTCTTTGAGGTCGGCCTCAACGTCCTGCAGGAACCCGCCGCGGCGCATAGAGCTGCCGCCAGAAACGATGATGGCCTTCTTGCCCTTGAGGTTCTTCACCTCGTGGCGAGCGCCCTCACCAAAGTACAGATCGCGAGGATTGGTAAAACGTCCCATACTGTGCCTCCTAAACAAGCCCCTCTTAGACTTGCGTATATAACGGAGCACCCGATTGGCTCCGTTAGGACCGTTTTGCGCGTTGCCGGCGATGACAATGCGCGATGTCTGAACGTCTCAACGCTCAGACAAACACTATTTTACCGTTCTGGTTGGTCAGTTATTCACCTAAAGCCGACAATGATGAAACGTTTTTTCTATCCCTGAAGACCCTTGTGGGGCATTCATACTCCCAAGCTGGGCAAACGTTTTATCAGGGTTGACTACATATCCCGGGCGGGGCTGTGCCTCTCCAAAATGCGCCCCGTTCGCCGCCAAAAATCGACCGTTTACGGCACTGTGATACCACCCGCGCAACCGAGGTGCCGACATTTGTGTGACATCCGTCTTCGTGGTGCAAAGGTGCAAGTCCAAGTGCGGCACCCCCGGTGTGCCACATGCGGGTAAACTAGAACTTTATATAGAGACATTTGAACCCTAACCGCAGCAAAGGAGGCCCCATGGCATTCGACCCCATTCAAGAGGATTGCCATCGCCTCGTTCTTGAGGCCTTGCGCCGCGACAATATTCCACTCACCGACGGCCCCGCCGTCGAGCGTCTGATGGAGCAATTCACCCGTAACCCCGCGCCGCTCATCGTGCACGATCGCGACCGAGCTGGGCATCTGATCGCCAAGGTCGTCGAAGCTGTCGACTACCGCATCCCCTTTATCCCCGACGATGCCCAGGCAGAGCAAGAAGAAGCCGCAGCCGAGAACATGCTCCGCGAGGCAGCCGCGCTCGATCCGGCCAACTGGGATGCCCAGCGCATGCTGACGGCGCTCACCGCCGAATCCAACGAGGAATACGTACAGTATCTGGTTTCCAAGTGCGACGAGGTGGAGCACGATCTGGCGCTCAAGATCGCCTCGGCGCAGGACCCCTACGAGCGTGAGGCCGCAGGCGACCTGACCCGCCGTCCCTACCTGCGCTGGCTTGCCGCCTTGGCATCGCGCGCGCTCATTAGCGGCCGCTACCGCATGTCGCTCGAAGCCGCGAATCGCAGCCTGGACTTTGCGCCCAACGACCCCGCTGGCGTCCGTCATACCGCGATGCTTGCCATGGCAAAGCTCGAATACCCCGCCGAGGAGCTCAAGCGCTTTCGCTCTGCCCACTCCGTACCGTACCTCGCGAATACCCCGCTGCGCCGCCGTCCCAAGGATGCAGAGCGCGACTTGGACCCGTGGACGCTCATCGCGCTGATGAGCGCAGCCTGGCGCGAGCTGGATTACGAGGGCGCCGAGCACTACCTGCGCATCCTGGTGCGCTCATGCCCGCACGCAGCCGAGGCGCTCTACTTCCAAACCGAGTTTCCCGATGGCGTCTATGCCCGCGTCAACGTAGGTCCGGGCTCCACCGATGAGCTTGTCCTTGCCCTGTCCGAGGCGACGCCGGTGCTGCAGGAGGGCCTAGGCGCGCCCGACAACGCCAGCTTTGCCGCCTGGGTCGCCACCAACGACATCGTGCGCTCCCAGATCGACGAGCGCATCCTACGCGCGGCCGAGCAGGGATTGCCGTTTAAGGGAGGAAACCTCTAATGGATCCGAGCGTCTACATCCCCGCCTATCTGGAGCGCACCTATCTGGCGTCGCACCCCGAACTCACCGATGCAGCACGCGAGCTTGTCCATAACGACATCAGCGCAAACCCTCACAAGTATGCGCAGACCGAGCATGCCCAAGCGCTGCTGTCCTATGCCGGCGTTCATCGTCATTTGCTTGACGAGCTTCGTCGCATCGAAGACATGGGCAGCGACGAGGAGTTTGAGCAGACGCGCAACCGTCTGTTCGACGATATGCGCGATGAGCTGCTCAAAATCGTCCGCGTCGATGCACTTGCCGTCGATGCGCAGTTGCTCGCCATCATCCTGGCGGACACGCCCGTCGATGCCTGCCTGGGCGACCTGATGAAGCTCGAGGCGAGCACGGCCGACTACCTGCAACAGAGCGTGCCCGGGTTTGATATGGAGGCTCCGCACTACTGGGCCAATAATGTTTTGGCCGACGGTGTCACCGCAGCAGACCTTACCGTGAGCGAGCCGGCGCTTATTGGCTGGCTTCACACGCTCGAGGCCATCTCGCAGCTGTGCATGGCGAGCGCTCGTTACCGTGCTGCTGCCAACTACGCCCGCCGCGTCCTTAAGGCAGAAGGTTATCCCACCCGAGCTGCCGGCACCGTGTTGCTCGCCCTCGCCCGCTTGGAAGACCAGGACGGCTTTTTTGCCCTGGCACATCAGCTCGAGGAACAGATGGGGGCAGATGCACTCGAGAACTCCCCCTGGTACCTGCTCGCCCGCACGATCCTGCTGTTCAAAACAAACAAGATGCGTCCGGCGACACGTGCACTGCGCGAGTTTGCCAACCGTTGCGAGGGCGGCGCGTTCTTTTTGCTGAATCCGGTGTACCAGACGCCGTACCTTCCCTGCCGACCCGAGCCACGCGACCCCTGGGACCTCTCGCACCAGGCGGTTTGGGAAGCCGACGGCATTATCTCGGACACCCCCGACTTTGCCCCCTGGGCCAACGCCTGCGAAGATGTATCGCAGCTTGCCCAGGAATTTGCGCGCCGCTACGGCTTTTAGCGACGCGATCGCCCCGACCATGTCGTTTACGTTAGGAACGATTTCATGAACCTCCGCTCATCTCTCGCCTGTACCTCGAGCGATATCGCCCGCTGGGGACTGCGCTCTGTCCTCAAGCGCCAGGGTGGCGTGCTTCCCGGCCGCATCGCCATGAAGATCGACCCCGAGCTGCTAAGCGACCTCGCGAGCCTGGTCGACCGCAGCGTGGTGATCACCGGCACCAATGGCAAGACCACCACCTCCAACCTCATCGCCGACGCCGTTGCCGCCAGCGGCGCCACCGTGGTATGCAACCGCGCCGGCAACAACATGGAGCCGGGCGTGGTGGGCGCACTGCTCGAAGCGCGCAGCGGCCTCAAGCGAGCCGGCGGCGGCAAGCGCGTGGGCGTTTTTGAATGCGATGAGCTCTACACCGTGCGCGTCCTGCCCAAGCTCAAGCCGACGTACTTCGTGCTGCTCAACCTGTTCCGCGACCAGCTGGATCGCTATGGCGAGATCGATCACACCCAGGAGGTCATCGCCCATGCGTTGGAGCTCTCGCCGACAACAACGCTTATCTACAACGCCGACGACCCGCTGTGCGCCTCGATTGCCGCGCGCGTTCCCAACGCGAGTATTGCCTTTGGCATCGACGGCGCCACCGACACCGAGTCCGACCGTATTAGCGACTCGCGTTTTTGCTCACAGTGCAACGCACCGTTGGAGTACGACTATGTGCAGTACGGACAGCTTGGCGCATACCATTGCCCCTCGTGCGGCTGGGCCCGCCCTGGGCTTGTCCGTCGCGTGACGGGCGTGGAGCTCGGCTGCGACGGCTACGGCTTTGACCTGGTGTTTGGATCTGATTCCAGCGCGCCAGCCGCGCACATCGCCACGCGCTACAACGGCCTGTACATGGTCTACAACGTTGCCGCAGCCTTCTTTGCCGCCCACGAGCTGGGCGTAGACACCGCACGCCTGCAGCCCACGCTCGACGCCTACGTGCCAGCAGGTGGTCGCATGGGCCGTTGGAATATCGCCGGCCGAACCGTCGAGGCCAACCTGGCCAAGAATCCCGTGGGCTTCGATCGCCAGATCCAGTCCATTAAAACAGCAGGTGGCAGACTCTGCGCCTTTTTCCTGAACGACAACGATGCCGATGGCCACGATGTATCGTGGATCTACGACGTCGACTTCGAACGCATCGCCGACACAACGGGGCTTGTCGCCTTTGCTGGCGGCACGCGCGCGCACGACATGCAGGTGCGCCTCAAGTACGCCGGCATCGACGCCGCCATCATCTCGGATATCGAGCAGGCGATCGGCGCCGTGGCAGACGAGGAAGCTGGCGACACTTTCTACGCCGTCGCAAACTACACGGCCTTCCCGCCGCTGGTCAAGGAGCTCGACGAGCTTAAGGGCGCCGATGCGGCTACGGTTGCCGCCCACGCCGCAACACGTGCCGATGGGAGCGCTGTCCCCACCGATATTGCGCCGGTCGAGCTTTCGCGCCCGCTGCGCATCGTCTACCTGTATCCCGATGCCCTCAACCTCTATGGCGACGGCGGCAACGTCATTGTCCTTGAGCGCCGCTGCGCCTGGCGTGGCATTCCCGTGCGCGTGGACGAGGTCCGTATGGGCGAGTCGCTCGATCTCACCGACGCCGATATCGTCATGATGGGCGGCGGCTCCGATCGCGACCAGCTGGCCGTGGCGCACGAGCTGCTCGCTCAAAAAGATAAGGTCGCGGCCTATGTTGAAGATGGCGGCTCGCTGCTCGCTATCTGCGGCAGCTATCAGCTGCTCGGCCGTTCGTACTATATGGGCGAAAATCGCATTGAAGGTCTGGGCATCGTTGCCGCCGAAACCGTGCGCGGCTCCGATCGCCTGATCGGCAACGTCGCCGTCAAGACCGACCTGGCACCCGAGCCCTTTGTGGGATTCGAGAACCACGGCGGCCGCACGCTTTTGGACGCCGATGCCACGCCGCTTGGAACGTCCGTCGTCACGGGCACCGGCAACAACGGAGACGACGGCTTCGAGGGTCTGATCTACAAGGGCGTCATCGGCACGTACCTGCATGGCCCGGCGCTGCCCAAGAACCCCGAGCTCGCCGACTGGCTCATCGCGCACGCCCTCGAGCGCCGCGGCGATGCACAGGCCACAGCCCTGCTGCCGCTCAAGTCCCTCGACGACACCTACGAGCACGCCGCCCACGACGCCGCCATGAAGCTCCTCCCCTAACGCCCCGCCACCACAAAGGGGACAGCCACCTTTGTGGTGGTTTTGCCCCGTCCCAGCGGTTTGTCTCAATCTGTAACATTTAGACCGTTAAAAGTCGTCTTGCTGTTACAGAATGAGATGTTCGTCCCGACGCCTGCCGTCTGTCTCGATCTGTAACAGATAGAGCCGATTTGCCCGCCCAGATGTTACAGATTGAGATATTTGAAAATCGGAATAGAAGCCTACTCCTTTGTGGTGGTTGATTTTCAATCTCAACGCAACAGCCTGAACGGACCCCGCGTTTCCGCAGCT
>UQKY01000041.1 GCA_900541785.1 uncultured Collinsella sp.
CCGCACCGAGCGCCGCAAGGGCGAGCAGCTTCGCCGCGACGGCGCGCCCGCGCGAGGGGACCGCCGTGAGGTTGGCGAGGCGCCCGGCAGCGCGCTCCTCGTCCACGGCGAGCCCGCAGACGATTGCGGACATGAGCGGCATGAGGGCGCCGAGGAACTGGGCGTAGGCGTCCGCGCCCAGCGCCGGGTCCCATCGGGTAACGGAGAAGTACTCGCCGCAGGCAAGACCGGCTGCCAGGCCGCAGACGAGGTGCGCCGCCGTGAGTGGGGAGCGCGCTAGGCGCAGGGCCTCGGAGAGCAGGGCCCGCGGGAGAGTCATGCGCGGCGTCGGGTCGGAGAGTCGTGTCATGGCCATCACCTCTCCTCGGAGCGCGCGAACCAGGCCGCGCCCGCCGCCGTGAGCGCGGCAAACGCGAACGCACAGACCGCAAGGCCCGCCAGTGTGAGCATACCGTCCGCCGTGAGCGCCCCGCCGAGCGCCATGTCCGCCGCGAGTGGCTCGCCGCTCGGCAGCACGGGGATGAAGCTCGTAGGGATGACCATGCTCGCCGACGGCGGAAAGAGCTGCGGCAGCGGCATCAGCGACCAGGCGAACCCACCCACGAGCTGCGCGGCGAGCGGGCAGAAGATGCCCGCGAGCATGCCGAGCCGCGCCGTGAGGAAGAGCCCTGCGGGGATCATCCACGCCGCGGTCACCGTGTTGACGAGCGCGCAGAGGAGCATCGTGAGCGTGCCCGCGACCGTGAGGCCCTGCGAGGAGAACGCCGATCCCGCGAGGTAGATGCCGAAGACCACGAGGTTCGAGAGCGCGCAGAGCGCGAGGCACCAGAGCGCCTTGGCCCACCAGGCGCGCCTAAGCGGGAAGCCCAGGCCCAGAAGCCCCCGCATCCGCGTGCGCGCGTCCGCCCGCGCGACGCACGCCACCACGAGCGAGAGAGACACGGGCAGGAAGAGCGCGTACCAGTAGTTCCACGCGCTGAAGATCTGCACGCCCCGGTAGGGCATCGCGCCGAGCAGCGGCATCGGCAGCGCCATGAGCACGGCCAGGCGAACCGGTGCTGCGTGGCGCGACTTCAGGGCCTCGGCGCGCAGGCACGCGAGCAGGCCGCCTTTCTCGCCCGTCATGCCGCCACCTCCCCGCGCGCTCGACGCCCCTCCCGGCAGACGCTCATGAAGAGTTCCTCGAGGTCCTGCCCGGACCGAAGCGCATCCTCGTAGGCGAGGCGCCCCCCGTAGATGATGCCGATGGTGTCAGCCATCTGCTGCACCTCGGAGAGGATGTGGCTCGAGACGATCACCGTCGTACCCGCCGCCGCGAAGCCGCGGATCTGGTCGCGCAGCTCCTCGATGCCGATGGGGTCGAGGCCGTTGGTGGGCTCGTCGAGCACGAGCAGGCGTGGCCGGGCGATCAGCGCCAGCGCGAGCCCCAGGCGCTGCCGCATGCCCATCGAGAAGCGCCCGGCGCGCTTCTTCCCGGTGTCCGCGAGGTCCACGGCGGCGAGCACCTCATCTACGCGGCTCTCGGGAAGGCCCAGCAACGTGGTGCGCACGCGCAGGTTCTCGCGCGCGGTGAGGTTGGGGTAGAGCGGCGCCTCCTCGATGAGGCTGCCGATTGCGTAGAGGTCCTCGCGGCGCCAGGCGTGCCCGGCAAAGAGGATCTCCCCGGCCGTCGGCCGCAGCATCCCGCAGATCATCTTGAGCGTTGTCGACTTGCCGGCGCCGTTGGGGCCGAGCAGCCCGTACACCTCGCCCTCGCGGATATGAAGGCTCACGTCGGCCACGGCGTCCTGCGCCTGGTCGCCGCGGCCGAAGCGCTTGGTGAGCCCGCGCGTCTCGAGCATGTAACCCATGGGTTCGTCCTTTCTCTTCCGGGCGCGCGGGCCGAGTCGCCGTGCCCGCGCGCCTTACCTTTCGGGTTCACCATCCATGGTGGGGCGCGTTTCTAACGAAGCCGTAACGGCCGTTGGGCTCTTTTGGCGCCAGCCCTTCTCGACCCGTACGCCACTCATGGTATGTTTATCGCGATAACAAGGACGGAGGTGCCCGTGGCACGCAATAGGTACCCGGAGGAGACGGTCGAGAAGATTCTCGACGTTGCCGAGCGGCTCCTCGTGGAGCGCGGCTACGAGCACACCACGATGATCTGAAGAGCAATACGCTAAACCGAAAAAGGTAATCGAAGCCGCGCCTGTGGACTTATCGAGGGTCGAGATTCCCGCCCCATCCATCGGCACCCAGCAGAAGGTCGTCGACATCCTCGACCGCTTCGACTCCCTAACGAAATCACTCACCGACGGTATCCCCGCCGAAATCGAGGTACGCCGGGCGCAGTACGGGTACTACCGCGACCGCCTGCTCGACTTCCGAAACTAAGCGAGAATAAGTTATCGGTACGCTTTTTTATAAAATGTAAAAAAGTACCCCCATAACTGATAAAATGGACACTGAAAAAAGGGGTGCATCTTGCGTATATACCGACGTGAAAAGTATCTGAAGCGAATGCGTGGTTTCTACCACGATGACGGGATGATCAAGGTAATCACCGGTGTTCGCAGGTGTGGTAAATCCTGCCTCATGCAATCAATCGCAGATGAACTTGTGGAATCCGGTGTAGCGAGCGACCACATCATCTATATCGACCTCGACTCACGGGAGAACAGGAAGGTCAAGACGACCGATGAGCTCGAAAATCTGATTGATATGTCGACTCCAGCAGACACTGAGGGGACGAAGTATCTCTTCATCGATGAGATTCAGAGCGTCAAGGAATTTGAGCTGCTCATCAATGGCTACCGGACAGATGGCGGTTGGTCCATCTTCATTACCGGTTCGAATTCATATCTGCTTTCTGGGCAGCTTGTTACAAAGCTGACGGGTCGCTATATCGAGTTTGAGGTGTTCCCACTCGACTTTGCGGAATATATCGATATGAAGCGTTTTCTCGGCAAGCCTGTCAATGACGTTCTCGTGGGAGAGTTTACCGAGTACCTGACCCTTGGAGGATTTCCCAAAGCGTTGGAGTATGAGGGCGAGGATGAAAAGCGCACCTATATCAAGAGTGTTATTCATGAGATCTTTGAAAAGGACGTCAAACATTCGAACAAGATTAAGAATGTCTCGGTTTTCGATGCCGTCCAGACGTATCTCATCAACAACTTTGGTGCGCCGACGAACCTGAAGAACCTCCTTGCGTACTTCAATGATGTCGAGAAGATTCCCATCAAGCGCGAAACGCTCAATCGGTATATCCAGATTCTTGTTGACGCGAAGATCCTTTATCGCTGCTCGAGGTTCGATCTCAAGTCTCGGAGATTGCTTATCCGCGAAGAGAAGTACTACCTGGCTGATCTCGGCGTCTATTTCGCCATGAACACGGATGCGAGGATTAACTACGGGCCGGCGTTGGAGAACGTGCTCTACCTCTATCTTGCATCGCGCGGGTACGAGCTTTCTGTGGGCCGTATTGGGAAGCTCGAGTGTGACTTCATTGCTCGTAGGCGCAATGCTTACGCCTACATCCAGGTCTCTATGTCGATTGCCGACAGAGGCGTCGAGGAGCGCGAGTACAGGCCGTTCGGCCACATCAGGGATGGGTATCCGCGCTACTTGTTCACGCTTGATCCTCTATTGCAGGAGAGGGATGGCGTCAGGCACCTTAACATGGCGTCGTTTATGCAAGATGGCGGTGATCTTATTTGAGCGGCGGCCAGATTCTTTTGCTCCCTAGTGCGCAAACAGTGCGGGCATCAAATGAGGACCATTGCCTCACGTAGAATCGATAGATTGAGGACTTGTTTTGATGTTGACAAGCTTTTGGCCAGTGACTCCTATTGCCGAGTGGGAATAGCGGAAATAACAGCCTCCGGACCTTTTGGTTCGGAGGCTTTCTTTTTGCATATCTGCCTTAAACGATTCCTTGCCAAAGCCCCTTGAACATCGGGCGGAATCATCGAGCGTGTGCGTTTTCGTAGGCGCCCTTGATCTCTTCCGGCAAATCGTCGGGAATCAGCGCCTTAACTCTATCCTCGTTGCCATCCTGAATCGCCTGTTCGTAGTACCAGCATTTGAACTTCAGCATGTCCAGCGCGCGGTTCATCTTCGCGATCTCCGACTCCATGTGGGCCTTCCGCTCCTCGAACATGGCCTTGCGCTTGGGATATGTCGATGGGCCTTCTGCACACCATTCCATAAACAGTCGGATGTCCTTGATCTCCATCCCAGCCTTCTTTAGGCATTCGATGACCCGAAGCGCCTCGAGTTCCGTTTCGCCGAATCGGCGAATGCCGGACGTCCGCTCCAACCCCGGGAACAATCCCTGCTTGTCGTAATACCGCAGCGTGGATGCGGGCAAGCTGAACATCTCCGCCACCTGTCCGATCGTGTACATGGCCCCTCCGGATAAATCTCGAATTCATTCCTTGACCTAAAGTCAGGTTTAGGTATTACCTTCATTCTCGTCAATATAAATCGGGAGTTCAAGGGGTATTCCGCAATGAGCAAAACGGTTTTGATGGTCTCTTCAAGTCCTCGAAAGAGCGGGAATTCCGAGACGTTGGCGGCGGCTTTCGCCAACGGCGCGCGGGAGGCGGGGCGCTTGGCCGCGCGTAAGCAGATTCGTGTTTAGAACCATCGATAGGAGGAAATCGATCATGGCAATTAAGCAGACGGCGGGCAGAGATGCCCTGGGGGACTTTGCCCCCAAATTCGCACAGCTCAACGACGACGTGCTGTTCGGCGAGGTGTGGAGCCGGGAGGGCGAGCTCTCCCTTCGAGACCGCAGCGTGGTGACGGTGGTTGCCTTGATGGCACAGGGGCTGACGGACTCTTCGTTCCAATATCATCTGATGTCCGCAAAGAACAACGGGGTGACCAGGGCTGAGATAGCGGAAATCCTTACGCATGCGGCGTTTTATGCGGGATGGCCCAAGGCGTGGGCGGCCTTTCGCATGGCGAAGGAGGTCTGGGCAGACGAGGGCGACGATGCCGATGAAAAGACAAAGCACCAAAACGAGATGGCGTTTCCCATCGGTGTCCCCAACGACGCATTCGCGAAGTACTTTATCGGTCAAAGTTACCTCGCGCCCCTTTCCACCGAGCAGGTCGGCGTCTACAACGTGACGTTCGAGCCCGGTTGCCGCAACAACTGGCACATCCATCACGCCAAAAGCGGCGGCGGACAGATCCTCGTCTGCGTGGCTGGCCGAGGGTTTTACCAGGAATGGGGTAAACCGGCACAGGAGCTGCGTCCTGGCGACGTGGTCAACATCGCCCCGGGTGTGAAACATTGGCACGGAGCCGCGCCCGAGAGCTGGTTCTCCCATCTCGCGCTGGAGGTTCCGGGCGAGGAGGCCTCCAACGAGTGGTTGGAGCCCGTGGACGACGAGCAATACCTTAAAGCGCCTGACAAGGAGGCTTAGGCATGGAGCAGTTGAAATTGACGCAGGAATGGGACAAGGTGTTCCCCAAAAGCGACAAGGTTGAGCACAGCAAGGCGACCTTCCACAACCGATACGGCATCACGCTGGTGGCCGACGTCTACGTGCCAAAGAACGCGGAGGGCAAGCTGCCTGCCATCGCCGTCAGCGGCCCGTTTGGCGCGGTGAAGGAGCAAACGTCCGGCCTTTATGCGCAGAAAATGGCGGAGCTGGGCTTTTTCGCGATTGCCTTCGACCCGTCCTATACCGGCGAGAGCGGCGGTGCGCCCCGCTATGTGGCATCGCCGGACATCAACACCGAGGATTTCTGCGCGGCGGTGGATTTCCTCTCCGTGCAGGAAAGCGTTGACCCGGAGCGCATCGGTATCATCGGCATCTGCGGTTGGGGCGGCATGGCAATCAATGCGGCGGCCATCGACACCCGCATCAAGGCCACCGCGGCTATGACCATGTACGATATGACCCGCGTGACCGCAAACGGCTACTTTGACGCCGAGGATTCCGAGCAGGCGCGCTTCGAAAAGCGGAAAGCGCTGAACGCGCAGCGCACCGAGGACTATAAAAATGACAGTTACGCGCTGGCGGGCGGCGTGGTCGATCCGCTGCCCGATGACGCGCCGCAGTTTGTGGCGGACTATTACGCCTACTACAAGACTCCGCGAGGCTACCATCCCCGCAGCCTGAACTCCAACGGTGGCTGGAATGTGACGTCCTCGCTGTCGTTTATGAATATGCCGATTTTGCAATACAGCAGCGAAATTCGCTCTGCGGTACTGCTGGTGCATGGCGAGAAGGCGCACTCCCGTTATTTCAGCGAAACCGCGTACGGCAAGCTGACCGGGGACAACAAGGAATTGCTCATTATCCCCGGCGCCAGCCATACCGACCTCTACGATCAGATGGACGTCATTCCGTTTGAGAAGCTGAAAGCGTTCTTTGAGGAGTATTTGAAATAAGGCGTGCCTTGATTCAATGCCAAGTCTCCAGCAACGATTCTTCTAAAGAGTGGGAGTAGCTGAAACGAGGCGATTGAATAACTCCATACGTTTTGGTTAAAACAAAAAATATGCCGCGCGCCTGCGGCATGAAGGAGGGAGATTTCTATGAATATCGTTGTATTGAGCGGCAGCCCGCGTAAGGGCGCCAATACCGACACCATGGTTGAGGCGTTTGCCGAGACCGCGCGTGAGAGCGGCAATACGGTCGAGGTCGTCCGTGTTGCCAGCAAGAAAATCGCTGGTTGCCTGGGGTGTCAGTATTGCTTCGCCCATGAGGGCACTTGCGTGCAGAAGGATGACATGGCCGACGTGATCGAGTCGCTGAAAGGCGCCGATATGGTTGTCTTCGCTTCGCCTATTTACTGGTTTGATATCACTGCGCAGGAGAAGGCCGCCATCGACCGCCTGTACGCCTTCGGTGCTACAGGCTTCCCGTTCACCAAGACGGCCCTTTTGCTCGATAGCCACAGCGAGGGCGTCTATGATGCGGCGATCGCTATGTACAAGTCGACCTGCGCGTACTGCAAGTGGGAGGACCAGGGCATTGTCACCATCAGCGGTATGACCGAGCGCGACAGCATGGCCTCCTCGCCCAAGTTGGAAGAGGTGCGAGAGCTCGCTCGCAAGCTCGCCTAAGGACAAGAAGAACGCATGGCAATCGGTGTTGGTGGAAAATGCTTGCTATCCTTACCAAGAGGAATGCTGATTGCCATGCATTGATGCTTCCGCGGACAATTCCGGCGTGCTAAAACGCCTTCTCGTTCAAGAATTCCCTGAACGCGGGAATGTCAAAGCCAACGAGACCACGCCCGCGCTCTCCAATGACGCCGTCCTCCAGGAGGCGGCGTTTGTATTGGCTTGCGTAGTTGCTGGCGACGCCCATGCGTTTGGCTACCTCCGAGACCCTGCTGGGGCCAGAATCGGGCAGCATCGCGAGTAAAAACTCAATGTCTTTATCGGAAAGCTCTCGAAAGGTCGTTTCGAGAGAAGCCCGACGTCATGCTTCTCGAGTTGCCTGAAGACGCCATTCATGCCCGTACGCCAGTTACCCTGAGTCTCCTGAGCATATGTCCAATCGATGCCGACTGACTCAATCTGAACGCCGCTTATGCACGCGCGAGACTATGAGAGGCGGCTATCTGCCGCTTCTTTGGTTCGCTCGATAATATCTTCGAGCATGCCTGGCATGGCGGAGACATTTGCTGCGATCCATGGTGGCCCCTTTGCAGGTTTTGCTAGTTTTTGCAACTTTTGCTAATTTTTGCAAGTTTTGCTAACGGTTTAACATGTCTTGTGCCGCGGGATTGCAGGAGTGAAAAACGGGGATTCCTATTATTCCGACTACGTTGCAACGAGCGGGGCCCGGAGCGCGATGTTGCTGCGCTCCGGGCCCCGCTGCATTGTAAAACCATGACGGTTTGGCTGCCGTCGTCCTAGTCAAACAGACTCGGCATGTCGTTTTCTTTCATGAGGGCACCGGCGGAGGGCAGACTCTGCGCGGTGAACTTCTCGGCCGAGACGCCGGTGCCAAGGATCTCTTCGGTTGTGCCGACGGTGGTGACCGAGCGGCCCTTCTTGGCCGTAAAGGCCTGGACACCCTGCGTGTTGGTGGTCGTCTTGGTCTTGAGCAGCGACGTGTTGAAGTTCATCAAACGATAGTCGCTCGAGACCAGCGCGATGTCGCGATCTTCCTTGAGCACCTGGGCATACAGCAGCTTGCTGCCGCCGTAGATGGCGTTCTTAAGGCGCTTGCGGTTGGTCTTGGTGACGTATCCAGAAAGCGCGACGCGCACCACGCGGCCGTTCTCAAAGACGAACAGCACATCGGCCTTGTAGTTCTCGGGGTCGATGACCCAGATGACGCTCTCGTCGGGTTCCATCTCAAGATCGGTCGGCAGGTACGAGCCCAGCTGGGCCGACTTGGTGTCCTCAAACGCTGCGACCTTGCACTTGTATACCTGGCTCTTGTTGGTAAACACGAGCAGCTCGTGCGTGTTGGAGGACGGGAACTCGATAAAGGGCTTATCGCCGTCTTTGTACTTGAGCGTGGTCGCCTTCTTGAGCACGCGGTCCGTCATCTTCTTAAGGTAGCCATCGCGCGAGAGCATGATGGTGACCGGGTACTCCTCGACCTCGGGCTCCAAGCTTACTTCGATAACTTCATGGGGCTCGATTCTGCCCGTGCGGCGCGGCATCACGTACTTCTTGTTGACCGCGGCCAGCTCGTCGCTGATGACCTTCTTGATGTTCTCCTCGCTGGAAAGGATCTCCTCAAGCTCGGCAATCTCGCCCTCAAGCTTTGCAATGTCCTTGGTGCGGTTGAGAATGTACTCCTCGTTGATGTTGCGGAGTTTAAGCTCGGCAACAAACTCGGCTTGGGTCTCGTCGATGTCGAAGCCGCGCATAAGGTTGGGCACGACCTTGGCTTCGAGCTTGGTACCGCGGATGATGGCGATGGCCTTGTCGATATCGAGCAGGATCGCCTCGAGGCCGTGCAGCAGGTGCAGGCGCTCGGACTTTTTGCCCAGGTCAAAGTTAATGCGGCGACGCGTGGACTCAATACGCCACTTGACCCACTCGTGCAGGATCTGGCGCACGCCCATAACGCGAGGGTAACCATCGACCAGCACGTTGAAGTTGCACGAGAACGAATCCTGCAGCGTGGTCGAGCGATAGAGCTTGGCCATGAGCTTATCGGGGTCGACGCCGCGCTTAAGGTCGATGGCGATGCGCAAACCCGAGAGGTCGGTTTCGTCGCGGATGTCTGCGATCTCCTTGACCTTGCCCTCCTTGGAGAGCTTGACGATGCGCTCGATGATGACATCGGTCTTAGTGGTGTAGGGAATCTCGTAGACCTCGATGATGCGCTCTTCGGGAATCCAACGCCAGCGGGAGCGAATCTGGAAGCTACCCAGTCCGGTCTCGACAATCTTTTCCATCTCCTCGCGGCGGTAGATGATCTCGCCGCCGGTCGAGAAGTCGGGCATGGGCATATACTCAAGCAGGTCGCAGTCGGGATCCTGCAGGTAGTGCATGGTGGCGGTGCAGACCTCGTTGAGGTTGAAACCGCAGATGTCGGACGCCATGGCGACGCCGATGCCCTTATTGGCCGAGACGAGGATGTTCGGGAACGTGGTGGGCAGCAGGCGCGGCTCCTTCATGGCGCCATCGTAGCTGTCGACGAAGTCGACCGGGTCCTTGTCGATGTCCTTGAAGATCTCGGCGCTGATGGGGGAGAGCTTGGCCTCGGTGTAACGCGAGGCGGCGTAGCTCAGGTCGCCCGAATAGTACTTGCCAAAGTTGCCCTTCGACTCCACGAAGGGCGCAAGCAGCGCTTCGTTGCCCGTCGCCAGGCGCACCATCGTCTCGTAGATCGCGGCATCGCCGTGCGGGTTGAGCTTCATGGTCTGACCCACAATGTTGGCGCTCTTCTGGCGCTCGCCCTTGAGCAGACCCATCTTGTACATGGTGTAGAGCAGCTTGCGGTGCGAGGGCTTAAAGCCGTCGATCTCGGGGAACGCACGCGAGACGTTGACGCTCATGGCGTAGGGCATGTAGTTGACCTCGAGCGTCTGCGTAATCGGCTGATCAGTGACCTCGGAGTGCAGGCCGATGACGTTCTCGGCGTTGACCTGCTTTTTCTTTGGCTGGTTCTTCGTCTTCTTCTTTGCCACGATTTCCTCTTGAACTTCTTATGGGCCGTCGTTATCGATTTGCTGCTACTGCAGGTCCAGCTGGTCCAGATATTCCTTGCCGTGCTCGGAGATATGGCGCTTGCGGCCTGCCTCGTCGTTGCCCAGCAACAGATTGAACATGGTCTCCATCTTGGTGACGTCTTCGGGCTCCACCTTGATCAGGCGACGTGTCTCGGGGTTCATGGTGGTGAGCCACATCATGTCCGGGTCGTTCTCACCAAGACCCTTGGAGCGGTTGATGGAACACTTCTGGTCGCCGATCTCCTTAAGGATGCCGTTCTTCTCGAGCTCGGTGTAGGCAAAGTAGGTCTTCTCTTTGCAGTTGATCTCGTAGAGCGGCGACTCGGCGATATAGACGTAGCCCTCGTCGATAAGCGTGGGTACCAGGCGGTAGAGCATGGTGAGCACGAGCGTGCGAATGTGGTAACCGTCGACGTCGGCGTCCGTACAGATGATGACCTTGTTCCAGTTGAGGTTGTCCAGGTCGAAGGCGCCAAGGTTCTTGATGCGCTTGTCTTTGATCTCCACGCCGCAGCCCAGCACGCGCATGAGGTCCATGATGATGTCGGACTTAAAGATGCGCGGATAATCCTCCTTCAGACAGTTGAGGATCTTACCGCGGACGGGCATAACGCCCTGGAACTCGGCATCGCGCGAGGTTCGAATGGCGCCTGCTGCCGAGTCGCCCTCTACGATGTAGATCTCGCGACGGCTCTTGTCCTTGGAGCGGCAGTCGATGAATTTCTGCACGCGGTTGGCCATGTCGGTCTTCTGCTGCAAGTTGGTCTTGATGCTCTGGCGCGTCTTCTCGGCATTCTCGCGCGAGCGCTTGTTGATGAGCACCTGCTCCATGATCTTGTTGGCGGCGTCTTTGTTCTCGATCAAGTAGGTCGAGAGGCGTTCCTTAAAGAATGCCGTCATGGCCTGCTGGATAAAGCGGTTGTTGATGGCCTTCTTAGTCTGGTTTTCGTAAGACGTCTGGGTGGAGAAGCAGTTGGTCACTAGTACCAGACAGTCCTGGACGTCCTGCCACTTAATGCCGCTCTCGTTTTTGTTGTATTTGCCCTGTTGCTTAATGTAGGCATCGATGGCGCTGGTCAAAGCGCTGCGGGCGGCCTTCTCGGGCGAACCGCCGTTCTCGAGCCACGATGAGTTGTGGTAGTACTCCTGCATCATGAAGGTGCGCGAGAAGCACATGCATGCGGTGATTTTTACGTTGTAATCGGGCAGGTCCTCGCGATCGCGACCGCGACGGTCGGCCTCGATAAAGAAGGGCTCGGTAAGGTAGTCGGTACCGACCTTCTCGAGCACGTAGTCCTCGATGCCTTTGGGATAGCAAAAATCCTCTTCGGAAAACTCGCCATCGTCGCCCTCGATACGCAGGCGGAAGGTCACGTTAGCGTTGACCACGGCCTGACGGCGCATGGTTTCGCGATACCAATCGTGGGGAATGCTAATCGAGGTAAAGACCTCAAGATCGGGGCGCCACTTGATAGTGGTGCCGGTGCGGTTCTCGTCGCTAGGCTCAATCTCGAGTGCCTTCTTTTTGGCGCCGACGACCTTGCCCTTCTTAAAGTGTAAGGAGTACTTGTTGCCGTCACGCCAGACGGTGACGTCCATGTATTCGGAAGCGTACTGGGTCGCGCACGAGCCCAGGCCGTTGGTGCCGAGCGAGAAATCGTAGTCGCCGCCCTGGTTGTTGTTATACTTGCCGCCGGCATAGAGCTCGCAAAAGACAAGTTCCCAGTTAAAGCGTTTCTCGGAGGGGTTCCAGTCGAGCGGGCAGCCGCGGCCGTTGTCCTCTACCTGAATGGAACCATCGCGAAAGGCGGTAAGGGTGATGAGCTTGCCGTAGCCCTGGCGCGCCTCGTCAACGGCGTTGGACAGGATCTCGAAGGCGGCATGCGCGCAGCCGTCGAGCCCGTCCGAGCCAAAGATGACGGCAGGGCGCAGGCGTACGCGTTCCTCGTCCTTGAGCTGGCGGATACTGTCGTTACCATAGTTTGCGGTGTTTTTTGCCATACTCGCTCTCTCGGTGCTCCCTTGCTGCGTTTAAGTCATATAGATAGTCAAGGTAGCATAGCCCAGCCCACAGGCGATTCCAACCAACACGAAATCCATCGAACAATCGTTCGGAGTTCGATGGAGATTCGTTTACTCGGACAAAACCGAGTCGGTTCTGTCCGAGTAAGTTTGAATAGTGAACCGAAGTTGTAATGTCCGCATGGCGATGACGAATATGGTTTTCATAATGACAGATATAGTTGACATTGTCTGATATATGCAATATATTTCTGTCATGTTGCAACGGATATCTGTCCATTACTACGAAAGGAACTCCATGCCGGGCAAAAAGAACCTACGCATGAAGGCGGCGCGCGCGGCGGTTGGCCTTTCGCAAGCTGACTTGGCCGAGGCCGTGGGCGTTACGCGCCAGACCATCGGCCTGATCGAGGCGGGCGGCTACAACCCCACGCTCAATTTGTGCGTGGCGATCTGCAAAGCGCTACGCGTTACGTTGAACGACTTGTTTTGGGAAGACGGGATCGACGTCGACCCTAACGCTCTTTAGGAGTTCGCTATGAAATTTGAAGATTTAAAACTCGTGCAAAAGTGGCGTGAATATGCCGGCCCAAAGGATGAGCGCCTGGAGGCTGAGAGCGCGAAGATCTACAAGATTGGTTTCGTGCTGCTTTCGTTTGGCATGTTGATGATATTTTTCTACCAGTTTATAGCTCGACAGGTTGCGTGGGTTCACAGCGACGCCAGTGAAATGCCGCATGGCTTTGCAACGCCGTTCGAGGCAGCCATGTATTTGTGGCTCGTTCTCGTGATGTTGATTTGCGCAGGACTGCAAACGCGGAAGGGCTATGTCGATACCAATCGTTTTGGGCAAACCGAGCATCTTCCTGTTGGATATTTCCTGCTTCTCAGCGGTCTTAGCGGCGCCGCGTTCGCGCTTGTTATTGCCGCAATGCGCTGTATCGCTGAGGCGCAGATCGTACCGCTCGAAAGCGTCTTTTGGTTGGCGAACCTGGCCACGGGCGTGTTCTGCGGTGCGACGATTTTCGCGGCCACGTTTGCTGGCCTGTGCGCAACGTTTTTCACGGCGAAAAGACGCCGTGCCAAGCTCGAGGCAGAACTCGGCTCCTCTGACGACATCTAATTCGCAACGGGCTGGCTCTGGGTATCCAGAACCAGCCCATTTGATGTTCGATGAGCCGAGCCGGCGTCTCTCGCAAAGGTAACTGAGAGCTAGTGAGGCTTATCAGAATTGACCTTATTAGCGGTATCGGTTTCGAGCGCCGTGCGGCGGGCGCTGTAGGCGATAAGGCCGGCGCCTGCCGCGGCGAGTGCTGCAGCGGCTACCGTAAGGGGAGCGTTGACATCGCCCGTGCCCGCAAGCGCGCCCGCTTTTCCGGAGCGCTTGTTATTGCCGTGGTCCTTGCCACTGCCGGAGCTGCTTCCGCCGGAGCCGCCGCCCTTGTCAGTACCGCCGCCACTCGAGCCACCATCGCCGTCTGCTGTCATCGGGGCGTCGTGAAGTCCTATCGTATCCGCGCTGCCGCATACGCCGACCTGAACTTCCGAGCGCTCGCATGCTGCGTCGGGCACATGAAGTTCGTGCAGCACGGCACCCAGCGCCGAGTTTGCGCCCGGTCGAATTTCCTCGAGCGTTACAGGATCGAGCGCCACCAGATTACGCGCCTTCGCATACAGCGTTACGCGTTTGCCCACTTCGTCGCTCCAACTCTCGGGAATGGCGAAGCTCATGCGGAACTGTGCCGTGCAACCCGGTGCCAGCACGGCGTTGCCGTTGTCGGCTACCAGCGGGTGCGTTGCAAAACGTGCGCCCAGCGTCTCGAGCGCGTACTTCACGTGTGCCATGTCGTTGGCCGAAGCGTCCTCGGCAAGCTCTGGATCGTAGATCGAAGCCATGCGTGCGTTCACTCCGAATCCGATGGATGCGCTGGAGAACGGCTGGCTGGAACCCTCTCGGTACAGATCGATCGTGCCGGCGGTCAGCAAGGTGTTGCCGTCGTTTCGCACCGTGACCATGAAGGATTCGCCTGCTGCCCCGGGCACCACCGCGCCCGAGGTAGCGACCGCGCCCGTCGGAGTGGCACACGCCACCAAGGGTACTTCGATGCCGTGCAGCTCCGCCTCGCTCTTCTCCGCGCTCACAATGTGCGTGGCGAGCGCGGAGAGCATGCCTCCCGACGTCAAAAATGTCGTTATCTGATCGATGGGATGGTCCAGCTCGCACATCACGAACGGCTCCGTGAACAGATCGCCTGCCAAGGCGCTGGCGAAGATGCGGAAGTGCTTGCCCATCACTGCTATCGGGTTGCCTTCTTCGTCGTAGGTTTGCCCCACCTTGCCATCGGTGTTCTCTACGTACATCACGCACCGGCCGTTGTTGCTTGCGCTAAACGATGCCGGGCCACAGCCTGCGGCACCCACGGGCTGCGTTGCAAATGCCGATGCGCCTCGCGTCCAAGTAATATGCTGCAGTTGCTCGTTGACGGTTGCCAAAAAGCCCGAATGTTGTGGCCACGGCACCGCGTGGGGTACTGTGGCATCTGGTGGCATAACGCCCCAACCCGCGATGGACTGGCCGATCACGGCATACGATGCGCAGCCACAACCGTTTGCAGTTTCGTATGCAACGGACACCACCATTTTGCCGTTGATATTCTCGGGTACGCCCAGCTCGATGCTCGATGGCGCTTGCGGAAAGCGGAGGACCTGACGGAACGTGAGGCTGTCGCCCAAATCATCTGACCACAGGGTAAAGCACTCGAGCGAGACCTCTGCCTCGCTGCCGAGCGCCTTTTCTGCGGTGGTTCCGCGGCGGTGGAGGTAGGCACCCGACAGGCGCCCGTCGACTAGCGTCTTGCCCACCGTAATGCGTGGGCACTGCAGGCAATGGTAGCCATCCTCTTGCAGGCGGCCGCGCGAGATACTGCGCCACGACGTGTGCGATATCACGCGAACTCCGCCGTTGCTTATGCGCAGGCGCACAACGGACAGTATGCCGGCTGTGCTTGCCGTATCGAAAAGGGTGTTGTCGCCGTCGGGGCGCTCGCCCGAAACCAGCAGCACGTAGGCGTCCTGGTTTTCTCTTCCGTCCGTATATTCCACTACGTCGAAGTCGTAATCGAATATGCCGTCGCGCTCCACGTCGCCCTCGCCAAAGCCAAGGGGGAAGTCCACGGGCATGGGGGCAGACCACGTGCCGTTTGCCTTTGTGTGCACCACCAGGCGCGAGCGGCCATTGTCGTCGTAGCGCACCGAGGCGATACGGAACAGGCATTCTACGCCGGCGATCATTGCCAGCTTCATGTGAGCTTCGCTGAGCACGCCAGTAAACAGCACGTTGTCGCTCGAGGGCTTGATGCCGCCACGCTCGTCCTCCGATACACCAGCAGAATTGGCGTTGGGGTCCGCAACGGCACCCTTCGCCTGCCCGATATGGGTGTACGCATACATCGGCGCGGCGTTTTCGTCGTTCTCTATCAGTGCATGGACGAAATGCTCGATTTGTCCCGTGTCGTCGCTTTCTGCATCTGCCTCGAGCTCAATGCGCGTGACCGCTTGATCCCAATCGCGCACGACGGGCGCGACGTTTATCGCGGTGGCTGCAACCTCGGCGCGTGCGAGTAGCTCGGCGTTGGTGACGATGGTGGCCGATGCGATAAATTGCGGCACGCCGCCCGCCTCGATGTTGCCGGGCGTGCCGAAGCAGGCATCCAGCGTGTAAGGCGTATCCCCACCCAATGCGAGCTCAGAGCGTTGGAGCACATACTGGTTGCCATTGTTCACCGACATATTCCACGAATCGAGGAGTGTGGGCCACGACCCCGACCAAGCCTTGGTGGTCCACTTGAACATCACAAACTGGAGTATCACATCGACATCGACGTCTGCACCCACGCGCAGTCGCGGAAGCTGGTGTCCATCTGCCTTCTCGTACCCAATGAACAGCGTGAGGGATGCAGCGCCGCGCACGGCAGACGAAGCGACGCCTGCAACGCCGGCTCCAAAGGTGACAGCAAGCCCGATCTGGATAGTGAATGAGCCCGACGTGTTGGAATAGTCGAGCGAAATGTTTTTAAAAAACGCCGCGCCGCTGCCGTGCGTGTGGGCACCCACGGCGAGCGCCAGTTTTGCCAGCACCCAGGGGTTGACGTTTAGGAAAAACGGCACCGGTCCCAAGGTGAACTGCTCGGTCCAATTGAGGTCGGTTCTTACCTGGAAGAGGGCCTTAATATTGCCGTATGCGGGGTCGTTGTTGTTGCCCCAGGTTTTGCCCACCCAATCGTAGGCGAGCGAGCCGTACAGCTGTGTGGCGATATCCATCGTGAACAGCAGCGTGCAATGGTGGCGAAGCAGCTTGGTGTTCCTTGGATCGGTGCCCGAACCGGCACTCATACTCTTGTACTGATTCCACTTCCCCTCCATTTCGTCGAGGTAGCGGTTTGCCTGCTTGGCACCCGACTCACGCGGTGACTTCTTCCAGTACTCCGGATCCGGATTGCCCGAATCGTTTATGTAACCGACCGGTTTGTATCCTCCGCCAAACAGCACGTATCCGGCAAACGAGAAATCGAACAGAATGGGGAACGCGGGCATCCAGCAGGTGAACTTGTTGCCGCCAATGCCGGGAAACGCCGCTGGGAAATCAAACGGGGTGATCTCTTGGTCCATGGTGGTGGGAATGATGGTGGTCGAGCCCGATTCTGCCTTTGCAGCCGGCGCGGTGACAACGGCCATGGGGGAGGAGAGTGTATAGGTCTTGCCCTGGTAGTCGAGCACAAAGCGCAGCTTGCATCCTTCTTCCAGAAGGCCCGACGCTGCATCGAGGAACGTGTCTTCAAGCGTGAACGTTGCCAGATGATCCGCGCCCGATGCGCTGGCCTTGACTTGGCCAATCTGCGTGACGGTTTCGGGTGAGCTGCCCGCGGCAGGCGTCACCTTGTTGATGCGCAGCGTTGCCTGTCCACCCTGTGGCAGATGTGCCTGCACGGTAAAGGCGTGCGTATCGGGCTGGTCGTTTGCTGCTTCGTCCGCTGGCATTGCCATAAACGTAGCGTCGGCGTACTGGATGTCCCATTCGTCAAACGTGAGCTGGCGAAAGTACGGCTGACCATCGGAGAGTGGACGCGTGGGAGCGGTAATGGCAGTACCGCCCTGGATACGCGCGAGGGGAATCTCGACATCGCGGTAGCCTGCCATGCTAATGGAGATGCCGCCGTTAAAGTCGTACGCGTCGAGAAGCGTCGTCTCGTCCACGTAGCCTTCCGAAAGCGGCGCGACCTCAAAGATGGCCGTGCCTTCGTCATCGGTCGTGGCGGCGAGCTGCTTGCCCGCGGCGTAGCGCGACGTGAGCGTGACCTTGGCGCCTGCGATGGGCGTATTCTTGTTGGCGACATCGACCACGACCACACCAAACATGGTGCGCGAGAGAACGAGCACCCTGAAGGGGTCTTCTTCGTCGGCATAGGCTTCGGTGGGCGCGAACGGCAATATGAAGGCGTTTGCGCTTCCCGGCACGCGCGGCAACATAATGCTCGCCAGCGAGGATGCTCCGGCAACAAGTAACGAACGGCGATCAAGCATCTTTGGCTCCCATCCCGCAAACATCGGAGGAAATAATCCTATTTTGCGAGAAGGTGCCCCGTGGCGGTAGTGTCGTTCCATGGCCAAAATGTCCAATTTGAGCGCGCGAAATCGCCAGGCCCCCGGAGCGCTTTCGATACGCCGGGCAGTCTGGCCGCTAGCGCAACATGTGGGCAATCAGCTCGGCGCGAGTTCCGATACCAAGCTTGGCATACACTCCTGATAGGCGGTTTTTAACGGTGCCCGGCGATACTCCCATGTGGCGTGCGATTTCAGCGTTGGTCCATCCGCGGCAGGCGAGCATGGCCATGGTGAACTCCGTGGTCGTTAAATCGTCGGCCACGTCCTCGCCCGAATCGGGGTTGTGGATGCGCCGCCAGCCGTAGCTGAAGCGGTACGTGATCTCGATGATGCGAGCGAAATCGTCGGGGTATTGCGATTTTAAGCACGCCTCGATAAGCCCCTGCAAAAGGCCGTGGTGCTCGCCGATGAGCTCGATAAGGCCGTCAGGGCGCGCAATGTTCCAGGCGGTTCCGAAGTGTGCCTTTGCGGCGTCGATATCCTTGAGGCTCATGCATGCCATGGAAGCCGACAGGTGCAGGAACAGCTCCGAGATGGGATAGCTTCCCTGTTTCATGATCAGGGCGTTTTCCGCCATGCCCAGACTGCGGCCATATTCGCCGCGCAGGTACAAGGCGTGCGCCATCACGTAGCTGGCGAACAGGCGCAGGCCTTCGGGCAGATGCGCCGCAAGCGGATAAAACTCTTCGGCGGAATACGGGGAAGGCAAGTGCAGCAGGACGCTCGCGGCGGAGGCGAACAGGATGTGCGTGGCGTGGACGGCGGGCGATTCCTCGTCAGTTGGCGTATCGAGGATGCCAGCAAGGCAACGGCGGGCATCGGCGATACGGTTGAGCGACAGACTGGCATATCCGCAGATAAGGCATGCGGAATAGCGCAGTGCGGGGTCGGTGGCGTCAAGATAGGGGCGCGCCGTCTTGGCAGCGAGGGCGGCCTGTCCGCGAAAGTATAGAGCTTCTGCCGCGGCAATGGCGCGCGAATCGGGGTCGGAAATGCCTGCAACCGCAGCGTCAATCTGCCCCGGCACAAAGGCGGTGCACATCAACGGCATAGGAACGCGTGGGTAGCCATCGCAGTCCATCTTCCATCTCCCATCAGGTGGCAACTATGCAGCAATTGTACTCCTGTTGCTCGGGACTGGAATTTTTGGGTATTGCCTACGATTATGCCGAACGCATAAAGGAAGAGTCTATTGGCGATGCTCTCAAGGTGGCTACCGAAGCCAAGCTGACCTCGATATTAGGAAAAATTGCCACCCCTGCAAAAAGCTCTGTCGCAGTGATGGGAAACGCATCTTCTGGGCATTCCGGCGTCTCCAGCTAGCGCTGGACTGCTGCTGTCGCCTGCGCGTTGGCGAGCGGAGCGTGGGGACCGTCCGGCGACCAGCGGTGACGGGCGAGCCCTGCCGCGTGCGTGGGCCTCCATCGGCGTAGACCCATGACCCCTATGGCATCGGAGAAGTCCACCATCGCGTCCAGGACCTTACCGTCCGGCACGCCCAGCCTAGCGGCTCCCTTGAACCCAAGGTTGAAGGGGGGTGTTGTACAAGGCATATGGGGCCGAGTGGAAGTGGATCAAAAGAGCGTTACTTGACGTTTCATGCATAATGCCAACCGCCCCGCGATATCACGTTCGCAGCGCGCAGGGGCCGGAGAATCTTCGCGATGAGAGTTGACGTCTAATACCTTGCATCGTATAGTGTGTATAGCATAGTATATGACGAGAGGAGGTGTGCGGATGGAGGCACAGATGAAGCGCGGCTTCCTGGAGGCCTGCGTGCTCGCGGCCGTCTCCGGCGAGGAGTCCTACGGCTACCAGATCGTGAAGGACGTACCGGCGAGCATGGGGCTCACGGAGTCGACGCTCTACCCGCTGCTCAAGCGCCTGGAGAAGGCCGGGTGCATCACGGCGCGCTCCGCCGAGCACAACGGGCGGCTGCGCCGGTACTACCGCATCACGGACGACGGGCGAGCGCGCATCGAGGAGTTCCTGGCTGAGTGGCCGTCCGTACGGGAGATTTACGCATACGTTGAGGAGGCGCACCATGACGCGCGATGAGTTTCCGGGCCGGTTGGGCGAGCTGCTCGCCTGCCTGCCGGCCGAGCAGGTGGAGGAGACCAAGGCGTTCTATGCGGAGGCCATCGCCGACCGCATGGAGGACGGTATGAGCGAGGAGGAGGCCGTGGCCGCCATGGGCACGCCCGGCGAGGTGGCGAAGGCCACGCTCGACGACCTGCCCGCCGTGCCGCGCGCGATCGCGAGGACGCGCCGGCGCAGCACCGCGCTGCTGTGGGTGCTGGCCATCGTGGGCTCCCCGGTGTGGGTGCCGCTGCTCGCCGCCTTCGCCGCCGTGGCCGTCACGGTCTATATCTGCATCTGGGTGCTGGCGCTCTGCGTGTGGATCGTCGCGGTGGCACTCGGGGGCGTGGGCGTAGTTGGGCTCCTGCTTGCCGTAAGCGGCGTCATCATCGGCCACTTCCCGTACGCCCTCGCCTCGGCGGGCGTGGGGCTCGGCCTCGTCGGCGTGGCGCTCTTCGTTGGTGCTGGCGCTTGGGCCGCCTCAAAACAAATTGCGCGCCTCTCGGCGCTCTGGGCGAGGAAGGCTGCCTCGCCCTTCTGGAAGGGTAAGGGCGAGAAGGGCGGCGCTGCCGCGCATCTCGCGGCGTAGAAAGGAGTGAGTACCATGACCAGTGCGAAGAAGATCTACCTCGCCGTGGCGGGCGGGCTCGTTGCCGCGGGTGTTGTCCTCGCGGGCATTGGCTTTATCGCTTCGGGTTTCGACCCGGCCGTGTTCACAACCCAAGTCGACACGCGCTACAGCACCATCGTGCTCGGCGGCGTCGAGGTGGACGACCCGATGGGCCTCCCCCTCATCGAGCAGCTCGCCAATCTGGGCGAGATCGACACCTCCGGCATCACCGCGTCCGAGTCCCCTGCTGCTCCGGAGGCGCCCACCGCTCCCTAAGCATAGCGCGCCCGGCGCCAGCCCGGGCGGGGCGAGCGGCAGTGACGAGCGCGCCTCGCGGACCCGGTTCTCGATCTCGCGCGGCGTGGACCTCGCGAGCCTGCGCGGGCGGCTACTGCGGTCGGACATGGGCTCTCCGGACCTGCTGCGGCGCAGCCACTTGCTCGCCGTCTGGCGGCTGACGCCCATCTGACGCGCGGTCTCGGCGACGCCGAGGCCGGACTCTATGCGCGAGACGAGCGTCTCGCGCCCCCTCGGGGTGAGCCT
The DNA here is from genome assembly GCA_900541785.1 of uncultured Collinsella sp. Taxonomy (GTDB): domain Bacteria; phylum Actinomycetota; class Coriobacteriia; order Coriobacteriales; family Coriobacteriaceae; genus Collinsella. Next base: position 21,065 of record UQKY01000041.1, read on the forward strand.
TGCGTTAGGATGTTGCTCCATGGGAGGGCTCCTCTGCTGTTCGTCTAGACAACTCACAGCATGTGGGAGCCCTCCCTATTTGTCACTACCCGGGTGTAAACAACCTATTGGCACAGAACAGCTAGAACAACCGATGCCGCCTCACTGCGCCGAGAAACCCCCGGCGCCGTGAGGCGGGCGGCGGAGTGAGCCAACAGCAAAGCCATGCCGCTATTAGTAGCCTGTCGCCAGCAATCTGCAAGGGTTGATTTTCAATCTCAACGCAACAGCCTGAACGGACCCCGCGTTTCCGCAGCT
>UQKY01000042.1 GCA_900541785.1 uncultured Collinsella sp.
AAGGGCGGAGGCGGGGCATGCCCCGCCTCTTACACCACATCTCTGTGCGCTACCGCCGTCCTCAACCACAGTGAGCAATGTGAAAAGAAAACCGCAGGTAGAAAGCCTGTGGTTTTTCGTAGAACATGGTTATGGTTGAGGGTAACGGCTTAAACGTAGTAGATGGGCGCTTTTCGCGGCAGATGTATTACGCAGGTGTCCTCGGAGAGCCAAAATGATCTGTTTTCCTCCGTCCCCAGGGGATCATTTTGGGGGTTAGAGCTCCAGGGTGAGGGTGACGGGGCAGTGATCGCTGCCAAAGATGTCGCCGCGGATGCCGGTGTCGCGTACGTTGCCGGCGATTGCGTTGCTTACCAGGAAGTAGTCGATGCGCCAGCCTGCGTTGTTCTTGCGGGCATTAAAGCGGTAGCTCCACCAGCTGTAGACGCCCTCGACGTCGGGGTTTGCCGCGCGCCAGGTGTCGGTAAAACCGGCGTCGAGCAGCTCGGTAAACTTGCCGCGCTCCTCGTCCGAAAAGCCTGCGTTGCCGCGGTTGGACTTGGGGTTCTTTAGGTCGATCTCCTCGTGTGCCACGTTAAAGTCGCCGCAGGTTACGACGGGCTTGCCGGTTTCGCGCTCAAGCGCGCTCAAAAAGCCGCGGTAGGCATCGTCCCAGGCCATGCGCACATCGATGCGGGCAAGCTCGTTTTGGGCGTTGGGCGTATAGACGTCGACAAACCAAAACTTGTCGAACTCGAGCGCACAGACGCGGCCCTCGGTCGCGGCTTGGGCGACGAGCTCGGCGGCCCCACCCTCGCCGGCGTAGGGTAGCAGCGCATCGGCGTGCAGCACGCGCAGCGGTTCCTGGCGGCTAAAGACCGCAGTGCCCGAATAGCCTTTGCGTTCGGCGTAGCTCCAGGTTTGGTGATAGCCGGGCAGGTCGATATCGACTTGGCCTTCTTGCAGCTTGGTCTCCTGCAGCGCCAGGATATCGACGTCGAGTTCTTGCGCGATCTGGATAAAGCTCGGGTCCTTTTTGAGCACGGCGCGCAGGCCGTTGACGTTCCACGAGGCGAAAGTGTAAGTCTGAGGCATGGTGTCCTTTCGACGGGGTTGGCAGGCTTAAGATTAACGCAACAAGAGCGGGGCGGAGTCCGCGAGTGATAGTGCGAACGCCGCCGTCCCTAAGACACGGACGGAGGACATATATGACGCAGGCAATATCGGACCCCAAACAGGCCTCCGCTGCGCTGGCGGAGCTGTTCGAAACCCATAGCCACGTGGTCTTCTTTGGCGGCGCGGGCGTTTCCACGGCGAGTGGCATCCCCGATTTCCGCAGCGTGGACGGCCTGTATCACCAGCGGTTTTCCTATCCGCCCGAGACTATGCTCTCGCACAGCTTCTACGAGGCGCATCCGGCGGAGTTTTTCGACTTCTACCGGACCAAGATGATCTCCCTTGACGCCAAGCCCAACCACTGCCACGCCAAGCTGGCGGAGCTGGAACGCGCCGGCAAGCTCGACGCCGTGGTGACGCAAAATATCGACGGCCTGCACCAGATGGCCGGCTCGCAGCGCGTGTTCGAGCTGCATGGCTCGGTCCACCGCAATATCTGCCAGACGTGCGGCGCGGTCTACAGCGCCGAATGGATTTGCGCGCGCGAGCACGAGGACGCCGCGGGCGTGCCCGTGTGCCCTGCGTGCGGCGGTCGCATCAAGCCCGATGTGGTCCTCTACGAAGAACCGCTCGATGAGCGTGTGCTTACCGGCGCCGTTGCTGCCATCGCCGCAGCCGACGCCCTCGTCGTGGGCGGAACCTCGCTCGTGGTGTATCCGGCGGCGGGCCTCACGCGTTACTTTACTGGCGATACGCTGGCCATTTGCAATTTGGCGCCAACCGATCAGGATGCAAATGCCGACCTGCTGATTTCTTGCGACATCGCGGCCGCGTTTGCGTTCTAGCCCGCGCGCGCGGATACAATAGAAAGACTGATTGCAAAGCGACCCCGCCGCCAGCGCCCGAGCGCGGCGGCGTGGGCATTTTAGGAGGATGTTCATGGCGAACGACAGCAAGACATGGCGGTGCGGAAAGTACGAGCTCAGCTTTGACCGTCCGCGCATCATGGGCGTCCTCAACGTGACGCCCGATTCGTTTAGCGACGGCGGTGAGCACTTTGACCAAGATGCCGCTATCGAGTACGGCCTGGCGATGCTCGATGCCGGCGCCGACATCATCGACGTGGGCGGCGAGTCCACGCGCCCCGGCTTTACCCCGGTCAACCCCGACGAGGAAGCGCGTCGCGTGCTGCCCGTCGTGCGCGCGCTCGCCAAAGAGGGCGCCATCGTCTCGATCGATACGCGTCATGTGGCGGTTGCCAAGGCGGCTGTGCGCTGCGGTGCTTCGATTGTCAACGACGTGACGGGCTTCACCGATCCCAAGATGGTTGAGTTCGTTAAGACGAGCACCTGCGGCGTCATCGTAATGCACGCCGGCGAGGTCGCTGCACCCGCACGCACGCACGCGACGGTGCAGCTCGATACCTCGGCTGCGGCGTTTGTTGCCGAGAAGGCACGCGAAGCGGCTGCCGAGGCCGCGCGCGAGGCCGAGAAGCCGGCCCGTCGCCGTCGCGGCAAGTTGCTGGGCGAGCCCAAGGTTGAGGCCAAGCTTCCGGGCGGTGTGGTACAGCCCTCGCTGCCGTTTGGTGAACCGGAGCCCGCGCCCGAGCCTGTTGCCGAGCCGGAGACGCCGGCTGCCGAGCAGGCTGCCCCCGCCGCCGCTGAGCCCGAGACCGTGCCCGCAGCTACCGAAGCCGCACCAGAGCCCAGCGACCACCTGGCCGCCATGATGCGCCGCAGCGCCCGCCGCGAGGAAGCCTACGTGCCCACCTCGCAGCTCCGCCGCTTTACCCTGCCCGATTCTGCGCCCATCATGCGCCGCGTCATGGGCTTTCTGTCCGACCAGGCCCGCACGCTCATCCATGCCGGCGTGTCGCGCGACCGTATCTGCATCGATCCCGGCCCGGGCTTTGGCAAGACGGCCAACGAAGACATCGTCATCCAGCGCGAGACCGCCAAGATGGCGTCGCTGGGCTATCCGCTCATGTGCGCCGTGTCACGCAAGCGATTTGTGGGCGCCGTCTCGGGTGTGACTGAGGCCGCCGCGCGCGATGCCGCCACATTTGGCGTGTGCCTGGGCGCCATCCAGGCCGGCGCCAACATCGTGCGTGTGCATGACGTTGCGGGCTTTGCGCAGTTCCTGAACGGTTACTGGGCCGTTGCCAAGCCGCAGCCGCGCCGCACGTTTGTGGCCGTGGGTTCCAACCTGGGGCATCGCTGCGACAACATCCGCGCTGCGCGCGACATGATTGCCGAGATCCCGCTCACCTGCGTGTCCAACTGCTCGCGCATCTACGAGAGCGAGCCGGCCTACGAGACGCGCCAGGACGCATTTGCCAACGCCGTCATCGAGATCAAGACCGAGCTGGCGCCGTTGGTGCTGCTCGACGAGCTTATGAAGATCGAGGCTGAGCTGGGCCGCGACCGCTCCAAAAAGGCCAAGGCAAACGGCCCGCGCACCATCGACCTGGACCTGCTGTGGATGGACGGCGAGACCCACGGCGGCAAAAAGCTGCGCCTGCCGCATCCGCTCATTGGCGAGCGCGATTTTGTGCTGGTGCCGCTCGAGGACCTGATGCACGACCCGGCGCGGTTCTTCCGCTACAACGGCGTCGAGGTCAAGGAGCCCGAGGATCGCGTGGGCCATATCGTGGGCGAATTGGGGCGTATGTAGATGATCGAGATGAATGCTGTTGCCGCCGGTACCGAGCTCGACGCGGCGCGCGACGCGGGTCGCGAAGGTGTGTCCGCGGGCTGGTGTGCTTGGAGCGCGGGCGAGGCGTCGTTGACGTTTTCGCTGGTCGTGCGCCCCGATGTGAACATGCACGCCTTCCACGGCCTGCCGTTTGTGGCCGCAATGGGCATGATGGACGCGCTCGCGGGCACGGCCGCAACGCCGGGCCTGGGGCTTGCCGGCAAAGTGGGCATCCAGTGGCCGAGTGACATTGTGTGCGGCGCGCCTGCGTTTGAGACGTCGCTCGCGCGCGTCGCCGTCAACGGCGGTGCCGGTGCCGCGGGCATGTTTGCCGCGGTGACGGTGGATGTCGAGCGTGCGGTGCTAGGCGAGCTCGGCGTGGATATGGCCGACGAGGCGCTGGTCGAGGCATTGGCCGCGGCGGTGCTCGCTCGCGTTGACGCCTGGGCGGTTGCCGCCAACACGCCACAGGGCGCTGCCGGCCCGCTGGCCCCGGTGCTGGGTGAGTACTTCGATATGGTGCCGCTGCTGGGTCGTCAGGTCGCGGCGGTGTCGCCCAACGGCCTGCCGCTCGCGGTCGGCGTGTTTGCGGGCCTGGACATCTGGGGTCGCGCGACCATTAAGACCGATGCCGGCGAGCAAGAGTTTCCGCCCGAGGCCGTACGGATACGCGGGCTGTAACGCCTCGGCTTCGCCAGAGCCTACCCCAGCTCCTGCATGCGGCGGTAGATTTCGCAAATGCCTTTGATGGTGAGTTGTCCATCGACCACGTCGAAGGCGGCGGTCGAATCGGCGACGATGCTGGCGAGGCCGCCCGTGGCTATAACGGTGGCGTCCTCGCGTCCCAGCTCGCGCTTCATGCGCGCGACCAGGCCCTCGGCCATGGCGGCAGCGCCCGTTACGGCGCCGACCTTGATGCACTCCTCGGTATCGCGGCCGATGGCGTGCTCGGGCGCCTCGAGCGGAACGCTGGCGAGCTTGGCGGCTCGGGCGGCGAGCGCGTCCATCGAAATGCGGATGCCTGGCGCAATCGCTCCGCCAATGTAATAGCCGTCTTCGTCGATGACGTCGATATTGGTCGCGGTGCCAAAGTCCACCACGATCGCCGGGGCGCCGTAGAAGGTCTCGGCAGCGACGGCGTTGGCGATGCGGTCGGCACCAACGGCCTGGGGGCGCGCCGCGCGCAGCTTGGTCACGGCCGCCGTCTGCGGCCCAATGACGATGGCGTCTGCCGCGATGCGGTCGGCCACGGCGTGCCACTCGCGCGAGAGCTGCGGCACCACGCCGGCAAAGGCGATCGCGTCGACCGCGCCGAGCGAGAGGTCGTACATCTTAAAGAAGCCCATCAGGCGCACGTGAATCTCGTCGGCGGTATAGGAGCGGTCGGTGGGCATGCGCCACGACTGCACCAGCTCGTCTCCGTCAAACAGGCCCATGGCCGTCTGCGTGTTTCCCATATCGATAGCGAGCAGCATGTCTACTCCAGGTGTCGGCGTAAAAGGACGCACACCATTGTATACGCGCCGCCGACGGCGCTCGGCTGCGATTCGTTTACGGTGATATGGACCGAGGGGTTTAAATATGAAGGAATTATGCTCTACGAGATTTTCCTTGCCGTTTACCGAACTCCCGCGTAATATTCTTTCTTGCGCACATGAGGTGCCCAGACATTGCGGGGTGGAGCAGTCTGGTAGCTCGCCGGGCTCATAACCCGGAGGTCGTAGGTTCAAATCCTGCCCCCGCGACCAAGAACTTGCAGCTCGTCGGCCTAGCCGGCGGGCTTTTTTGTTATTCCGGGACCGTGTTTTCGGTCCAATTCTCGGCCTCTCAAACAAAATCTCAATCTGTAACATTTAGACCCGATTTGGACGGCTAGGTGTTACAGATCTAGATATACCGGTGGGTTGGGCCCCGTTTGTCTAAATCTGTAACACGAGGGACGGATTTTGCCGAGTTGTTGTTACAGATTGAGATTTTCTGGCAGGCGGGCCCCGTTTGTCTCGATCTGTAACATCTGGGGTTCATTTTGCTGAGTAACTGTTACAGATCGAGATCTTTCGGCAGATTAGATTGGTTTGTCTCGATCTGTAACAGGTAGGGGCCAAAAGTGGGTCTAGATGTTACAGATTTAGATTGTTGAGGTTGGGTCGAGAGGAATATCTCGATCTGTAACAGTAAGACCCGGTTTTGCTGGGTAACTGTTACAGATCGAGACAAACCGACGGGCCGCCCCGCCCCATCCACCTGCCGCCACCTGATATTCGCCGATTTTCGTTGTGCCGCTGTGCTTCCATGCCATATCCTCTAGACAACTACGCGGCATCATCGCCGCCGCGCCTACAAGAGAGGAATATCCATGACCGCACCTGCATCCAAGCTGCTCCAGCCCATTACGGTTGGCCCCCTTGAGCTCAAGAACCGCATTATGTTCCCGCCGCTGACCACCGGCTACGAGGAGCGCGACGGTTCCATCGGCGAGCGCAGCCTGGCCTTTTATGAGCGTCTGGCCCGTGGCGGCGTGAGCTACATCGTCATCGGCGACGTCGCTCCCGTTATGACCGCAAGCCCCACGCCCAAGCTGGCGACCGACGCCCAGATCCCCACGTTTAAGGCACTGGCCGACGCCGTCCACAAGCACAGCGCCAAGGTCGCGCTGCAGCTGTTCCACCCCGAGTATGACGTGCCCGGTGTCGGCCGCATGGTCATGGGATCCATGGCCGCTGCCAAGGCCGCGCAGGAGGCCAAGGCCGCCGGCGACGAGGAGACCTTTGCCGCCAAGATGGCCGAGTCCAACGAGATCCGCAATCAGGCCTACGCCAAGCTGCACCACGACATGCAGCACTTTGTGAACGAGGCAAGCGTAGAACAGCTCACCCAGATCAAGGAAGCCATCGCTGCCTCGGCCGCCCGTGCGCAGCAGGCCGGCATCGACGCCATCGAGGTCCACGGCGACCGTCTGGTGGGTTCGCTGTGCTCGGCAATCCTCAACAAGCGCACCGACGAGTACGGTGGTTCGTTCGAGAACCGCGTCCGCTATGCGCTGGAGGTCGTCGCCGCCATTAAGGAAGCCGCGCCGCAGCTGATGGTGGAGTACAAGCTCCCCGTGATCATGGAGAACCCCGACGGCACGCCGCGCGGCAAGGGCGGCCTGCAGCCTGACGAGGCCTGCGAGTTCGCCAAGCTGCTCGAGGGCGCGGGCATCGACATGATCCAGGTTGCACAGGCCAACCACACCGGCAACATGGGCGACACCATTCCGCCCATGGGCGCCATGCCCTACAACTGGACGCTGCCCGTGGCCGAGCGCGTCAAGGCCCTGGTCTCCGTGCCGGTGGCAACCGTGGGCCGTGTCATCTCGGTCGAGGCCGGCGAGAAGATTCTGGAAGACGGCGCGGCCGACATCATCGCCTATGGCCGCTCGCTCATGTGCGACCCCGACATTGCGCTGAAGGCTGCCACGGGTGAGCCCATCCGCGAGTGCCTCAACTGCAACAAGGGCTGCGTCGATGCGATTCAAAACCGCAAGTACATCTCGTGCGTGCTCAACGCCGAGAACGGCGACGAGGCGACCGTCGCCATCAAGCCGGGCGAGGGCGACAAGAAGATCGCCGTGGTGGGCGGCGGTATTGCCGGCTTGGAGGCCGCGCGCGTGGCGGCCAAGCGCGGCTACGATGTGACCGTTTACGAGGCGAGCGACCACTTGGGCGGCCAGATTGTGCTGGCGGCTGCACCTCCGCGTAAGGACGAGATCATGCGCTCGGTTGAGTACTACGAGAAGATTCTGCCCGGCCTGGGAGTGAAGGTTGAGCTCAACCATGCCGCTACCGCTGAGGACCTCAACGCCGCCGACGCTGCGATTGTGGCCGTAGGCGCACACGACGTGGTCATCCCCGTTCCGGGCGCCGACTCGGACAAGGTCGTCTCGAGCTGGGACGTGCTGGCCGGCAAGGTGGAGCTCAGCGGGCGCGTCGCCGTCATTGGCGGCGGTCTGGTGGGCACCGAGACTGCCGAGTACCTGCTGCAGCACGGCTGCGAGGTGGCGATCGTGGAGATGCTCGACAAGATTGCCGCGGGCGAGTCCGAGACCATTCTGCCGCTGATTATGAGCGACTTTGCAGAGCACAACGTGGAGCAGCACGTGAAGACCCGCCTGACCGCCATTACCGACGAGGGCGTGGAGGCTGTTCGCACCACCGAGGACGGCGCCGAGGAGCCGGTGAAGATCGTCTGCGATTACGTGGTGATGGCCGTGGGCTCCAAGGCCAACGCGTTTGACCTGGATGGCGTGACGGTGCCCGTGACCTGCGTGGGCGACTGCTCGGGTGAGCGCACCGCCGACATTGCGAGCGCCATTCGCACGGCGTATCACGCGGCCAACGAGCTGTAGTTGAACATCGCGGCCAGGCGGGGCGGTAGCACGGATTCGTCTCGCCCGGCTGTGTCCCGTCGGGTGTCAACCGGTGCGGGGCCTGCAAGCGCAGCAGGTCCCGCCCTTTTTGTTTTGCTCCGGTGGATGGCAATGCGCGGTAATCATGAGGAGTGAGGACGTCTACTGCCTTGCAGATCACTCAAAATTATTGGGGGAGGGGTTAATAACTATATCCTCTATACCAAAGGACATAAAGAGATGCCAATTTTGCTGACAAGCGAATGACGATTAGCTGCGAGTCAGCTACCAGCGTAAATAATCGATAAAGAAATGTCGTAATTTGGTGCCAAATGCCCAGATAACGACGCGTCTACTTTAATTAACTGCTTTGAGCAAACAGTAAAATGCTACTATCTAACTTGCACGTAAGAAAGCAGATTAACGGTTAAGGCTAAGAAGTGGCAGGTATGTCGGAAGCAACTAGGACTCGCACGCATGCGCCCGAGGTTAGACAGCGCGCCGTCGAGATCCTCCAAGAGGGGGTCGGTCATCGCGCCCTCGCTGCGGAGATTGGCATTCCCCAGGCCACGGCTCGTCAGTGGGCCCGCGCGTATGCCGTGGGCGGTGCCGACGCCGTTCTCAATGCCGGTTCGCATCATCACACCTATTCGTACGACGTAAAGCTCGCTGTGGTTAAGGACCGCCTGGAAAACGGCTTGACGGTTCGCGAGGCCATGATCAAGCACAAGATTCCCAGCGAGTCTTCGGTCAAGGCTTGGTGCCGTCAGTACCGCGAGAGCGGTGAGTCCGCACTGGTCGATAAGCCGCGCGGTCGCAAGCCGCGCGTTAAAAAGGCGGAATAGCAAACGGGATGGTGCGCCCACAGGGGCGCATTTTTCTTGCCGCCCCTCTACTCCAATGCGGACAGGCTCCTTGCCCCGTACGCCTAAAACTCCCCAGTTGACCGAAAACCTGCCACCGCAACCCCGTAATTGAGCTATAACGTTAAACAATTGCAGCGTTTTTGCATGGGGGAGTGATGGTATGACGCTACTGTATTTCCTTACCCTGTTTCCGCTGGTACCGGCGCTGGGCATGCTGCTCGCGCGCGGTGACCGCGCCCGCGATGCGGTGGGGCTTGTAGGCTCCGGCATTATTATGGCGGTGACAGTTGTAGTCGCCGTCATGTTTTTTGGCACGGGTCCGCAGAGCTTTGAGGTTGCCCCCGGCACCTCGCATGTGCTCTCGATCATCAGCTCCGTCATCGACGTCATCCTGTGCGCCGTCATCCTATACAACGCGTACAAATATAGGAACGCGCTCACCACGGTGCTCGGCATAGTCCAGCTGGTGGGTTCGCTCGCCTTTGCGGCCATGACGTTGCCCGCGGCCGAGGCCGTCACGGCGACACCGCTTTACCTGGACTACATGAGCGTGATCATGGTCCTCGCCGTCGGCATCGTCGGCAGCCTTATCTGCGTGTATGCCTTGGGCTACATGAAGGACTTCCAGGCCCATGACGAGCACGAGGCTGCGCTGCGCGGGCAGACCGCGCCCGACCGTCGCCCGCAGTTCCTGGCGCTTATGTTCCTGTTCCTTTCAGCCATGTTCGTCATCGTGACGAGCGACAACCTTGAGTGGCTGTTCTGCGGCTGGGAAATCACCACCGTGTGCTCGTTCCTTATGATTGGCTACACGCGCACGCCCGAGGCCATCAAGAATGCTTTCACCCAGATCATCCTTAACATGCTGGGCGGTATCGCGTTTTTGGCGGGCCTTATGTTCTTGCACGTGAACGGCATGCCGCTGACCATCTCGGGAATGATCGAGCTTTCCGGTGCCGGAACCGCGCAATCCGCGCTGCTGGTGATGCCGGTCGTTCTGCTGTCGCTCGCCGCGCTCACCAAGGCCGCACAGATGCCGTTCCACACTTGGCTGCTCGGTGCTATGGTTGCCCCCACGCCCACGAGCGCCCTGCTGCACTCGTCAACCATGGTCAAAGCCGGCGTGTTCCTGATGGTCAAGCTGAGCCCGCTCTATGCCATCTACCCCGTGACCGGCTTTATGGTCACGAGTGTGGGTGCCATCACGTTTTTGCTCACTGCCCTCATGGCCATCTCGCAGAGCAACGCCAAACGCGTGCTCGCGTACTCCACCATCTCCAACCTGGGCCTCATCAGTGCCTGCCTGGGCGTCGGCGCGCCCGAGGCCGTATGGGCGGCCATCTTCCTAATCCTGTTCCACACGGTGGCAAAGTCGCTGCTGTTCCTGTGCGTGGGCACGGCCGAGCATCATATCGGCAGCCGCAATATCGAGGACATGGACGGTATGTTCAGCCGCATGCCGCACCTGACGCGCCTGATGATGCTGGGCATTATGGGCATGTTTGTGGCGCCGTTTGGCATGCTCGTGTCCAAGTGGGGCGCCCTGGTGGCGTTCGCGCAGACCGGCAACGTGCTCATGATCATGGTGCTTGCCTTTGGCTCGGCCGCGACGTTTTACTTCTGGGGCAAGTGGCTTGCCAAGCTTTCGGGCGTCGATCCCACGGCTCAAAACGTTGAGGTCAATGTCCATAAGACCGAATGGATGGCCCTCAACACCATCGCCGCGCTGCTGATTCTGTGCTGCGTGGCGTTCCCGGTTATCTCGAGCGGCCTGGTGTCGCCTTACTTGGCCATGGTGTTTGGCCGCGTGCCGTACGTTATCGGCAAGGACGCCATGTATCTGATGGTGGTTATCGTGGCGTTTATCGCCGTGGTGCTGCTGACTTCATTCCGCGTGAGCAATAAGCCGCACGTCAACGTGTACCTTTCGGGCGTGGGAACCGACAAATATCGCCATTTCCGCGGCTCGATGGGACACGAGGTGAAGGCCGAAAAGCGCAATTGGTACTCGGAGGACGCCCTTGGCGAGAAGCGTATTAGCCCCGCGGGTAGCGTCGTGTGCTGCAGCATTATCTTGTTTGCGCTGCTGTGTTGCGCGTGGATTGGGCCCGAGCGGCTTGCCATGAGCGCGCCCTCGGTGCTGCGCGGTAAGTATTTCGAGGGCTCGGGCGTCGTGGGCATTTTTATTGGCACCGTGGCGTTTGCCTTGCTGGCGCCGCTTGTGGGCGGCTTGATTGACGGCCTTGACCGTAAGCTGTCCGCCCGTATGCAAGGTCGCGTGGGCCCGCGCTTGCTGCAGCCCTTCTACGACGTTGCCAAGCTGCTGCGCAAGGCCCCTGCCAGCGTAAACACCATGGACGATACCTACATGGCGTGCGCGCTCATCTTTACCGTCGTGGGCGGCGGCATCTTTGTGTCGGGCTCCAACACGCTGTTGTGCGCCTTTATGGTGACGCTCGCCGCGATTTTTGTGGTGCTGGCGTCCGCCTCGACGCAAAGCCCGTTTGCCCAGGTTGGTGCCGATCGCGAGCTGCTGCAGGTTATGAGTTACGAGCCCGCCGTTCTGCTGATGAGCGTGGGCCTGTACCTTGCCACCGATAGCTTCGATTCCATCGCCGTGACGGGGCAGTCGGCCCCCATCATTGTGTACAGCGCGCCCATTTTCCTCGCGCTGCTCGCGGTGCTCACCATCAAGCTGCGCAAGTCGCCGTTTGACCTTTCGTATTCGCATCACGCGCATCAGGAGATTGTCCAGGGCGTCGCCACCGAGATGAGCGGCGGCACGCTGGCCAAGATGACCCTTATGCACTGGTGCGAGACCGCGCTGTTTTTGATGTGGGTGGGCATGTTCTTTGTCTGGGACAACCCGGTGAGCTGGGTGGTCGCCCTGGTCGTGATGGCTGCGACGTACTTTGTCGAGGTGCTGATCGATAACACCTTCGCCCGCAGCACCTGGCGCAGCTGCTTTAAGCTCGGCTGGGGCGTGGCGCTGGTGTTTGGCCTGCTCAACCTTATGCCCATCCTCGTCGACGTATTTATTTAGGAGGCGGCATCCATGGATCATAAAATGTCGCGCTCGCCGTGGGTTATTCATTACGACGGCTCGAGCTGCAACGGATGCGATATCGAGGTGCTGGCCTCGCTCACGCCACTGTTTGATGCGGAGCGCTTTGGCGTGGTCAACACCGGCAACCCCAAGCATGCGGATATCTTTTTGGTGACGGGGTCGGTCAATGCCCAGAACCTGCCCGTCGTGCGCCAGATCTACAGCCAGATGCTCGAGCCCAAGTGCGTGGTGGCCTGCGGCATCTGCGCGTGTTCGGGCGGCGTGTTCCGCGATGCCTACAACGTGATCGGCGGCGTGGACCGCGCGATTCCCGTGGACGTGTACGCGCCCGGGTGCGCCATTCGCCCCGAGACCGTAATCGATGCCATTGTGGAGGCGTGCGGCATCCTGGACCAGAAGGAGGCCGTGATGCGTGCTGGCGGTGACCCGCTCACCGTGGGCGGTGCCGCAACCTGGGACGGTGGCGTTGAGCTGGGCGAGGACGGGTTTGTGGCTGCGGGGGCCGGGGCTGACGGTGCCGGTGACGCGCCTGCCGAGAAGCCCGCCGCGCCCGCCGCTGGCGACGCACCTGCTGAGACGCCCGTCGCTGCAAAGGAGGCCGAGTAATGCAAAAGGCAATCTATACCACCGTCGGGATCGACGAGCTCCTGTCGCATGTCCAGGCGCTCAAGGGCGTCGGCGCGCGCTTTGTGCAAATGCACGCCGAGCGCTGTGTGGACGACGGATCGTATCGCCTGGTCTATACGTTTATCAACGTTCGTGCTGCTCAGGAGCGGATCGCTCAGGACGGCAGCTATGCGATTGAGAACCTGGTGGTTGAGGGCATCGACCAGTGCCAGGAGATTCCGTCCATCAGCTCGTATTACCCCGCGGTGTTCCCGTTTGAAAATGAGGCCCACGACCTATTTGGACTTGCCATCACCGACATGCAGCTCGACTTTAAGGGCTTTTTCTACCAGGTCTCGACTGCCGAACCCATGAGCGTTATCACGCCCGAGGTGAAGGCTGCGCGCGAGAAGGCCATGAAGGTCCGTGCCGCTGCCGAGGCCAAGGCGCGCAAGGCTGCGGCCGAGAAGGCCGCCGCTGCCGCGGCCGCTGCGGGGGAGGGTGCTGCGGGTGCTACTGTCGCTCAGCCCGCTGCGGCTGCCGGCTCCGATGCTCAGCACGATGAAGCTGCCGCCAAGGCCGCGCTCAAAGCCGCCGAGCTGGAAGCAAAGCTCGCCGCCATGGATCCCGAGAAAGCGGCCAAGGTCCGCGCGGCGCTTGCCGCCAAGGCCGCCCGCGACAAGCAGAAAAAGGAGGCGTAAGGTCCATGGCACATCGCTCCGTTATTCCGTTTGGCCCGCAGCACCCGGTGCTGCCCGAGCCGCTTCATTTGGACCTGGTGATCGAGGACGACCGCGTCATCGAGGCAATTCCGCAGATCGGCTTTGTGCACCGCGGACTCGAGAAGCTCACCGAAAAGCGCGATATGCATCAGTTTGGGTACATCGCCGAGCGCATCTGCGGCATCTGCGCCGTGGGCCATAGCTGCGGCTATGCCAGCGCCTGCGAGCGCATGCTCGACATCGAGGTGCCCGGCCGCGTGCAGTATATCCGCACCATTTTGCACGAGCTTTCGCGCATTCACTCACACCTGCTGTGGCTGGGCCTGCTCGCCGATGCCTTTGGCTTCGAGGCGCTGTTCTATCGCTCGTGGACCCTGCGCGAGCAGATTCTCAAGATTTTTGAGAGCACCTGCGGCGGCCGCGTGATCCTTTCGATTAACGAGATCGGCGGCCTTAAGCACGATATCGAGGACTCCGAGCTGGCCGGCATTGTCCAGACGCTTGACGCCATGCGCCCCGACTACGAGGCCCTGGTGCATACGTTTTTGGACGACAATAGCTGCGGCGAGCGCCTGCATGGCGTGGGCGTGATTAGCAAGAAGGAAGCGCTTAATCTGTCGATGGTCGGCCCGTTCGGTCGCGCCTCGGGCGTGGATTACGACGTGCGCATGTTCGGCGACGGCGCCTATGCGGACCTGGCCGCGTTTGAGCCTATCGTTGCTAGCGATGGCGACTGCTATGCCCGCTGCCAGGTGCGTTGTGCCGAGGTCACGCAGGCCATGGACATCATCAAGGAGCTTGTGGGCAAGATTCCGCACGACGGCATCGGCGGGCGCACCAAGCTCACGCCGGCCGACGGCGCGCGTGGCGAGGTTGTGATTGAGCAGCCGCGCGGCGAGGCGTATTACTATGTGCGCGGTAACGGCACCAAGAACCTGGACCGTTTTCGCGTGCGTACGCCGACGTCGCAGAACCTGGCGGGTCTGACGCATGCGCTGCAGGGCGTGCTCCTTGCCAACGTGCCCATGATTATCCTGACCATCGACCCCTGCATTAGCTGCACGGAAAGGTAGGCGCGGCATGAGTTTACTGACATTTGCCAAGACGGCCTTGGGTTCTATGGTCAAGCAGCCGGTCACGGTGTGCTATCCGCAGGAGAAGCTCGCGGCGCCCGAGCGCCTGCGCGGGCATATCGTCAATGACATGGACGTGTGCATCTGCTGCGGCATGTGCGCGCGGCGTTGCCCGGCGGGCGCGCTCGCGGTCGATCGCAAAGGCGGCACCTGGTCGATCGACCCGTACGCCTGCGTGGTGTGCGGCGAGTGCATCGAGAGCTGCCCCAAGCACTGTCTGAGCATGGACACCGCCCGCACTCCAGTTGCGGCGAACAAGACTCCCACGGTAGAAACCAAACCGGAATAACTCTGGACTGGGGCTGGTATAGCGCTGGGATAGGGCCGGTGGGGCAAAACTGCCCCACCGGCCCCGCGCTTAAACGCGCGGTTGTACCGCCACGAACAAAACCATGCCGGATTACGGGGCTGGATAGCGAACCTCCGACCATACAGAAAATTGCAAAAACAAAACCGCAGGTAGATAGCCTGCGGTTTTCATGAAAAGCGGTTATGGTCGGGGGTATCGAGTTAAACGTAGTAGATGGGCCGATTTCGTGGCGGGCGCCGTCGGCCGATCTCCGCGGGCGGAGGAAAACGGATCATTTTGGTCCCGCGAGACTTGCGGAGGCGCTCGTGCAGGGCCGCCCGAACAAAACAATGCCGGTTTACGGGGCTGAGTCACGAACCCTCAACCATGCCGATATCCGTGAAAATAAAACCGCAGGTAGATGGGCTGTCATTTTGCAGAAAATGAGGCTATGGATGAGGGCTCCGACTTTTGCCCCGTAATCCGACATAGTTTTGAAATGGCATTAAATCGGTAGCAGCTATTTTTCTTTGCCGGGGCGGTCGGTCTTCGGGCAATTACCCCCGCAGGTAGGCGATGGCGATCTGCGTGCGGTTGCGCAGACCCATTTTGGCAAGGATCGAGCTGATGTGGTTGCGCACGGTGCCTTCGCCCATATAGGCGGTGGCAGCGATCTCCTTGTTGTCGAGGCCGCGGGCGATGAGCTCGGCGACTTCGAACTCGCGGTCGGTCAGGCTGGCGAAGGCCGCGGACCGGCGGGGCGTGCCCGCCTCGATGCCCGTTCCGTCAAAATCGATGTCCTCGATTGCCTTGCCCTCGAGCACGCGTTTGCCGTCCATGACCTGCGTCAATGCCGGCGGAATGGTAGCGATATCGGTTTTGATCAGGTAGCCGCGGGCGCCCAGTTTGAGCGCCGACACAATGTACTCGTCATCCGAGAATGTCGTCAGAAACACCACGCGCGCCGCAGGGTCGCGCTCAAGGATCTCGCGCGCCGCCGAAAGTCCGTCGCGTCCCGGCATCTGAATGTCGAGCAGCGCGATGTCGGGCACGTGTTCGGCGTAGAGCGCGACCGCGTCGTCGCCATTGGCGCCGGTGCCCACTACCTCGATTTGCGGCTGGGCGCCCAGGATAATCTTGAGCGAATCGACCACCAAGCGGTCGTCGTCGACAACGATGAGCCTCATCGGCCCTCATCTCCTTGCTGTTTGGGAACGGTGGCAAACACGCGCCAGCCGCTGGCGCCGGCACGCGGGCCGGCGGAGAAGGTGCCGCCAAGCGCCTCGATGCGCTCGCGCATGGAGGCAAGCCCCATGCCCTCCGCGGCGCCGCGGCTGCTTGCTTGGACCTCGCCCGCGCCATCGTCGGTAACGATGAGCTGGTAAAACGACGGATGCTCCATGCACCGTACGGTGACAGTACGGGCGCAAGCGTGGCGCATGGTGTTGGAGAGCGCCTCGCGCAGGACCGCCGCAAAGCAGTTCGCGACGTTTGCGGGCGCATGTTCGGCCATAACTTCAAGCTCAATCTGCGGGCCGCCGTCCGAGCGTGCGCCTTCAACAATGCGTTCGAGCTGCACGGAAAGGTCGACGGCGTTGTCGTTGAGCGCGTGGACGCTGGTGCGCACAAGCTGGAGCGCCTCGTCAACCGTGCGTTTGACGTCGGCGAAATCGGCGGCGACCCTGGGCTCGTCGGCATGGACCACGCGCAAGGCTTCGGCTTGCAGTGAGGCGCGCGTGAGCTGGTGGCCCACGTTATCGTGGATCTCGCGCGCGATGCGGGCGCGCTCGGCGAGTGTCGCGAGCTCGACTTCGTAGTCCTGGCGGTCGGCAAGATCGCGGTTGCGCGCTTCGAGCGCCAGAGCACGTTCCTGCAACTCGTCGCGGATACGGCGCATGCGCTGCTGCTCGCGCTCTAACTGGGCGGTACGTAGCGACAGCAAGGTGGCGGCAACCGAAAGGATGGCGGTCAGCAGGAGCGTTCGGGCGGTGAGCGCGTCCGCGCGTAGGTCCGCGACGAGCGCAAAGGCAAAGACGGCGCCAACGCCCAGCGCGACCCAGGCGTGCTCGCGGCGCACGCGTCGCGCGATGTCATAGAGGGCGAGAGGCGCAAACGGCACAAACGGCGGCACGAAGACGGCCGCGATGATGTAAGCGTAGCTCGCGGCCTCGCTTGTGCGGCACGTGCGATCCTTCTGCGCGAGCTCGGCCAGTGAGGTGGCAATAACGCCAAGGCAAAACGCTGCGACCAGGCGAGCGTCCACAGCAAGACCCATGGCGGCCGCAATACAGCACGCCAGCACGATCGATTTGTCGAAAAGCCTGTTCATACGGGTATTGTACGCGAAGCCGCGCGTGGTGGAGGAGCCGCCCGCGCAACCGTGACATTCCTCCCGCGCGGCAAAGCGGGGGCGTCGGCGGGCCGCACGGCCAAGCCCCGCACTCGTGACAAAGCTCACTGGTGCGCGCCGCCTGCTCCTGCGATGATGCAATTGTACCGGGCCACCACCAACAGAAGGGCCGCCTCATGACAGACATCGTCCACGTCGAAAACCTCGTCAAGCGCTATGACGACCTTATTGCTCTCGACCACTTTAACCTGAGCATCGCCCCCGGCGAGATCTTTGGCCTGCTGGGCCCCAACGGCTCGGGCAAGACCACGTCCATCAACTGCATTTTGCAGCTGCTCGCCTACGACAAAGGCACCATCGAGCTGTTTGGCGAGCCCATGACGCCCGCCCGCTACGACCTCAAGCGCCGCATCGGCGTGGTGCCGCAGCAGGTGGCGGTATTCGACGAGCTCACCGTGCGCGAGAACATCGATTATTTCTGCAGCCTCTACGTCACCGACCGCAAGCGCCGCCGCGCGCTCGTGGACGAGGCGATCGACTTTGTCGGCCTGGGCGACTTTATCAAGTTCCGCCCCGGCAAGCTCTCGGGCGGCCTAGCGCGCCGGCTCAACATTGCCTGCGGCATCGCGCACAAGCCCGAGCTCATCTTCTTTGACGAGCCCACGGTGGCGGTCGATCCTCAGAGCCGTAACGCCATCCTGGAGGGCATCTGCCGCCTGCGCGACGAGGGCGCCACGGTGGTGTATACCAGTCATTACATGGAGGAAGTCGAGCAGATCTGCAGCCGCATCATGATAATGGACGGCGGCCGCGTGCTGGCGCAGGGCACCAACGACGAGCTCAAGCGCATGATTCAGATGGGCGAGCGCGTGACCGTCGAGGTCGGCGCCGTCGAGTCCGCCACGGTCGAGCGACTGTGTGCCCTCGAGCACGTGCTTTCGGTCGAGCTGTCCGGCGGCGAGCTCGTCTGCACCTGTGAAGCGAGCCCGCACAATCTGGTCGACATTCTCGATACGCTGCGTGCTGCCGACGTTGCGCTCGGCCGCGTGTGGAGCGAGCCACCGACCCTCAACGACGTGTTCCTCGAGATCACCGGCCGCGAGTTGCGCGACTAGGGGGCAGTCATGTTCAACACCATCATCACCACGGTCAAGACGCTGCTGCGCCGGCCAAGCACGTGGGTCTGGGGCGCTCTCTTTCCCATCGCGCTCTCCACGATGTTCATGTTTATGTTTGCGAATCTGAGCTCCGACGGCACGGTCGACCCGGTGCCGGTTGCCGTCATAGCGGACGAGGCCTGGGACGCCTCGACCTTTAAGGACGTGGCGGCTTCGCTTGCCAAGGAAAGCGACGATCGGCTGCTCGAGATCCACGAGTGCGATGACGCAGCCGCCGCCCGCAAGGCGCTTAAGGCCGGCGAGGTCGCGGGCATCTATACGGTCGACGCCGAAGGCACGCCCAAACTCACGCTGCTATCGAGTTACGACAGCTCACGTGCGAGTACGGTGCTCACCGATCGCAGCATCCTGGAGACGGTGGCAAGCTCGTATACACAAAATGCCGAGCTCATGTCCCAGATTGCCCAGGACAACCCGGCGGTACTCGCCGACCCCGAGGCGGTTGCGCGCGCCCTGTCGCTCGAGGGCGGCACCCGTCGCGTGAGCCTTACGCGCACCACGCCCGACGGCACGGTCATCTACTACTACGCGCTCTTTGGCCTGGTCGCGATGATGTCTGCCGAGTTTGCTGCCTTGAGCGTCGTCGATTTGCAGCCCAATCTGTCCGGCCTTGGCGCGCGTCGCTGCGTGGGCGGTCTTTCCAAGACGGCGTCGCTGGCCGGTATCTTTGTGGGCTCGTGGCTGGTCTCCTTCGCCTCGATGGCGATCGCGATCGGCTACGTGCGCCTGGTCGTGGGCGTTGACTTTGGCGGGCGCGAGGGGCTGTGTCTGGTGGGCGGTGCCGCTTCCGCGCTTGCCGCCACGGGCCTGGGACTCTTTGTGGGCACGCTTCCCGTTAAGGGCGGCAAGGCGTCCAAGTCGGGCATTCTCACGGGCTTCGCCACCACGTGCGCCCTGTTCGCCGGCCTCTACGGCGAGCCGGCGATGGCGCTTGCCGAAGACGTCGCCCGCGCCTGCCCGGCCGAGTGCTGGTTCAACCCCGTCAAGCTTATCTGCGACATGTTCAACCGCCTGTATTTCTTTGAAGACTTGGGACCTTTTGCCGTTCGCGCCGGCGCGCTGGTCCTTATGGCGCTGCTGTTCGTTGCCGCCGCCACGCTGATCTTTGGAAGGAGCCGCTATGAGCACCTTTAAGACCGCGCTTCGCATGGCGCTGGCACACCCGTTCTACTTGCTCATCTATACGGTGTTCATTTCGCTCATGGGCGTATTCATCGCGGCATCGGTGAGCTGGAACTCGTCGCAGCTCACCGAGTACAAGCCCTACGATGCCAACGTGATCGTGGTCGACCGTGACGACAGCGACCTTTCGCGTGCGCTTACCAAGCATCTGGGTTCGCGCTTTGAGCTGGTCACGGGCGTCGGCGACGACACCTACGACCTTGCGGACGCGCTCTCCAAGAGCAACAGCGCCAAGGGCAGCGCCGACTGCGTGTTCTTTATCCCGGAGGGGTTTGAGGGCGACCTCGTTGCAGCCTCCCGCGCGGGGGAGTCCCTGCCCAAACTCGATGTGACCTACGGTGCCGGCACCATGGCGGCGGCGCTTTCGTCTGCCGAGGCATCGCGCTGGATCTCGCTCGCGGGCGCTGCGGCGGCACTTGAACCCACTGCCTCTAACGGTGACGTTGCCAAGGCCGCTGAGCATGCTGCCGCGAAGCGCGCGGAGGTCGAGATCGAGCAGGTCAAGGTTGACTCGACGGCCGCCGCCACGCTCGAGTCGTATTTCAACTTTGGTGCGTACGCGATTATCTCGTCGGTCATCGTGTCGGTGGGATTGGTGTTCTCGGGCATGAACGAGCCCGAGCGCGTGCGTCGTATGGATGCCGGCCCAATCTCCGAGCGCCAACGTTCGCTTGCCGTGTTTGCCGCCGCCGCCGTGCTCACCGTCTGCATCTGGTTTGTGTCGAGCATGATGGGCGTCGTGGGCTTTGCCGGTGCGGTTGCCGAGGTCGGCGTGGGCCGTGTGTGCCTGGCACTGGCGGCGACGTTTGCCCTGGCGTGCACGCCGCTGGCCGTTGGCTTTGCCCTTTCGAGCCTGGGTGCGCGCGAGGAGCTGCTCAATGGCGTGGGCAACCTGCTCGGCATGCTCATGACGTTTTTGGGCGGCGCTTGGATGCCGCTGTCGCTGATGGGCCCGGCCGTGCAGACCGTGGCGCACTTTGTGCCGACATATTGGGTGAACGACGCGATCGGCAAGGCGCTCGCGTCGGACCTGACGTCTGCCATGTTGGGCGACATCGCCTGCGACCTGGGCGTCACCGTGCTCTTTGCCGTGGCCATCGCCGCCGCAGGCCTGGCCCTCTCACGCACCAAATCCCACGCCTAGCCACCTAGTCATCGGGTACTCATTGGGGACAGACTTAAACGACCAAGAGTGGTCATTGGGGACAGACTTAAACGACTAGTCATTGGGGACGCTCTTTGGCGGGCTGCCTGACGCCGCGACC
>UQKY01000043.1 GCA_900541785.1 uncultured Collinsella sp.
GACGGAAAGCACATTAAGTGCTTTCCTTTGCGTGCGGAACTCGCGACAAACTTAACCCCCGCCCTCGGCCCCGGAAACCCTCCCTGCCGTCACATTATTCAACCAGTTTTGCGGGCGTGCGCCACTGCGCGGCTAGCCCGCATGCTCCGCGGCAGAGTTGGTCTGATGGATCTTGTTGAACTTCGGCCTTTTGCTCAAAGAAAAACGGGAGATGCGATCTGCATCCCCCGTTTTTGTTGCGGTTACTCCAGGTCAATAAATTTGGTGCTCAGGATCTTGCCGTCCTTGACGAGCATTCTGGCCATGGTGGGGCCTCGGCTGCCTCTGGGATAGCTGGCGCTGCCGGGGTTGAGGACCAGGCAGTGGCCTACTTGGGCTTCTTTGGTTACGTGGGTGTGACCGTTGATGGCTACGTCTACGGATCCCACCGGAAGGTCTTCGCGGTAGTGGGCTACGGCAAATTTGAGGCCTTCGTAGGTGAAGATGGCCAGACGGTCTACATCCGGGCCGTAGTCGCGGTAGTAGTCGTTGTTTCCTAGGACCGCTCGCACGGGGGCGATGGTGCATAGATGCTCGTAATCCATCTCTGAGGTGAGGTCTCCGGCGTGGATGATCAGATCTGCGCCCTTGAGCTCGTCCAGAAGCGCGGGCGAAAGATAGCCGTGGGTGTCCGAGATGATGTCGATGCGCTTGGCGCTTGCACTGTTCATGGGATCCCTTCTGCAAAACCGATTCGACGTATATACAAAAAGCCCCACGGCTCCGCAGACAATTGGTCTACAGGGCTGCGGGGCCAGTTTGCTAGAGGCTCAGGGCCTTCTTGAGCGGTACAACGCGGCGGCGCGAGACCGGCACGCGTTCGTCGACGCCCGTAATGCCCAGTTGGATAGCGCCCGAGGGCACCGTCTCGACATCCGTGACGCACGCCAAGTTGACGATATAGCGGCGATGAACGCGAAAGAAGCCAAAGTCGCAAAGCTTGGCCTCGAACTGCGCCAGCGAAGTCGTCGATAGAAAACGATCATCGACGGTATAGATGCAGGAGTAATCGTCCTTGGCCATGATGAAGCGAATGTCATCCACGGGGATGAGGACCTTACGGCCGCCCTTTTCCACCGGAATGCGCTCGATGGTGGCTTTGCTGTCCGTGACGGGCTTGGCGTGCTGCATGACCTTCTCGATCGCACGATCCAGGCGTGCCTCCTCGACCGGCTTCATTAGGTAATCGACGGCATCTACGTCGAACGCCTCGACGGCATGATCGCTATACGCGGTCACAAACACAATCGCCGGAGGATTCTTAAGCTTATGCAGTGCCTCGGCAAGCTGCAGACCAGAAGCACCGGGCATCGAGATATCGAGAAATACGACATCGACGCGGCTTTCCATCAACATCTCAATGGCGGAGCGGACGCTCGACGCCTCAGTGATCGTGCCGATCTTGCCCGTCTGCTCGAGCAAGAAGCGAAGTTCCGAACGGGCCGGGGCCTCGTCATCCACAATCATCGCACGCAGCATAGGGATTAAACCTTTCGTCAGCAAACTACGCTGGGCATCCGCCGCTTGGCGTTGAGCCCATAGCCTTTTATTTTACTCTTGAATATCAAAGATGCTCTCTGACAAATCAAGATGCAGGAGCACTTTGGTGCCCTTGCCCGGTGCCGATTCGACGCGCGTATAAGAGTGCGGTCCATAAAAGCGATGGATGCGCTCAGAAATATTGTGCATGGCCACGCCGGCACCGCCGCCTTGCGGGGAACTGGCATCGGGGCGGGCGGAGCGCTCATCAAACAGCCTGGCGGCGGTGCCCTCGTCCATGCCCACGCCGTTGTCAGCCACGGCAATCAAGATTGCGTCGTCGCCGTCTTGATGGACGGTCACATCGATCCGCAGGGCGTCGTCATCGCCCATGCCATGCCGTACGGCGTTCTCGACAATGGGCTGGATTACAAAGGCCGGGACCAACGTGTCCTCGACATCCTCGGAGACATCGAAAGTCGCCAGTACGCGGTCCTCGCCAAAGCGCGCCTTCTCAAACGTCAGGTAGCGCTTGGTCTGGGCAACCTCGCGCGAGACCGGGATAAGCGACCCTGAGTTGTCGAGCGTGGCGCGATAGAACGAGGAGAACTCGCGCAGCAGCTCGCGGGCGCGCAGCGGGTCGGTACGCGTAAACGACGCGATGGTGTTGAGCGTGTTAAACAGAAAGTGCGGATTGATCTGCGCTTGCAGGGCACGAACCTCGGCACGGGCCGTCAGTTCCTTTTGCACCTCGAGCTCGTGGATGGCGAGCTGCGTGGACAGGATCTCGGCAAAGCCCGAGGCGAGCGCATACTGGGTACGATCGACGGCGCGCGGGGTCTTGTAGTAGAACTTGAGCGTGCCGACGGTGCGGTCGCCCACCTTGATGGGCGCGATGATGCCGGCGGGAACCTGGTTGTGCGAGCCATCCGAACCCACCACGTCCACCACGCGGTTGAACGACTGCACGATGCCGTGCTCAATAACGTAGCGCGTGGCAAGCGTGTGGATGGGCGAATCGGGCAGCAGCTTTTCCTCGAACTCGCCCGCGCAGGCCAGCACGTTGCCCTCATCGGTGATGGCAACGGTCATGGCACGCGTCTCGGGCAGGATACGCCGGCACACCAAAAGCGCTGATTCCTGTGTCAGGCCGCCCTTAATGTCCTCGAGCATGGCCGAGGCAACCGAAAGCGTCTCCTCGGTGTACTGGGAGCGTACCGAATCGGGATTGAGCGTCAAATAGATAAAGATGCACAGGAAGATGCACAGTAACGCACAGGCGACCACCGTGGCAATCGGCTCAATGCCAGTCGCCAGGGCAAAGATAAAGTACGCCAACACGCAAACGGCGCAGACAACGGCGATGATGCGAAAGATTGAAATTGAATTATCGCGCTGGGCGCGGCGGTCGATCATTCAGCCCCCTCCAGGATGCTAATCAGTTGTGCGTCGCGCCAAAGTTCGTCCATGATCTTGGGCCAGAAACTCTGAAAACGCAGGTAGCTTGCGGCGTTTTGGCGGGCATAGGTCTTGGCCTCGTCAATACCATGACGCCAGATGCGCAGATACCCCTCGTGCTCGCGGGTAAACATGCTGCGAACCATGGCAGTCTTGCGCACGCGGTCGTCAAGCTCGCGCGAGATCCACGGACCCGGATAGGGCATGAGTGATGCGGCCGTAACCGGAATGAGCTCCTTTTGGTGCGCAGCGAACGTCAGCTTGGCCCGCTCGTAGTACCAACGGTACACGTCCTGCATAAAGCGCGGCGAGCGCTTCTCGGACTCGGGCGGCAGGTGGCGTACGGTCCACTCGTTGTCGAACCACACGTCGTAGCCAAACATGCGCATGTTAAAGAGATAGTCCAAATCCTCGCCGCGGGTGATAAACGGGTCGAAGGCCACGCGCGTAAAGGCGCGGGCGTGCAGGGCCATCAGGCCGCCGCACACGTAATTGGAGCGCGAGATGCGGGTGCCCGAGAGCGCCTTTTTCATCCAGCGATTGAACTCGATGCGCTTGGTCCACCAGCGATGGCAAATGCCCGCTTTGTCCGTGGGAGCCAGCGGCGACCCGTCGCGATCGTAAAAGTATCCGCTCTTGACCAAAATCGGCAGGCCCTGACGTGTCTGTTGGCCCAGTGCATAGGTCGCACGCTTCATAAAGTCGGCATCGATGACGGTCTCGTCGTCATCCAAAAACACAACCGCGTCGTGCCCCAGCACCGCCGCGCAGGCAAGACCCATGTTGCGGATGGCGCCGTAGCCGCGCAGGCTCACGCACTCGCCCGAGCCTTTGGGCGCAATCTGTGCCACGCGGTCGGCAACACGCGAAGCCTGAGTATTGGTAACGATGGTGACCTTAAGCGTGGGATGCGCATTAACGATTTCGTGCACGCGACGGGATACGTCGGACGTGGCAGAAACCGGACAGACCACCAAGAGAATGATGCGCGGAATGTCGCGCACCTGTTCGAGCGAAGTCAGGCAGCGATCGAGTTCCGGGTTGGCGGCATTGAGCGACGTCGAGTGATCGTAGGTGCCGGGAGCGTTTGCTTGGGTATCATCGCCTGCCCAATATGTTGGGATCACAACCGTGGCGTTCATACCTTTACCCTCCTTGCAACACAAAAACGGGGCGCCGCCAAACACAGGCGACGCCCCGCGACCTAGCTGATTCCATCATACCCACTTGGGCTAAACATTGTTCGGAAGTCAGAATGATTTATGCGGCTACTTCCAAAAGAGTGCTGCGGATAGGCACAATTGCCGTACTGAGCCCAGTTGTCTTACGCCGCCGTCTGAGCCATGCGGGACAGACGGACCAGCAGCACAAAGCCAAGCACCAGCAGCACGCCGATGGAAAGGACGCCCAGCGACGGGTTGCCGGTCAGCGAGGTGACGACCGACACCAGGAAGGTGCCCATCACGCTTGCGTAGCGGCCAAAGATATCAAAGAAGCCGTAGTACTCGTTGGACTTTTCCTTGGGGATGATGCGGCCAAAATAGCTGCGGCTGAGCGCCTGAACGCCACCCTGGAACAAGCCGACCAAAATGGCGAGCACCCAGAACTCAAAGGCAGTCTTTAAGAAAAACGCGGCAAAGAGCACGATGCCCATGTAGGCGGCGACGGCCACCATGATCATGTTGAGCGTGCCCACGCGACCGGCGAGCTTGCCATAGATAATGGCGGACGGGAAAGCGACGAACTGCGTAACGAGCAGTGCCAGCACCAGCTGGGTCGAATCGATGCCCAAAGCCGAGCCGTAGCTGGTTGCCATGGAGATGACTGTATGGACACCATCGATGTAGAAGAAGAACGCGATCATGTAGACCAGCACGGGCTTGTTGTGGGCGATCTCGCGCATGGTGTGTCCGACCTCGGAGAACACGCCGCCCACGATGTGGCCGATGGTGTCCTGGGGACCGCGCTCGCGACCGTACTTTTGCTTATAGGTGCGAATGAGCGGCAGGGTAAAGATGAGCCACCAAGCGCCGGTGATGACAAACGACAGACGCGTTGCCAGCATGGTGGGGACGCCAAGAGCGGGGCCACCCATGATAAGCGCCAGGCAGATGATGAACGGCACGGTGGAACCGATGTAGCCCCAGGCATAGCCCGAGCTGGACACGGCGTCCATGCGCTCGTCGGTGGTAATGTCGGGCAGCATGGCGTCGTAGAACGTCATAGAGGAGTTAAGGCCGATAGTGCACAGCACGTACACGGTCAAAAATGCCATGGCGGACATGGGGATAGCCTGCGCCAGGCAAAGAACCAGGCCCGTGAGGAAGAAGCCCAAGAAGAACTTGATCTTGTTGCCGGCATAATCGGCAAGCGCGCCCAGAATGGGCATGAGCATGGCAATGACCAACGAGGCGATCGTCTGCGCGTTGCCCCAAGCGACCACCAGGTCTGCCGAAGAAGCACCGGTATTGATGGCGTTAAAGTAGATGGGCACCACCGAGGTATTGAGCAGCACGAGGGCCGAGTTGCCCACATCGTACATAACCCAGTTACGCTCGAGCTTGGTGTATTTCATGGACAGGGCCCCTTCGTATTCGCCCGATATGCAGTTAGTTCATCGTACCCCAATTGTCCAGAAGCGCCGGTAAGGATTCGGCAAAGGGACAGGAGCGGTCATACGGACACGCGGGGCGAAACGCCATCCCATCAACGCAGTTGCGGTGAAATAGTTCCCGCTTAGCCCTCCGGGGGCTTCATTCAGGAACTATTCCACCGCAACTTATTGGAGAGTATGGGCGAGGCAGCTTGCTACTCCTCGCGGTCGAACTCTTCGTCGGCGCCGAGCACGCGACCGCTGTAATTGACGTGGTTGGTCACGGCTTCCATATCGCCGGTCTCGATAAAGCGGGCGACGGTGAGCTCGTAATCGAGCAGTGCGCGGTCAAAGACCTCGGGGAAGCTCTCGGTCGAGACTTCATCGGTAAAGGGGCTCTTCCATGCCAAGTGGCCCAGATTTCCGGTACGCTCGGGCAGCTCGGTCGTCACGCGGTGCGCAAGGCCGTCGAGCAGCGAATAATCGTGCACCAAGCCCTCGAGCAGGGCAATCGCGCGCGTCTTGGCCGAACCGGCGGGTTCGATAGTGCGGTAGAGCAGCTGCATGTCGGCTACGGCGCCGCCGTACTCTCCCGCCGGGATATCGATGCCGTACACGCGTCCGGCAACATAGCTCATCAGCACACCGGCAACGCGATTGATGCGGTCGGTAGTGACGATCTCGCCCGCCGGCGGATAATCCTCGACCGTAGCCCCATCGCGCTTGAGCTGCAGCATCAGCACGTCCAGGTCGCTTTCGAGCACGGCATGAACTTGACTGCCCGAAGCCTCGAGCTCGGGATCGGACTCGACAATGCCAAACTGCTGCTCGTAGACAAAGGGGTGGGCATTGCGATCGAGCACATAGTGCGACAGCAGGCCCAGCGCAAAGGCGCGACCCAGATTGGCATCGCGCGGCTGCAGGTGCGACACGCCGTCGCGCAGGCACGAGAACTGGCGCGACATGCGCGAGCGATGCATGACCTGAGCAAGCGACATACAGTCGGAAATGCGCGGCGTGAGCATGTGAAAGAAGAATGGGTCGGGACCTTGGTTTCCCAGGATAAAGGCGATGCGCTCCTCGTCGGACGTGATAACGCCCTGCGGAAGACGGTCGATGCTTTCCTCGCCAAACAGATGATGCGTAATGAGCGCGGGCATAATAATCCTTTCGATTTCATTCGATGCAATCCATTATGCCCACCGCACAGTCATGCCAAACCTGTAACGGCAAACGATGGCACACCGACCCTTACGTTAGCCCCAAGTGCGATTTGACCTCGGCGGCGCGACGACGGGACACGGGCACCGTCGAGCTCACACGGTCGAGCCTGAGCTCCATCAGGCCCGTGGAGCCGATCTCGACATTGTGCACGTCTTCCAAATTGACCAGATAGCTGCGGTGGACGCGGATAAAGCCCTCGGAGGCCAAGCGGCGCTCGAGCGAGGAAATCGACTCATTGATCAGATACGTTCCATCGGCACAGACGGCGTTGCAAAAATCGGCGCGCGCCTCAAAGTAGCAGACATCCGCCACGGGAATGAACACCCTTTTGCCCCCGCGATCCACCGTCAGGCGCAAAGGCTGGCGCGGAGCATGGACGACACGGCGAGCGCCCAGGGCAGTCTCGATCTTGTCGAGCGCCTTTGACAAGCGGGCATCCTCGACCGGCTTGACGACGTAATCGACAGCATCGAGGTTATAGGCATCGGCCGCATACTCGGCAAATGCCGTCACAAACACCACGACCGGCGGCGTCTTTAGGTTCTGCAGCGTCTCGGCAAGCTCAATTCCCGAGCGACCGGGCATGGTAATGTCTAAAAACAGCACGTCGGGCTTGTTCGACAGAATCGACTCCACGGCTTCGGTGACATTGCCCGCCTCGGCAATCTGACCCACACGCGTATCCTTTTCCAACAGATAACGTAGCTCAGCCCTAATGGGAGGCTCGTCATCAACCACCAAGGTGTTCCAGCCTTCGGACATATGTGCTTCCCCTCTTTTCTCTCTCAATCCAACCGCGTGCTACACCGTTAACGGCGCCGGCTCATGCGGCTCGCCGTTCAACTCAACGATGACCTGCGTCCCCACGCCCTCCTGGGACTTCACGCGCATGCCAGAATCTTCTCCGTAAAAGAAATGGATGCGCTGAAGCACGTTGAAGAGCGCCAGGCCGCAACCTCGCTTGACGGAGCCGTCGGCGGTAATGCTCTCGGGCTCCTCTCGGCGATGCTGCTCAAACAGATGCGCGCAGACTTCTTCGCTCATCCCGATGCCGTCATCTTCGACGATGATCTCCAAGCCGTCATCGGTCTCAAAAGCCCTAACACGAATAGAAAGCGGCTCGGTCTCGCGCTGCGCATGCTTGATGCAGTTTTCGAGCAGCGGCTGCAAGATAAACGGCGGTACCAGGCTGTCGCGCACCTCAAAGTCGATGTCGACCGAAACGCGCAGACGGCCGTCGCCATACCGGGCCTGCATAAGATTGATATAACGAGTGCCCTGTTCCACCTCGTGCTCGAGCGTGGTGAGCGTATCGGAATCAGAAAGCGTCTGACGATAGTAGTTGGAAAAGTCGATCAGCAGCGATCGCGCCTTGTCGGGCTCGGTTCGAACGAGCGACACGATCGTGCTAATGGTATTGAATAGAAAATGCGGGTCGACCTGCGACTGCAAGGCGCGCAGCTCCACGCGGGCCGTAAGCTCGTCCTGGCGCTCGAGCTCAAAGCTGGCGAGCTGCGTGGAAATTAGATCGGCAAAGCCCGAGGCCAACGCCGTCTGGCGCATATCAATGCTGCTCAGGCGGGGGTAATACAGCTCGAGTGTGCCCACGCAATGCCCGCGCACGGTAAGCGGCGCGACAATGCCGGCGCGCAGGCGGGGAAAATAACCGCCCGTCTCATTGGAGGTGTCACGCGAAAACACGCTCTGCTCGCCCGTCTCAATCACACTGAGCGTAGTCTTGAGCACGACCGGGGTGCCGGCAGGGCACTTTGCCGAGTCCTCGCCCCAGCTTGCCAACACCTGTTTGCCATCGGTAAAGCAGATGGCAGAGGCGATGGTCTCGGACAGGATGATTTTAGAGGCGCCCAGGGCCGCTTCGGGCGTAAGGCCGCGCGACGTGTAGGCGAATATTTTTGATGCGATGGCAAGCGTACGGTCGGTTGCGCTCGATGTGAGGTCGTCGGGGACCACAAAGACATACGAGAAAAAGAAGCACAGCATGACCAGGCCGGCAATAACGACAACACCCGGAACGGGATTGGGGTTATCGGTTAAATCCCAGATAAGCAGCAGGATAAGCGCCGGAACGACAACACCGAGCAGGATTGCCTGGACCACATGCTGGGCCGTGCGAAAGACCTTGGTAGAGTTGTAGCTCTTGCCCAGAATCAGCCTGTTTAAATCCACCGTCATCCCCTTTTATCTATCGCACCCATAGCAATAAAGAGGGCCGCAAGCGACCCTCTCCATTGCATTATGCAATCAAAAACTGTGTTTTACATCCAGTCGTCGATGAACGGTAGTTTAGGCGCTGTATTTGTTGGCCTCGCCAAAGGTGCCAGCCTCGACGATCCAGCCGTCCTTCATGATGACGTCCATGTTGTCGGTGTTGAGCACGTGGATGTCGGCGGCGACGTCACCGTTGACGACCAGCAGGTCGGCGCACTTGCCGGCCTCGATGGAACCGGTCTCGTCCTCGATGTGGCACATCTTGGCACCGTTGAGGGTGGCGCAGGTGATGGTCTCGACCGGGGTGAAGCCGATCTTGTCGACGAACTCGTACATCTCCTCGATGGAGCAGGTGCCGTACGGGGTGACGAAGGAGAAGGAGTCGGAGCCGATCGTCATGACGACGCCGCGCTTCTTGGCCTCGCGCAGGCAGTCGTAGTTGCGCTGCAGCTCCTTCTCGACCAGGGTGCCCTCGTACTTGTCGTGCAGCTCGGGGACGTAGACGGGCGGATAGGTGGCGTACCAGGTGGGCAGGAAGGCGATCGTCGGGGTGAAGAAGGTGCCCCGCTCGGCCATGAGGTCCATGGTGCGCTCATCGATATCGAAGCCGTGAATCAGCTGCTCGCAGCCAAAGCGAACGGAATCGTAGGCAGCGGCGTGGTTGTTGTAGCAGTGGCTCCACACGGGGATGCCGACCATCTTGGCCTCTTCGACCACGGCCTGGATCTCCTCAGAGCAGTAGTGCTGGTCGCGACCGGAATCCCAGCGCCAGATGCCGCCACCGGTAGCCCAGATCTTGATGGCATCGGGGTTCTCGCGCAGGCGACGACGGACGGCCTTGCGAAGATCCCAAGGACCGTCAACCTGGTCACCCCAGGGATGGGATTCCTTGTTGAGCTCCTGGGTGCAGTGGTGGGAGTCACCGTGGCCGGCAACGCGGCAGAAGCCGAGGCCGGTGGCCAGAACGCGCGGGCCCTTGAAGACGCCCTTGTCGATGCAGTCACGGATCTGGATACCAAAGCGGCCGATCTCGCAGACGGTGGTGAGGCCGTGGGTGAGGCAGTCGTAGGCCTGCTTGACAGCGACGGCCTGCTTCTCGAGGAGCGGTTGCATGACCCAATCGGTGTCATCGTCGGTCAGGTTGCCCGAGAAGTGCAGGTGAGTGTCGATCAGGCCGGGAAGGACGGTCTTGCCGGCGGCGTCGATGACCTCAACGCCCTCGGGAAGGTCCTGCATAGCGCCGGCGTACTCGATTTTGCCGTTGTCGTCGACGAGAACGAGGGAGTTCTCGACCGGCTCGGCGCCGGTGCCGTCGATGAGCTTGCCGCCAACGATTGCATACTTAGTGGACATGGTTCCTCCTTATGGATCCATATATGTGGGCGAGGCCGTGTTGGGTCGCAGCCTCACAAAGCTACCCAAGTGGTGCCGGGTTCGGTGCGCGGGAGAGAGGGCCCCGCGCACCCGATCCGCCCCGGCTAGGCGTTACTTTTTGCGGGAATTGGTGAAAGCCATGAGGGCCAGGCCAATAGCCAACCAGCCGATCACGATGCTCCACTCCACCATGTTGAGGGAGGCGGGAGAGAACGGAATCACGAGCAGGCCGATGATGATGGCGCAGGCAGCGATAGCGAGGCCGATGCCAAACTTGCCGCCGGGCACCTCGTAGGGACGAGGCAGGTCGGGCTCGGTGAAGCGCATGCGCAGGCAGGCGAGGGCGACCATACCGCAGGAGAAGATGAAGGCGAGAGCCGACACGTTGGTCAGAGGGATGAGCATGTTCTTGCCCAGGAACGGACCGATGACGGTGATGACGCCCAGAACGACGCAGGCGAGCTTGGGAGCACCAGACTTGGGGTCGACCTCGGCGAACTTCTCGGGCAGTTGGCCCTTGCGGCCCATGGCGAGCATGATGCGGCTCGTGGCGCCGTAGAAGGAGTTCATCGGGCCCATGGGTCCAAGCGTGGCGATGACGAGCATGGCCAGGTACAGAAGCATGTTGATGCCCTTGAGGCAGGCAAGCGCGGGAACCGGGCTCTTAACAAACTCATGCCAGTCGAGGATGGTGCCGAACGAGTAGATGCAGACCATGTAGAAGCCGCCGGCGGCCAGCAGGGCCAGGGAGATGATCTTGCCGAACTTGTTCCAGTTGAGGCCCTCGGCTGCTTCCTCAGCCTGCTGAGGAATGGTGTCGAAACCGGCGTAGAAGAACGGGGTCAGAACCAGGACCGACACGATGCCGGCGAACAGGCTGGCGCCCTCGGTAGCGGCCTTGCCGCCGCCAGCGCCGGTGACCTGGGAGAACACGGGCATGGCATTGTCCGGCGAGCCGGTGAACAGCGAGACGCCCATGGCGAGCAACATGCCGCAGAGCAGAGCCTTGGTCAGGAAGGCCTGGAGCTTGGCGGCCGAGCTGGCACCGCGGAAGTTGAGGAAGATGACGTAGGCTGCAAAGCCGAGCGCGATCAGCGTCGGGAACAGGTAAACGTCGGCGCCCAGGATGGTGTAGAGCTTGACGGCGCGCAGCCACTCAAGACCGGGCAGGCTGCCGAACATCTCAGACACGAGGGTCGAAATGGCGATGGCCTCCCACGGGCACAGGATACCGTTGCCCAGGGCCAAAAGCCAACCGGTGATGTAGCTCAGCGTACGACCAAAGCTACGGTCGACATACTCGACGATGCCGCCCGAGATGGGGATAGCAGCCGTGAGCTCACCGAAAACAGCTCCGACGGGCACGAGGAAGATTGCACCCAAGAGGAATGCGATCATAGCGGGAACGGGACCGCCGCCCACGACCATCCAGTCGCCGACCTGCAGAACCCAACCGGTACCGATAATGGCACCGAAACCGATGGTGAAGAAGTTCCAGAGCGAAAGCGTTTTCTTCATACCGCCGTTATCCTCGACTGCAACTTCTGCGTTCTTGTCCGCCATTGTTCCCCTCCTTTCCTTTTTGACGCCCCTTGACGTCACCCCTTGCGCGGTCTGTTTTGCCGCGCTCTTTTATTTCGTGGCTTTAAGATACGGCCTTGGCGCAGCACGGCCGCCCATGGCTCGACCGAAGGCCGAACTCGCATATGAGCGGCGTCGTTTTTGGGACGAACGGCACGGTTTGCCGCTCATTGTTGCCGCCCGTCCGACGGGCGTACGCTCATCGGACGCATATAGAGATGTTTTTGAGGCCGTGTGTTTTGCGCCTTTCGTACCGTTTACCGAGCTTTTGACGCGCAGACCCATTTGTTGCACATCTTTTTTGTAGGATGGACAGGTTATACATGAGACAAGGCGGTACGAATGGCATACGGATACAACGACGGTGATCAACGGCGACAAAGCGTTCGCCTTGCTGGCCGTACCACGCCTACGCCCAGAAGTGCCACGAGCAGCAATCCGCAACGCCTCCAAGAGCAACCCAGGCCTTCGTCTCGGCAGCAGGCAAGCAGAACACGGCAGAGTGGCCGTCCGAGCACGGGCACAAGCGCGCAGCAAGATAGCCGCTTGGGCGCGCGCACTCGACAGCGTCAGGCCGAGGTTCCGCAACTGCGCCGCAACGGCGCACGTCAGCCCGGCATCCATATCAACCGCTTCTTTTCGCATCCCCAAGGCGGACGCGACGGCAAGCCTTACCGCTCGACACCGCACGTGAATGCTCCCGCCCTGCCGGCTCGTCGACTTCGCCTCGCACTGTGCTCTATCCTCACCTGTCTGGTCTTTGTGCTTATGAGCTCCTGTATGTCCCACGGCTCGGCCGGTCTCGAACCCACCGCCGAGGACAAGCTGCTCAAGGCCCCCGTCGCGCCCGGTTATTCTTTCGCCTTTTCGACCCCGCGCTCGCAATGGCAAGCCGGCACGATGCCCCATATCTATCAAATCGACCCCGCGTGGTCGGAGCTGCCTTACGCCGGCGGCACCATCCGCCAAAATGCCTGCGGGCCTACGTGCCTCACCATGGTCTATATCTTTAAGACGGGACGCACCGATATGACCCCCGTCGATATGTGCGCGCTTTCCGAGGTGGGCAATTACGCCCCCACCGGTGCAACCGAATGGTCATTTATGACGAGCGGCGCGTGGCAGTTGGGACTTAACGGAACGGAGCTCCATAACGATCGCGAATCGATGACTCAGGCACTGCGTTCGGGAGCGCCCGTCATCGCCGCCGTACGGCCGGGCACCTTTACCAACGTGGGCCACTACATTGTGCTTTACGGTGTTGACGACGCCGACCAGATTGGCGTCTACGACCCCAACTCGGCCAGCCGCAGCGCCCGCCGCTGGGGCGTCGTAGAGGTCCTTAACGAAGTCGAAGCCATGTGGGCCTACTACTAGTCATTGGGGACTCATTGGGGACAGACTTAAATGAGTGGTCGTCGGGGACAGTCTTACGGACGCCGGCCGAGAGCAGACGAAAAGGGCCATCCCGAACTGCTTGGAACTGCCAGCACGGAAAGCGCATCCTGCTTTGGGGCCCAATAGCGGGGTGCGCTTTCCGTTAGCGGCCCGTTTGGGAAACTAGGGACCGCTTTTCGACAATAATCCGGGATGCATTTTCCGATTGAGGGCCTCAAGGGAAACCGCACCCCATGTTGGACGCTCATTCTGGGATGTGCTTTCCGCAGTTGATCGATGCGGCCTTTAAGGACTGTCCCAAGCTGCCGGCAGGAAAGGAACGTCCCCAAGTGCCGGGTTTCCGCAGCCTGCAATGCTCCTCATGAACAGCCGCCTCAATAACAAAAGCCCCCGCGGCCGAAGCGGACCGCGGGGGCAACAGACCTGCAAGAGTTAACTCAAGTCCTCGCCATTTGATGCAATGACCTTTTGGTACCAGCAGAAGCTGTCCTTTCGGTAGCGATCGAACGTGCCTTTGCCCATATCATCGGCATCGACATAAACAAAGCCATAGCGCTTCTTCATCTGCCCCGTCGAGGCCGACACCAAATCGATACAGCCCCACGGCGTGTATCCCATCAGGTCAACACCGTCCTCGACAATTGCATCGCGCAGCGCAAGAATATGCCTTCGCAGGTAATCAATATGATACGCATCGTGGACTTTGCCGTCTTCCAGCGCATCGAGTCCGCCCACACCGTTCTCGGCGATAAAGAGCGGAAGATGGTAACGATCGTGGTAGCCGGCAAGCGTCACGCGCAAACCCAGCGCATCGATCTGCCACTTCCAGGCAGTCTCTTTATCCTTGAGGTACGGATTGCGCAACGTCGGGAACACGTTGCCCTCCGCCTTCTCGGCGATCACCTGATCATCGGCGCACACCAAGCGCGAGCAATAGTACGAGAACGAGATGAAGTCGACCGTATGCTCTGCCAGATACTCCGTATCGCCCGGCTCAAAGGGCACGTGAACACCCTCTTTCTCGAGTGCACGCAGCTTCCAAGCAGGATAGGCGCCCGCAGCCATCACGTCTGTGTAGAAGTAGCGGCCGCGGTCCTCCTCATACGCAAGCCATACGTCCTCGGGCGCACAACGGTACGGATAGGTCGCACCGGCAGCGACCATGCAACCCACCTTGTTTGCGGGATCGATCTTGTGCAGAATCTCGACAGCGCGAGCGCTCGCCATAAACATATGGTGCGAGAACGCCGCAGTCACGGCTGCACGGTCACGCTCATCCTCGAGCGTGACACCCGCGTTGAGATAGGACAGCGCCACGCTGTTGATCTCGTTGAACGTAAGCCAATAACGCACGAGGCCCTGGTACGCGCGTCCGACGGTCTCGACGTAGTGCGCATACCGCTCGATCATCTCTCGGCTTTGCCAGCCACCATAGCGCTCGACCAGAGCCAACGGATAGTCGTAGTGCGACAGCGTCACAAGCGGCTCGATTCCATGCTCGCGCAGCGCCTCGAATACCTGACGGTAAAACTCCAAGCCCTCGCCGTTGGGCTCGGCCTCCATCCCTGTGGGAAAAATACGGCTCCAGCAAATTGAAAGACGCAGGCACTTAAAGCCCATCTCGGCAAAAAGCTCGACATCCTCGTGCCAATGATGGAAGAAGTCGTTGCCCCAGCGGCATGGATACAGCCTGTCCGGATCGTCCACGGGCTTTTGCCTGCCAAACATTACATCCCAGCGGTCGGAACCCTGTGGGATCAGGTCGGAGTGCGACATGCCGCGGCCGCCCTCGTTCCAGCCCCCTTCGGCCTGGTTGGCGGCGAGGGCACCACCCCACAAAAAGCCCTCGGGCATACCGGCGGCAGACGTTCTGTCAAAGTAACTCATGCTACTCAGCATCCTCGGCAGAAGCTGCCGCGGCGTTCTCCTGCTCCTGAGCCAGGAGCTGGTTATCGTACACCTTAAAGAACGGGTACCAGACCACAGCCATGACCACGATCAAAACGATCGTAAACACCCAGATGCGCGGGTCGAGGCACTGGACAAAGCCCTGAACGAAGATGGGGAACGTGCCGCTCACCAAGATGTAGAAGTTAGAGACAAGACCCAGTGAGACCGCACCCCAATACAGCAGGGCCGAGATCATGCCGCCTAGCACAAACGGAATCATGAGGATCGGGTTGAAGATGATGGGCGCGCCGAAGATCGCGGGCTCGGAGATACGGAAGAAGCTCGGCACGATCGATGCCCTGCCAAATGCCTTGAGCTGCTGCGACTTTGCCCTAAACGCGCAGAGCGCCACAAAAGAGAACGTATTACCCGTGCCGCCGATGAGGTTGATGGCCAACGACATGAGCACCGGGTGGAACTCAAGCGGCTGCCCGGCAGCATAGAGCGAGGCGTTGGCGGCAAAGGCGGCAAGCGAGACCGGGGCGGTGATGGGCATTACGATCATGTTGCCGTGGACGCCAAAGCACCAAAACAGCAGCGTCATGAAGCAGATAAGCAGTGCGCCGGGCACAGAGTCAACTGCGACGGAAAGCGGGGCAGCGAGCAGCTTCTCGATAACCGAGGGGATGGACAGCGCGGGATCGATCATCTGGATCAGCAGGTTGCCGCCAAAGAAGATGAGGATGTTGGCGAGCATAGGTACGATGGCGCCAAAGGTTTCGGACAAAAACGGCGGCACGCCATCGGGCATCTTGATGGTGATGCCCTTGGTCTGGCAGAAGCGCGTGACCTCGACGGAGACCAAGGCAACGATGATGGCGGTAAACAGGCCCTGCGCACCCAGATAGGTGCAGGGGACCGCCTGGAGCACGGACTCGTCAGCAAGCTGGTAGTAGGACGACGGCGCCGCGGCGATCAGGAACATCACCAGCGAGGTCATGCCGGCGTTAAGCTTGGGCATCTTGTAGGTGCCCGCCAGGTTATATGCGATTGCGAACGTCACGATCACCGACAGTATGCCCATCGTCATATTGAAGGGGATGAGCAGCGTGAGCTTATTGGCCGTCGCAAAATCGAGCCAAGGGCCAAAGACGGACCAGAACCCGCCCTGCGCCACCAGGTCGGCCGTGACCGGCGGGTTGGCGAGGATCATAAAGACGGCAGATACCAAGATGAAGCTGATCGCGCTCATAAAGCCCTTTTGCATGGAGGCAAAGTGGCGCTCGGTGCCGCAGAAATTGGCGATAGGGGTCAGTTTTTCCTGAAGCAGGGTCATGAACTTCTCCATGGTCGCCTCCTAACCCAACAGCGACTGGGCGAGTGCCAGCACGTTGGCGGCGTTGCCCATGCCGTAGTCCTGTGCGGGGATGACCGCGGTCGGCTTACCGCTCCCCTGCTTGACGGTGTTGAGCTGGTAGGACACCTGCGGCCCCAAGAGCAGCACGTCATAATTGGCGCACGTCTCCTGATACTCGCCGATACCCACCGCATCGATATCGAGCTCGATGCCGTTTTGCTCCGCATATTTCTCGAGTTTCTTCATCAGAATGCTTGTAGACAGACCAGCTGCGCAAACAAGAAGGATCTTCATAAGGGATTCCCTTCGCATTGATTGGTTGGATAGTCACCGCACGCCGCTAGGCGTTCTTGGTTGCAGTGCACTCATACAGGCAGATCAGCTCCTGCACGAGCTCCTGAGCAAGCATGGAGCACATGAGGTGGTCCTGAGCATGGACCAGCAACACATCCACCGACAGATGCTCGCCCGCTGCCTCAGTCGAAAGCAGCTGCGTTTGGATGTGGTGAGCCTTGATTCCCGCATCCTTTGACTGCTTCATGAGTTTGGCGGCGGCGTCAAAATCCCCCGCTTTTGCCTTTTCAAGGGCTTCGAAGGCAAGGCTGCGTGCCTCTCCCGCCGCAGCGACCAGCTGAAACGAAACCATCTCGGTTCCCTGATCGTCCATAACGGTCTCCTCTCCCGTGATGTTTGGTTTGTACTTGAATATTCGAAACGCCTATCTCCCGCCCGCAATCCTCGAGGTTTATTGCAGGTAGACAGACAGGGTTATCGACAAAAGAAGTCTTAAGCCGTATGCGCTTGCACAAGCGCCATCAGCTCATGCCAGGACCGGCGCTCGCGTAGGCGCTCGACCCCCTGGCGGTCCATAAAGATCTCGGCGAGCAGTGAGCTCAAGATCCGCGCCTCATCGCCGCCCGACCGGGCAAACGACACCATAAAGACGATATCGACCTCATGGCCGTATTCGTCCCAAAGAATGGGATGTTCGAGCAGGCCCACGGTAACAAAGGCCTCGGCGCTCAAGGGATGCATCCCATGGGGCATGGCTACCCCATTGCCAAACGAGGTGGCACTCGCGCTCTCGCGCTCGGCGACCTCTTGGGCAAACTGGGCATCGACACGGCCGCTCTCGACGGCGCGCTCGGAGAGATATCGGAGAACGGCCTGCTTCGACGACGCCTCAACGCGGTTGAAGAACAGGGCACGGCTAAAGAAAGAGCTTACGGAGTCCGATTGCGCAGTGTCGTCGCTCAGCACCTTGCGGATAGCGTTGACATCGCTCGTCTCCAAGAAGAAATCGGCCTCGCGGACGGGCACGGGCAACTTGACGTTGAGCGGCACCGTTGTGAACACGTAGTCGATGTGCGAAAAATCGAACGTTCCCACGCGGGCGACATCGCATGTCTCAATCGAATCGATATACATGCCAAACTGCTTGCGGTACTGGTGCTCGAGCATACGGGCGCTTCCCGCTCCCGAGGCGCACACGATCAGGATGCGCTTGCGACGCGGCTGGTCGGCTTGCTGCTCGAGGGCCAGGGCAAATGCCATGGCGATGTAGCCGAGCTCTTCATCAGAGGGCTGGCTGCCAAAATGACGCTCGAGTACCTGCGAGGTGCCAGCTGCCATCGAATAGGCCAACGGAAACCTCGTCTTGATATCGGGCAGCATGGGGTTATCCATATGCATGTGATATTCAAGGCGATAGCCCAGAGGGCCGATATGCCGAGCAAGGTTCATGCGAAGTTCAAGATCGCCGCTAAAGTCAAACCTAAACTCATCGTTGATCGCACGTACCATCTCGGAAGCAATCTCCCACATCTCGTCCGAGATAACGGCAGAGCCCTTCTCGGGCACGCCCGTGCCCCTGCCGAGCAAATGGATTGCGATAAAGGCAACCTCTTCTCGGGGCATGCTCACGCCCAGGGCATCCTTGATGTTTGCGGCAATCTGGAAAGCCGCGGCGTATTCGCGCGTTCCCTCCAGTTTTTGAACGTCCGATTCTGCAGCTGGGACATAGCAGCCCTGCTCGATGCGGCCAAGAGCAATGTAAAGATGCATGATGAGATTGCGGGATGCCAGCGAGCTCACCGTGACGGGCGAGGCCGTCAGGGCATCGTCCACACATGCGGCGATGGCCCGCAGGCGCTCGGCGAGCTTTGCATCGTCGGTGTCGGGCAACACGGGCCTCACCAGCGAGGCCAGGCACAGGCGCCGTTGTGACTCCCCGCCCGCAACGCGGATTCCGTAGCGTGGGCGCTTTTCGAGCGTTAAGTCAAATTGGGCGAGTTTCTGCTCTACCAGACGCATGTCATTGGACAGAGTCCGCGCCGAAACGTAGAGTAAATCCGCATACTCCTCAATCGTCACCCACTGGGACCGCATGAGGAGGTCGTTAAGAAGGAAGGACACACGGCCATCGCGCGTATCAGGAATGCCCGGATGGGCCAGAGCCGCACCGTCTAGCAAGCGAGCAAGCTCATCTGCACGTGCAACATCGATACGATACTGCCCCTTGCTGCCAACGATGCGTGCAACCCCTGCAAGGCTGTCGTTTGCGCGATGGATATAGTTTCTCACGGCGCGCTCGCTTACCTCGAGACGCTTGGCAAGTACCGCGACAGCGACAGGCTGAGCGTCCTCGATCATATTTACAAGCTGCTTGACGCGAGCATCCATGTCCTCCTCCTTTCCCTGCGTCTAGTCTAACGCGGTAAAGAATGACACTCCACGTCGCGCTCGTTCCGCCAACTCGGAACAGGTTGCGGGGAGTCCAGCTGAGCTATGGAGAGCCTGGGGAGAGGGCCCGAAAGCAATGCGTCGGTGTGAGATGCGCTTTCCGCAGTCATTGGGGACAGATTTAAATTAGTAGTCATTGAGGACGTTCTTGTTTGACTAGTCGTTTAAGAACGTCCATTACAGTCGAAATTGTCAGCCCGGGACCGTC
>UQKY01000044.1 GCA_900541785.1 uncultured Collinsella sp.
CGGGTGCCCTACCGGGAGTAGCCCCGACGGTTGACAAAACTATAGGAACACCCAACGACTAGGACTGTCCCCAACTGCCGGCAGAAAAGGAACGTCCCCAACTGCCGGGTTCCACATCTGGACCAAGGCAACGCTGCTGTTTTGGCAACGTCAGCGAAAACCCGCCAGAGCGAGCAAGGTGCCTTGAAGCAAAGCGGCATTGACCTTTTGGTCATGCCGCTGAAGCTGAAAGGCAGATTGCCGCTCTGGTGGGTTTGCAGCGTCGAGCCGTTACGCGGTTTGGTAAAACCGCGTAACTAATACTCAAGCTTCCACATGTAGCGGCGCGTCATGTAGTCCTTGTGGGTGACGGCAGAGAGCGCGCGCATATACACGTTGTTGAGGATCGGGGCAAAGATCAGGTGGTTGAAGTATTCGCTCACGCTGTCCTTGATGTCGTTGAGGCCGAGCTCCTTGGCGTCGAGCTGATAGACGCGCTCGCCACCGTACTGGTTGACGAAGCGGATGCCGCGCTCGTCGTTGCAGCGGCTGCGGCCGACGCTGATGAGCTGGAACAGCGAGGTGCGCTTGTCCAGGATCTCGAAGGGGCCGTGGAAGAAGTCGCAGGTGTTGATGGTGCAGGAGTCGATCTGCAGCATCTCCTGCACGTTGCAGATGCTAAAGACGTAGGCGGCACCAAAGAGCGGGCCCTGAGCCATCACGTTGATGCAGGGCTTGTCGGCGTTCTGCTCGGCCCACTTGGCAGCGAGCGGACGGGTGTACTCGACGGCCTTGCGATAGATGGGGTCGACCAAGTCGAAGGCGGCCATAGCGGTCTCGTACTCGGCATAGCCCTCGGTCTGCTGCGTAAGCTCCATGGCGATCATGGTCACGACGGCGGAGTTGGTGCGGCCCATGCAGGACTCGTCGACGGCCAGGCTGTCGTACTGGATCTTGTAGTCGCAGACCTCGGTGAGACCGGACTCGTCAACATAGATGGCGATGGTGCTGGCGCCGTGGTCCTTGGCGACCTGAGCGGCGACGATGGTCTCCTTGGTGCCGCGCATGGACACGACAACGGCCAGGGTGTTCTCGTTGACGTAGGCCGGGGTGGCATGCACGAACTCGTTGCTGGTGTAGCTGGAGCTCACGACCTGCGTGGCCTCGTGCTCCATAAAGTACTGAGCAGGATAGTTGCCGCCGTTGGATCCGCCGGCGCCAATCCACACGACGCGCTTGATGCCGCCCTTGTCTGCCTTGTCAGCCAAAACCTGGGAGACGACATCCTTAACCTGTTCCTGAGTAGTCATCGTGCATCAGCCTTTCTTCTCGTTTGATGCTCTTGATGGCATACAAGTTACATACATGTTTTGGTTATGTCGACTAGTTGTATGCTATATTTGACTTAGATATTTTGCCGCTGTGGTTTTCGATTACTCGTTACCAGCGGTTTTATTGTTGTGTTGAATACATGCTTGTTTAGTTAAGCATACAAGTTAGATATAGGTTGGCAATATGAGCGTCTCATCTAAAAAGAAACTGAGCCAATACGAGCGCTTGGCGGGCATGCTGCGTGACCGCATCGCCGCCGGCGTCTACGCACGCGAAGACAAGCTGCCGTCCGAGATGGAGCTCATGGACGAATCGGGTCTGTCGCGCAGCACCGTGCGCCATGCCCTTAAGGTGCTCGTTGACGAGGGCCTGGTTCGCACCGAGCGCGGACGTGGTGCCTTTGTGGCCGACACGCCGGCACTCCACGAGAACAACCTGGTGTTTTCGAGCTATACGGCACAGGTCGAAGGCCAGGGCATGAAGCCCACCACGCGCACCGTGGACTCGGGCTTTGCCAAGGCGGCCGGCAGCATAGCTAAGTTCTTTGACGCCGCCGTGGGCAGCAAGCTCGTCAAACTTGTCCGCCTGCGCTACCTGGACGACGCGCCGCTGTGCTTGGAGACCACCTACCTGCCGCCAAGCTTCGAGACGCTCATCGATCGCGATATCAATGGTTCGCTCTACGCCACGCTGCAGCAGGAGTTCCATCGCGCGCCGGCACAGGGGCACAAGACCTTTGAGGTGTGCTATGCCTCGCAAAACGAGGCGTTTTTGCTCAACGTTGAGCGCGGGCAGGCGCTGATCCTGATCACCGACTACGTCTACGACACCGACGGCCGCCCGCTCCACGTCTCCAAGCGCATCCAGCGCACCGACCGCGCCAAATACACCGAACCCATCGGCTAACCTGTCAAAATAAACCTGTCCCTAAATGGTGGGTTTGGGGAGGTCGGGAAACCAGGTTGGTTTGGGTTGGTTGGGTGTGCGCTCGGCTAGGACCAGCTCCATCCAGCACATGTCGTACCAGCGGCCGAACTTTTGGGCGCAGCGGTCAAAGGCACCCACCAGGCGATACCCCATATGGGCATGGAAATCCTGGCTGTTGTGCGTCAGGTACTCGTCGTCCTTATCGTGCGGCACGGCAATGAGCGCGCACATGTTGGTGATGCCCATCGCGACCAGGCATTGCTTGAGCGCGTCGTGCAGCTTGCGACCCAGCCCGCCATGGCGCACATCGCGTGCCAGGTAGATCGACGTCTCGACCGACCAGTCGTATGCCTCGCGGCTGTTAAGCGGACTCACGTAGGCATAGCCTACCGGACGCCCGTCCAACTCCATCACCAGATACGGATAGCGCTTGAGCGTGCGCTCAATACGCCCGGCGAACTCCTCAACGCTCGGCACCTCGTATTCGCAGGTAATCGCCGTCTGGCGCACATACGGCTCATAGATGGCAAGCAACGCCGACGCGTCTTCGGGCGTCGCCAGGCGAATCGTCGGCTCGGACATCTCGGTCATACAACCCTTCCCCCTCAAAAACAAAGGCCGCCTTGCGCCAAACCCAGCGCAAGGCGGCCCCCCCGTCATTACATCAGGCTACAGAACCGCCGCCAACGCGTCGATATCCTCCTGCGTCGTGGCCCAGCTGGTGCAAAAGCGCACCACCGTGTGGGTCTCGTCGTACTTTTCCCAGTACTCGATCGAGGCATGCTCGCGAATGCGGGCCATGTCCTCGTTGGGAAGAATCACGAACTGCTGGTTGGTCGGCGTCTCCAAGAAGAACTGGTAGCCGCGCTCGTGCAGCACGCGACGAAGCGCCTGCGCGGTTTCGATCGCCTGGCGACCAATCTCAAAATACAGGCCGTCGGTAAAGAGCGCCTCAAACTGCACGCCCGTCAGGCGGCCCTTGGCCAGCAACGCACCGTGCTGCTTAATGCGCGGAATGGGATGCGCCGGAGCGTGCATGCCGCAAAACACCACGGCCTCGCCACACAGAGCGCCGCACTTGGTGCCGCCGATGTAGAACACGTCGCACAGCTGCGCCAGCTCGGGCAGGGTAATGTCGCACTCATCGGCCGCCAGCGCATAGGCCAGGCGGGCGCCGTCCACAAACAGCGGAATCTCCCGCTTCTGGCACACCGCATGAATCGCCGCGAGCTCGGCCTTGGAGTACAGCGTGCCGTACTCGGTCGATAGGCTCACGTACACGGCGCCCGGGAACACCGTGTGCTCGTAGCTCTCGTTTTCGTAGAACACCTGGATATAGTTCTCCAGATCCTCGGCGTGTATCTTGCCCTCGTAGCCGGGGATGGTGAGCACCTTGTGGCCGCCAAACTCGATGGCGCCCGCCTCGTGGCAGGCGACGTGGCCGGTCTCGGCAGCAACGACGCCCTCGTACGGCGCGAGCAGCATGTCGATCACCGTCGCGTTGGCCTGCGTGCCACCCACCAGAAAAAACACGTCGGCATCGGGGGCCTGACAGGCCTCGCGGATAAGCTGCTTGGCACGCTCGGTGTGCGCATCGGTACCGTAACCGGGCTGCGGCTCCATATTGGTGTCGACGAGCGTCTGCAGCACCGCCGGATGTGCGCCGTGAGAATAATCGTTGTTAAACGCGAGCATGGCAATCCTCTCTTACCGGGTATCGGCCAGATGATTCAAACGGGGCTATTGTACGCCGTTGGGATAGGCGATGCGCGCGGCAAGGCACTCAAGTGCCAGCACCAGGGCAAAACCGCAGCTCACGTCACTCAAAAAGTGTGCGCCGATCACGATGCGCCCAAAGGCGACGAACGCTGCCACGGCCGCCGCC
Source organism: uncultured Collinsella sp. (assembly GCA_900541785.1). Lineage (GTDB taxonomy): Bacteria > Actinomycetota > Coriobacteriia > Coriobacteriales > Coriobacteriaceae > Collinsella. Next base: position 4,124 of record UQKY01000044.1, read on the forward strand.
GCCCAAAAGATCACGCGGCGACGCGAAGGTTTTTCCTTAAGGGCTGCCGCGGGAAGCCCGGCGAGCATAAGGCCGATCGCCGCATGCGCCGTGTGTCCGCTCGCAAACGACTTGAACCCGTCCTTTATCACGCCGGCGGCGATATAGGTCCACTTGTCGGGGTTGCCGATCACCCACCACGGCTGAAAATTGAGCCCCGGCGTGACCTCGATCACGCGCATGCGCGGGCGCGACCATAACGGCTTAACAATGACGTTGAGGATGATGGCCTGAGCGACCCACACGGCCAGCACCATCAACGCCCAGCGCGTAAGCTCGTCGGGCTCGGTCGTGCGCGTGAGGCGGTAGGCGATGAAGTTGGCTGCGATGACCAACGCAAACGTCAGAACCAGCTGAAACGCAATAAGCTTGCCGCCGACGCGCAGCGATCCGATAATCTCGTAGCCGACCAGACCCACGTTGATCAAAACGCCCAGCGCAGCGAGCCACTTGCTCGCCTTGGAATCGGGGCGTGCCGAGCGCACGAGCATAACGCCCGCGATGCTCGCCGTCAGCTCGAACGGCAGCTCACCGGCCGCCTCGACAAAGCGACCGTACATGCTGCCGATGTTGAACAGCGCACTCGAGATTTGATAATCAAAGAAGCTGCCCACGCCCAGACAAAGGCACAGGACGGCCGCGATAATGGCGACATCTTTCTTATAGATATACCCGAACATGCTTTCCTTTCGGTCGGGCGAAGGGCAGTCAACCTGCAATGTGGGTGAGACGAAGATGGCTTTGTCCCGTAAATACCCTTACAGGTTGAGCATAAGTAAGCGAAAACGTTCCATTTGTGGCAAGGTGGCCCGAAGGAGGAGGGAAGCGTACTTGCGTACGCGACCGACGAGTGAGGGTCAGATTGCCCAAATGGGGCGTTTGCAGCGTCGACCCGTTAGTCGTCGTCGCTAGCACCCAGCTGCTGCAGCAGCATGAGTGCCGCGGCCACGGGGCCGGTGCCGTCGTTGGCGTCGAGGCCGCGGCCCAGGCCGCTGCCCGCGCCGGCGCCCGCCTTGTAGGGCACCGACAGCTTGCGGCTCTTGGGAAAGTTCACCGCGCCATAGCGGGTCTTAAGCTCAAAGGCCACCTTCTTGGGCACGTCAACCCCCAGGAAGGTAATGCGTCCACCGCTGAGCGTGACGCTCTCGAGCCCCAGGCGCTCGCCGCGAATACGAATGCGAGCGCGGTTGAACAGGTTGAGTCCCGCCAACGGCAGCTCGCCATGCGCAGCCTCGGTCTCCTCCTGCACCTCGTCGATACTCTCCAGGTCCTCAGCCGCCGCGAGCTTGCGGTACACGAGCACGCGCTGGTCCACCGCCGGCATGTACTCCTCGGACAAGAAGTAGTCGGCCGGCAGGTTGATGCCCACGCTCGCCGCCTCCACGCCGGCATCGTCGTCTCCGCGCGCCTCGGCCACGGCCTGTCCCAGCATCTGCGTAAACAGGTCAAAGCCCACACTCGACAGGTTGCCGTGCTGCTCGGCGCCCATGAGCGAACCGGCACCGCGGATCTCCAGGTCGCGCATGGCGATGCGCATGCCGCTGCCCAGGTCCTGGAACTCGGAAAGCGCGGTCAGGCGCGCCGTGGCCTCCTCGGTGAGCGGCAGCTCGCCGGGGAACATAAAGTACGCGTATGCCTGCGTGGCAGAGCGGCCCACGCGGCCCTTAAGCTGGTAGAGCTGTGCCAGACCCAGACGCTGCGAGTCCTCGATGATGAGCGTGTTGGCGGTCGCGTTGTCAATGCCGCTCTCCACGATGGTCGTGGCGATAAGCACGTCGATCTTCTTGGTCGCGAACTCGATCATCACGTCCTCGACCTCGCGCGGGCTCATCTTGCCGTGCGCCACACCCACGCGCGCCTCGGGCGCAGCCTCGTGCACGCGCGCCACGGCGTCGTCGATGGTCTTGACGCGGTTGGACACGTAGTACACCTGGCCGCCGCGACCCACCTCCAGGCGAATCGCCGCACTCACCACGTCGGGGTCATACTCCCCCACGTGCACGATCACGGGACGGCGCCCGGTCGGCGGCGTGGTAATCAGGCTCATGTCGCGCACGCCGCTCGTGGCCATCTGCATGGTTCGCGGAATAGGCGTTGCCGAGAGCGTGAGCACGTCGATTTGCTCGCGCAGGTTTTTGAGCTGCTCCTTGTGCTGCACACCAAAGCGCTGCTCCTCGTCGATGATCACCATGCCCAGGTTCTTGGGGTTCACGTCGGCCGAAAGCAGACGGTGCGTACCGATGAGCACATCAATCGTGCCCTCGGCAAACGCCTTAAGCGCGCGCTTTTGCTGCGCCGGGGTGCGGAAGCGGCTGAGCACCTCGACCTCCAGGCCAAACGGGGCAAAGCGCTCAAAGAATGTCTCATAGTGCTGTTGGGCCAGAATGGTCGTGGGGCAGAGCACCATGACCTGGCGGCCGGAGTCCACGCACTTAAAGGCCGCGCGCAGGGCGACCTCGGTCTTGCCGAAACCCACGTCGCCGCACAGCAGACGGTCCATGGGCTTGGGCGCCTCCATGTCGGCCTTGATGTCGGCGATAGCCTCCAGCTGGTCGCGCGTCTCGTCGTAGGGGAAGCTCTCCTCCATCTCGATTTGCTCGGGCGTATCGGGTGGACAGGCGATACCGGCAATCGACGAGCGGCGCGTATACAGGTCGACCAAGTCAAACGCCAGCTTTTTGGCATTCTTGCGCGCCTTGTTGGTAGCCCGCGTCCAGTCGGCGGTGTTGAGCCTGGTCAAGCGCGGTTTATCGCCGTCGGGACCAACGTAGCGCGTAATGCGGTCAACCTGCTCCAGCGGCACGTAGAGTTTGTCGCCATCGGCGTATTCCAGCAAAAAGTAGTCGCGTTCCTTGCCGCCCACTTCCTGGCGCGCGATCTCACTAAAGAGCGCGATGCCGTGGGTAGCGTGCACCACGTAGTCGCCCGGCTTAAACGGGAAGGTGATCTGCGTAATGTCAACCTTGCGGCGGCTGCGCGCGCGGTTGGCATCCATGCGGGCGTTGAGGTCGGCGATCGAGAACACAGCCAAATTGGCGTCGGGCACCACCACGCCCTGCGGCAGGGCAGCGTCCACAAAGGTCACGCGCCCGCGCGAGATGGTGGGCACGGCGGCGCCGGCGGCAGCCTGCGCGGCGCCCGCCTCGAGCGAGCGGGCGTTGAGTGCATCTGCCTTGCGCTCGCGAATGGAAGCATGGGCCTCCTGGCGTGCGATACGGTCGGCAGAATCCGCCGCTGCCACGCGCACGCGGTCGCCGATAGCGCCGGCATTTTCGGGCGCGGCGGTCAGCGATTCCTCAAAGGTAATGCCCTCGTCGCCAAAGGTGAGTTCCATCGACTCGCGCGCACCGCGGTCGGGGATGGCAAACACGCAGGCATAGCGCTTGCCCACGACCTCCTGGATGCGCGTCATAAAACGGTTGTCCGAGCCTGCGATGGCAGGCTGCTCAATCTTGAGCTCGGCCGTCACCGCACCGCCGGCACGGATGAGGCTCACATAGTTCAGGCGTTGCTGGGAACCAAAGTCGAGCTGCTGGGCGCGTACATACAGGCCATCCAGTCGGTCAATCCCCGCCTCGCCGGCACGCGCCTCGATATCCTCGTAGGCGCGCAGGCAATCGTCGAACAGCGAGCGCGGCTCGGACAGCACCACGAGCGCCTTGCCGCTCACATGCGACAGCGGGCTCACGGTCTGGCCGTACATCACCGGCAAAAAGCGGTCGAGCTCAGGCGTGACGATGCGCGCATCCACCATCTCGAGCAGCGCCGCCAACTTGCTGTCGTCCTGGCTGGCGCGGTAGAGCGCCACATGCATGTTGTGGACGGCGTCGTCGGTGAGTGCGAGCTCGCGACAGGGGAAGATCTCGATGCTGTCCTCGTTGCCGATGGTCTGGCCCGTGGAGCTCACCATGCGGCGGATGCGGTCGATCTCGTCGCCAAAAAATTCAATGCGCACGGGCGCCTTTTCCTGCGCGGGAAACACCTCGACGGTGTCGCCGTGCACACGGAACAGGCCGGGCGCGTCGGCGGCGCCGGCATTGGTGTAGCCCATGCCCACCAGACGCTGCGGCACCTCGTCAAAAGGAATCTCCTCGCCCACCGCAAAAGTAGTGGACTCCCAGTAGCGGCTCTCGACCGGCGGCACGCAGCGCAGCAGCGCGCGAGCCGAGGCGACCATGATGCAGTTGTCGCCGCGCACGATGCGCCCGAGCGCCTCGCAGCGCTGGGCTACCACGGCGTCGTCGGGCGCCTGCTCGCGCCAAGGGTAGTCCTTGCGCTCGGGAAAGCGGCACACGTGCGCCAGGCCCACATAGGCGGCCAGACTACGTGCGGCGCGATCGGCCGCATCCTCGCCACTCACGATGTAGACCGTGGGGCGCGGACGACGCGCAAACTGGGCGGCGGCCATAAGCGTTCGGCCCGACTGAGACACGGCCAGCGTCACGTCCTCGCCAGAATCGAGCCCGGCCTCGACGGTCTGCAGTGCCTCGGCAGTGTAGAGCTGCGCGGCTATACGGTGAATGAGCATGCTGTTCCTCCGGCATTGCAACGCCAAAAGCCCGCCGAGGCAAGCTCGGCGGGTCGTTCGTCAAATTCGTTGCCTGTCATGGTAGCGCATGGAGAGGACTCCGACTCAAGCGTACGCCCAGCCCCGCAACAAAAACGCCAGATAGAACTGGACTCGCCGGCTTCGCCAAAATCTCCCCATCACGTCGAACGCCGCAACCACGGAAGGCTCCCCAAGAAACGGCTATTCCTCAAAAAAGCTCGCAACGTTCAAACGGCTCGTCCACTCTCCTATGGTGTTGGCAAAGCCGACGCGTGTGTACACGCCCGCAAAACGGCCGCGATACAGGTACAGGCCTTCCATATTAGAAGCGGGCGCAAAACCGAGATCATCCACAAGTCCTTTGGGTGCCTCTCCTCGATGCGGCCCATCGACAAGCGTTCCGCGCAAGCAGGGAGTCTGATACTGCTGAGCATACTCCTGCACAATCGCCCCAGCGGCCGCAGCACGAGCAAGCACCTGGGACCATTCCTGTTCCGTGGCATCCAAACCAGCGACAACGCCAACCGCATTGTAGCCGCCGCACGGCTTGACGATCCATCGGTCCTTTTCGGCAAATCTCGACAACTGGGTGCTTTCGTCCATAATCTCGGTATAGGGCACATGCTCCCGTACAAACGATTGCTCCTCCGGGCTCAACAAGGACTGACCGGCCCGAGACCACAAAAACGCAAATACGGTCTTAGTCGCACACGGCCACGTTCTAAAACCACCGACGATGCATGCAAGCCCTTCTTGGGCAGCCTCGATTAAGGCCGAGCGTCCGTCGCACGGCTTATCCCACAGTTCGCCGGTCACCGCGCGCCGCCAGACGCAATCAATAGGACCAGCGGCATCGCACAGGCACCTAGCACCGCTCTCGCCTTCGCCAATCCGCAGGTCGCGCACATCCGCAAAGCGTGCGGCTACACCCCGCTGCCTCATAAGGTCGACAAAATGAGCCGCATCTTCCGAGTCGATGCTTTCCGAATAGTCGACGATTGCCACCGAAGCGGGACATTTCTTTGATTGCGGTGCATAGAGCCCCTCGTCAACGCGGGCCCCGTCGTCCGATCGTGCACTATCCTCGGTGCGGCGAGGATGGGCCAGCTTCCACTCTGCATAGGTCTCAAACAATGCATCTATCCAGCTACCGCACAAATCGTACTGCCGAAAGCCGGGGTGGTCGGATGCAAACTCCTCAAAGGAAGGCGTCATTCGCACTGCCTGGCAGACCTCATCGGTTACTACCATTCCAGCACTGCCGTCGGTATTGAGCTCGCAAAACGTATACGAACCGGTGTCCTCGTCAAGAAAGATATCAACGCGCGCAAGGGGGATCTGGCAATCATAGCCGGCATCCATAGCGCACAGGTCAGCAAAAGCCGGATCCATGCGAAACCACGCGCGCACGGAGGCATCGGAACAAAACGCCCGCGTCACCTTGTCCATAATGCCGTACATGCGCTCGGACGCCTCCTTAAGAAGCGCCGTCATATCCTTGTCGAATATCTTTGGCGTTAAAGCCCAGGGCGCAGGATCTCCGTGGTAGAGCGCATGGGTTTGAGACAAGTATTCGTCGCCTTTGCGACGACCAGGTAGGTCACCTTCGCGCGTGCGCACGATGCGTTCAAAATAATCTTCAAGCTCTCGCGTCTTCAATGTTGCCACGTTGCCCTCCATTGCTTGATTTTTTGCTCATGCTACGCCAGCACGCACGACTTCGGCGCGCTTGAATAGGCTTCTAAATTAGCAACACATTTTTGCATGAGGCGGCAGGAGGCGACAAATACTCCAGCTCAAGCGCATGCCCAGCCCCGCAACAAAAACGCCAGACGGACGAGTCGCCTGGCGTTATCAGAGTGAGCTATACGCCGAGTCTAATCGTAGACGCCCATTTTAAGCAGTGTGAAGGTCGGGGCGCCGTCACCCTGCGCGACACGGACCGTGCAAGTTTCGGTACGGCCCCTGGATGCATCCGCTTGAATTGCAGCGATGAACTGGTCCTTTGGCAGGCCGTAGGTGCTCTCGGGGATGTCGGAAGGAAGTAACGCACCGCCAGCACTGTAAACCTCATAGGTGAGCTCGTAGATGTTGTCGCCAAGGTCAGTCGCGCCCGTAACGATGGCACACGATGGGTTGTAATTTCCCTGGCCGTATTCCTGCTTCAGATACAAGTACCCGTCATGCGCTTCGGCCGAATCAGGAATCGCCTGCCCCTCCGGTGTTCTGTCATAAGTCATATCGGCATCGGAAAGCGTCAGGCCCGTCAAGCGGTTGAGTTCCCTATTGACCGCATCAGTCGCCACGCGCTGGCGATTGCCGTTGTCATAGTCACCCTTCTCGATTCGATACGGCGCGTTGTCAATAAAATGGCACCAGATAAACTTGACCAGCTTGTATTTCTCGTCATCGGAAAGTCCGTCAGTCGAATCGAAGCCGCCCGCCTGATACCAGTCCCGATCGAAGTGTTCCTCCGTAAAGTTCGACAGGAACAGGTTTGCGGCGGCATAAGTTGCCTGGTCGTTGAGGTCGACTTTTACGCTGCTGCCGGCCTGCTCAGGCTCATCCGCCTCATCCTCGTCGGCGGCAGGCTTCTCCTTGGCGCTTCCCTGGTCCTTGTGCTCGGCCGAACCCTCGTCGGACCCCAGCACCGTGATCTGCGATGAATTGCCCTGCCCAAGCGGACCCAGCACGCCGGTCAGCGCCAGCGCAGCGCCACCGGCCACCAGCACGCCCGCCACACATATGCCGATAATCACCGCGCGCTTATGCGACCTCTTCCGCACGGGAGGCATCCCTGCCGCCGGCATCGGTGCGGGCTCAGCAGGCGCGGCCGCCGGAGAAGCGGTGCCCATGCGTGCCCCACAGTTCGTGCAAAAATCGGTTCCGTCGGGCATCTCGGAGCCACACTTGGTGCAAAACATATTCGGGCATCCCCTCACAACAAACGGCATCTGTCGTCATCATATTGAGCCTTCGCGGCCCAAATGTGTTGCGCAACATTGGCCACAGCCTTCGGACGCTGGCAAAACGTGCCGGGCCCTACCCCGCTACGCGCACGCTGGGGCACAAATCTGCCAGCGGGCACTCGTCGCACTTGGGCTTACGGGCATCGCAGATCTCGCGGCCAAAGGTGATCCACTGGTGATTGACCGACTCCCAATACTCGTGCGGCAAGATCTTGAGTAGATCCTGCTCGGTCTTGAGCGGCTCTTTGGCGTGCGTCTTGGGACTCAGCATCAGGCGGTGCGCGATGCGGTTGACGTGCGTATCCACCGCGATGCCTTCCACGATGCCGTACCCCACGTTGAGCACGATGTTCGCCGTCTTGCGCCCCACGCCCGGCAGCTTTACAAGCTCCTTCATGTCGGCCGGCACCTCGCCGCCGTAGTCGGCAACGATCATCTGCGCGGCCTCCACGGCATGCTTGGCCTTACTCTTATAAAAGCCGAGTGACTTAATGGTGTCCGCCACGTCGGCCACACTTGCCCCGGCCATGGCCTCGGGCGTGGGCCACTGGGCAAACAGCTTCGGCGTCACCTTGTTGACCTGCGCATCGGTCGTCTGAGCCGAGAGCAGTACCGCGATGAGCAGCCTAAAGGGATTCTCGTGGTCCAAGAAGCACTCGACCGGGCCATAGCGACGGTTAAGGCGCTCGCACACCTCAACGGCGCGCTCGCGTTTGGCGGCATTGGTCTCGCGTGGCATAACGACTCCTCGGCTCGGCAGAAACATAACTTCACGGAAACGATTGTCCCACGTACGGGAGCCTTAAGCCTCCAAAAATGCGCCGGTCTGGCGGCTCCACAGGCTTGCATATTCGCCGCCCGCCTCGACGAGCTGAGCATGCGTGCCATCCTCGACAATCTCGCCGTCTGCCAGCACCACGATGCGGTCGAGTGCCGCCACGGTGGACAGGCGATGCGCCACCACAATGGAGGTGCGGCCACGCATCAGGTTCTCGAGCGCTTCCTGCACCAGCGCCTCGGACTCGCTATCCAAGGCAGACGTCGCCTCGTCGAGCACCAGAATCGGCGCGTCGGTGAGGATGGCACGGGCGATGGCCACGCGCTGGCGCTGGCCGCCCGAAAGCTTAACGCCGCGCTCGCCCACCATGGTGTCAAAGCCATGGGGCAAGCGGTCGATAAACTCAGTCGCGTTGGCCAGCCGCGCAGCCTCGCGAATTTGCTCGTCAGTGGCGTCGGGGCGGCCGTAGGCGATATTCTCGCGAATGGAGCGGTGGAACAGCAGCGCCTCCTGCGGCACGTAGGCAACCTGGCGGCGCAGACTCTGCTGCGTGCAGCGCGAGACATCCTGACCGTCCACGAGCACGCGGCCGCCCTGAACGTCGTCCAGGCGCAGCAACAGCTTGGTGAGTGTCGTCTTGCCCGAGCCCGATTTGCCCACCAGGCCCACGCGCTGGCCCGCCGCCACATGGAGCGTCAGGTCGTTGAACACGCTCTCCCCCGCCGCGGCGTCACGGTATGCAAAGCTCAAGTGCTCAAAATCAATCGCGCCCTCGGTCACTTTGAGCTCGGGGGCGTTCTCGTCGTCTGCCACCAGACGCGGCTCGTCCAGGACGCGCGTCATCTCGGCCGCATCGCCGAGCGCGCGGTTGATGCGCTGCATCATGGAGCTCACGTAGTTCAGCCGCATGGTGAGGTTGTACGTATAGGTAAAGATCATGACGAGCGCGCCGGCCGAAATGCCAAACCACGCGTTGCCGCCCGCGACGAACACACTCACCACGGCCATGGTGATGACGATAAGGCCCGAGGTCGTAAAGTTGCGTTGCATCATGGCGTGCATCGATACCGTTTCGGCATCGCGCGCGGCGCGGTCGGCAGCATCGAACAGGTCGCGCTCAAAATCCTCGCGCCCACAGGTCTTGACGGCCAAGATGTTCGTGACCGCATCGGACAGCACGCCCGATAGCTTGTTCTGTGCGGCGGACGTCGCGGCCGAAAGCGGCATGATGCGCTTGTACATAAGCCAGACAAACGCGATGTAGACGACCATGATGCCCACCAGGATCACGGTAAACGTCGGCACCACCGGGGCGAGCGCTGCCACCGTGCAGACAACCGAGGTGATGGTGGGAATGAGCGAATACACCGTCACGTCCACCAGACCCGTGTAGCCGCTCATAAAACGGCTCGTCTGGCTCACAAGCGATCCGCCAAATCGACTGGTGTGGAATGTCATGGATTGATTGGAGAGCGTGTCAAAGCACAAGCGCGCCAGGTGATAGTTGCCCGCAATCTCGAGCTTGTAGACGGTGTAGTCCTGCAGCTTGGAGAGGATCTGGCCTACCAGATTAACGAGCACGAGCGCCAGAATGTAGGGGCCAAAAACTTCAAACACCTGGTCGCCTGCCACGGGGCCGGCTTGGACGCGGTCGACGATAAGCGCCATCACGTAGGTGTTGGCAAACGTGAGCAAAAAGATATAGCCCGCCGACGAGAACACCGAGAGAAAAACGATCAACGGCTGTGTGCGCGTGACGTCCCAAAAACGCTGCAGCGTGCGACGTACGGTGGAGCGTTTGAGCGGACTGGTGCTTCTCTGAGACATGGGCTTCCTTTCGCGTCTGATAGGGCGAAACGCCATTGTTGCACACCGAAGCGCACTTCAGGCACGTACGACGCGAAAAGCGCCCGCGCTCCGCGCTTGCGCAGACGCCCCGCCGTCAGGCACGGCTAGTCCTTGTCTTCTTGGTATGCGAGCAGGCCCGCGGACGTGAGCCCCAAGATCTCGTCGGCCTCCCCGGCATCCTCCAGCGCGTCGATGTCCTTGAGCTTGCGCTCCATAACGTTGGTGCGCGTGGTGATAATGCCCTCGACCGTCTTGCCCGCGGTCTCGATCTGCCGCTGCGCACGACGCAGCGCCGCCTGATAGCGCGGCAGCTCAGCCTTGACGGCGGAAAGCACGCGCAGCACGTCATCGGTGCGTTTTTGCAGCCTAAACGTCTGGTAGCTCATCTGCAGACTGTTGAGGATGGCAGCCATGGTGCTGGGGCCGGCAACGTTGACGTGATAGTCACGGCCCAGGGTCTCGATAAGCCCGGGACGGCTGACGACCTCGGCGTACAGCCCCTCAAACGGAACGAACATGATGCCAAAATTGGTCGTCGCGGGCACGCTCAGGTACTTTTCGCAGATGTCCTTGGCCTCGCGCTTCACCATGGCGTCGAGCGTCTTGCGCGCGGCGGCCACAGCCTCGGCATCACCCGACTCTTGCGCGTCGAGCAGATGCTCGTACGCGTCGCCCGGGAATTTGGAGTCAATCGGCAGCAGCACGGGATCGCCCTCGTCCACCGGCAGCTTGACGGCAAACTCAACGCGCTCCGAGGCGCCGGGCTTGGTGGCGACATTTTCCAGATACTGGTCGGGCGTAAGGATGTCCGCCAGGATCGCACCCAGCTGCACCTCGCCCAAAATGCCGCGCGCTTTTACATTGCCCAGCACGCGCTTGAGGTCGCCCACGCCGGTGGCAATGGACTGCATATCGCCCAAACCCTTGTACACAGCCTCGAGCTGGTCGCTCACCTGCTTAAACGATGCAGACAGGCGATCGTTGAGCGTGCGGGAGAGTTTCTCGTCCACCGTCGCGCGCATCTGATCGAGCTGCACGTTGTTGTCCTTGCGGATGGCGCCCAGCTGGGCATCGACCGTCTCGCGCACCTTGTCCAAGCGGTGCTCGATGCCCTCGCGGTTGGCACCGAGCTGCTGGGCCGTCTCGCGGCGCAGGTCATCCATACGGTCGCCAGCCTGCGAGAACTCACGCGCGATGGTCAGGTAGCGCTGCTGCTCTACGGCGGCGTCGGTCGTCTGCTGCTGCGCGATGGCGTTTGCCGTGCGACGGGTTTCTGCCAGCGCGACGTTGAGGGCATCAAGCGTGCTGTTGGCCTGCTCGAGTGCTGTCAGCATTTCCGCGCTACTGTCGCCACGCTCCCGCAACTCGGCACGCAGGCCTTGAAGCTGCAGGGCGCAAACCACAGCAACTCCCACCGCCACCAAGGCAATCACAACAAGCGCAATATCAATAGCAGACATAGACTCCGCCCAACAAACCCAATCGATTATCAATCAAAACCGCGATCAATCTTACCCCGCCACACGCACCGGGCGCCCGGCCCCTTCTTGGGCGCCCCTCTCCTCCGCATATTCCATAATGCGGCGCGCCGTTTCCCTGCTCACCTTTGAGTCATCACCGGCTAAGTATGCGTACACGTTTCCCTTATTCAGATTCAAATCGCGGCAGAGACCGTAGCGTGTTACGCCCGATTCCCCTAGCGCTCCCAATGTTCTTTTTCGCATCAGGGCGTTGATCCTTCTATCGGCAGCCGGCTTCTCCTTCACCCCTCTATACGCACGCCAAACGTTGGCATAACGATTGGGAAGCTTATCCTCGGTGCATAAAGATGCCAGGCTACCCGCCTGGCCATACAGGGACAAAACGCCCCGATAACCCTCTTCCATCCACGAGCCCTCAGATAAACCCAGAACGTATTCGGCTTTTCCTTGCGCCAAAGCGAGCAAAAACAGAGGCTCCGCCACGCGCGGCGCAACCGTCGTCGCCTGCTCAACCAGTTTTCTAAAACTCAGCGACTGCTGTCCGGATAGCTCTCGGCAATAGCCTTTTAAGAATCCCTCAAAGGTCAGATTCAACCGAGCACCTCCGTTCATTTGCTATTATTATTCATCTTCAATAATACTATTCAGTCGCACGACAGGACCCAAAGGATGCAAGGATTCTACTCGTGGCGATAATCCGTACACCCTAGAAGTCCTAATGTGACAAACGCTAACTCTCCCAGCCGGCGCGGATGGTTGTTATGACGTCGCCTAGGCGCTGGCCGAGAGCTGCCAAGTGCTGAAGCACCTCATTGGGCGAGGCGCCGTTGAGAATGCACGTGAGGGCATATGAGGCCAAGAAGATTGTCGCGAGTCCCAACGGGATCAGCACGATCATCGCTAACGTGCGCAGGCGCTGGCCCACGCGGCGGTGACGTGTGCGGCGCTTGTCGAACGCAAGCTCCTGCGCATATGAATCTTGTTGTACGGAATAGTTCTCTGGAGCCGATCCGCCCGCGGGCGAAACCGCAGGCGTGGCATTTTGCGCAGGGGGCTGGGCGACTACCCCTTGCATTTGCATCTCCATGAGCCGTTGCTGCTGACGCAACATGCGCTCAGCTTGTCGCTGCGGGGTCTCAAGAAACAGATCCATGCTGGCCTCCAAAATCGGAGCATTCGACGCTTACGACCAGCATCCCGCACCGCCAAGGCCACGGCAACGCAATCCGTAGCAATAGCCGCAAAGTTTCTTGTTGACAAAAGCTGTCGAAAACCTCAACAACTCCCCTACCAGCACTTTCTCTGAGCTTTTTTGTCGAATAATCTTTTGCCCTTCCACCAACCCGCCAACTAACCAAAAGCTGGCCAAAAGCTTGACGGAAATTGTGAAGACAGAGACCCCACACAAAAACGTGCCGCCCCAAAAGGGGCGGCACGCAAACTTCTAATCAGCTTTTCTGTAGCGAGCACGCAACGACCCAACGCCGGGGCGCGGGGCGGGAGGCCGGATTGCCTTCCCTCAACGCGACCCTGCGAAGCCGTGAGCGGGGAGGGAAGGCAATCCGGCCTCCCGCCCCGCGCCCCGCAGCCAGCGCCAAGCGCTAGTAGTTCACCACCTGCTCCTCAAAGTACGCCTTCGGGTGGTTACAAACCGGACACACCTCGGGCGCCTCGGCGCCCACATGCAGGTGCCCGCAGTTCAGGCACTTCCACACCTTCACGCCCTCGCGCTCAAACACCTCGCCCGACTCAATGCGCTCGACAAGCTTGTTGTAGCGCTCCTCGTGAGCCTTCTCGACAGTACCGACGCCACGGAACTTTGCGGCGATCTCGGTAAAGCCCTCCTCCTCGGCGGTCTTGGCGAACTCGTCGTACATCGTGGTCCACTCGTAGTTCTCGCCCGCAGCGGCATCACGCAAGTTGTCCAGGGTGTCGGGAACGGCGCCGTCATGCAGATACTTAAACCACAGCTTGGCGTGCTCGGACTCGTTGCCCGCCGTCTCGGCAAAGATATTCGAGATCTGAACGTAGCCATCCTTCTTGGCCTTAGATGCGTAGTAGCGATACTTGGTATGCGCCTGGGACTCACCGGCAAAAGCGGTCTCGAGGTTCTTCTTGGTTTGAGAATTCTCAAAATCCATAGGTGTACTTCCCTTCAACACATGCCGCCCGTAGGCTTCGAGCAGCCTTGTCTTTAGGATGCCCTCATGTCGAAAATCTAAACCTTACAATCCTGTTTTTCAGATTCGGGTGGGCTACACGCTTAGCCAGCGGTCACCCTCCACGCGGCAAAAGCCCTCACGCTCCAAGTCGGCCAAAATGCCTGCGACAAGATCGTGATCGACCGGCTCGCGGCCTGCTGCCGCCTCCATTTCGTTGACACCCGCCACGGCCTCGGCGAGCGTGATGCCCGCCGGCTGTCCATCGCGCGCAGCCAGCAGCATGCGCACAATATGGGCACGCTTTTGGCGACGCGAGCCCTCAAACTTGGACTGACGGCTATAGCTCGCCGAGCGCCTGGACGGATTGGGCAGCGTCTTCTTAAGATACGCGCCATAATCCAGCAGCGCGTAATACCATGCGCGCGGTGTGTCGGCATCATCGAGCGGCACGGCAAAGGGAGCGACCTCATCCGCCGTCGCACCGGGAGCCGCCGGACAGGCGGCCTGAATCAACGGCACCAGCTCGCGATCGGGAACGGCCGGCACATCGGGAAAGAAATGATGCAGAAAGACCGTGCGCACGTTGGTCTCCAGATACACACCCGGCAGATCGAACGCAAACGATCGGATGCCCTGCGCCGTCGCCGGGCCAATACCGGGCAGGGCGACCAAGTCGCGCGTCTCACGTGGAAACTCCCCACCCCAGTCTTCCATAACGCACTGAGCGGCTCTATGAAGCGCCAGGGCGCGGCGATTGTAGCCCATCCCCTGCCACGCATCCAAGACATCGGAAGGGGCGGCCTGAGCGAGTGCCTGTACGGTCGGAAAGCGGTCGAGCCACGCGGGCATACGCGTCTCCACACGCGGCACCTGCGTTTGCTGCAGCATAACCTCGGAAAGCCAAATAATGTACGGGTCGCGCGTGCGGCGCCACGGAAGGTCGCGATAACGCAGGACCCCTTCCGAACGAATCATCGAACGAAAGGGGTCCTGAATCATAGCTATGCTCCTTATGCGGCGCTATTCCTCCCGGCAAGCGCACGCACAGGTGGCGTACTCGGGAAACGCATTGCGGTCGGCGAACTTGGAATCGACGGCCGGAAACTGGCGGTGAGCGACGATATCGCCCAGCGAAACGGAATCGAGGTAGTCGCGCATCAGCGCTTGAGCTCCGGCCCACAGGGGATGATAACAGCACGTGCCCATGCGTGCACAGTCGCCATCGGGCGCGGTGCAATCGTTCATGACCATGGGGCCCTGAACGGCCTCAACGACCTGGCGGATGGTGACATCGTCGGGGCTGACCTTAAGACGCATGCCGCCATGGACGCCACGCAGGCTCTCCACAATACCGGCCTGAACCAAACCATGCTGAATCGAACGGGCAAACGAATACGGGACATTGACCTCTTCGGCGGCGGTGCGAACAGAAAGCAGACGCTCCGGGTCCTCGGCAAGCATCGCGAGCATGCGAAGGGCGTAATCAGTCTTCCTCGATATGTCCATTTTTCCCCTTTCAAGACGATATGAGAAAGCCATTTGGGTCGCCTCCCCCGCGGCGCAGCTTCTTTCC
>UQKY01000045.1 GCA_900541785.1 uncultured Collinsella sp.
TACAAGCGCGACGACCTCGCAGCCCGCGCCGCCGCCGAGGCGGCAGGGGAGAGCGCGCCGGCCGCGGCCAAGTCCACCAAAGCCAGCGCCGCCCAGGCCGACACCCCCGCCGCGGCGCCTAAGCCTGCCGAGGGCAAAAAGACCAAGGAGCAAAAGCGCGCCGAGGCCCAGGCCCGCGCCGCGCTCAACAAAAAGCTCAAGGGCGTGCGCAACCAGCTCAAGAAGATCGAGACCGAGCTCGACAAAAAGCGCGCCCGCTATGACGAGCTTATGGAATTGATGGCAAGTGAAGAGCTTTATGCCGATCAGGATAAGTTCAACGCCGCGCTGGGGGAATATAACGGCCTTAAGCAAGAGCTGCCCAAGCTCGAGGACGAATGGCTCGAGCTTTCCACCCAGATCGAAGAGGAGACCGCGCGTGAACTCTCGTAAGGCCGCTGCCGTGGCGATGAGCATTATCGCCATCGCGTGCCGCATCTGCGGCATCTTTATGAGCGCGATGACCGTGCTGCTGTGCTTTAGCGGCCTCACCGCCAAGCTGCAGATCGTGGGCTTTGTCGTTGAGCTTTCGCGCGCGCTGCCGAGCGCCATCGCCGGCTACGGCGTCATCACGTCGCCCTTTGGCGGCGTGTTTCGCCTGGATTACGCTATCGTCGCCGTGATTCTATTTGTGGCCGACTACCTGCTTACGCGCGCCTCGCGCCGCGTCCGCTAGGGGATCGACATGTCCAGCAGCTACTTCATGAACCTGCTTGCCAGCGCCGTCGCCGTCATCGTTGGCATCGTCATCCACGAGAGCGCGCACGCCGCCGCGGCCTGGGCACTCGGCGACAAGACGGCCCGCTCGCGCGGCCGTGTCTCGCTCAACCCGCTCAACCATATCGACCCGTTTGGCACCATCATCCTGCCGCTGCTTATGCTCGCGGCCGGCGGCCCGGTGTTCGCCTTTGCCAAGCCGGTGCCCGTCTACCTCAACAACCTTAAGCACCCCAAGCGCGACGAGGTTCTGGTGAGCGCAGCCGGTCCCGCATCGAACATCGCGCTGGCATGCCTTGCGGCCGCTCTCATGCACGCAACGTACAGCAACCTCTATACCAGCATGTCCTTTGCCGTGGCGTCCCAAATCATGAACTTCGGTGCCACCTTTATCGTGGTCAACCTGTCGCTCGCGTTCTTTAACCTCATCCCGATCCCGCCGCTCGACGGCTCGTCGATCATCGTACCGTTCCTCAAGGGCAAGGCGCTCGCCAACTACTATCGCCTGCAGCAATACGCCATGCCGATCCTTATCATCGTGCTGTACTTGCTGCCCATGTGGACCGGCATCGACGTAATCGGCCGCTATTTCGACGTTACCGTGTATCCGCTGGCGGAGCAGCTGCTCAACTTCGCAATCGCCGGCATCTAGGGTAAACTTACAGGTCGACCGTGCAAAACGGTTGCAACATGCACCCAAACCGCGCCGCGAAGGCGCCGTCAAAGGAGGTCGAAAATGTCGTATCGCGTGTCGACGCAGGTCTACAGCGGACCGTTCGACCTGCTGCTGCAGCTGGTAACCCGCCAAAAAGTTGATATCGGCGCCATCTCGATCAGCGAGGTGGCCGAGCAATACCTTGCCGAGGCCGAGCGCATCGAGGCGCTGGACCTGGACGTGGCGAGCGATTTTTTGCTGGTCGCGGCCACCCTTTTGGACATTAAAGCTGCCTCGCTGGTGCCGCAGGAGGCCCCCAGCAAATCCGTCGATGACGAGGAGGATGACGAAGACCTCGAGGAGCTCAGCGCCCTCGACGGCGACGCCCTGCGCGAGCTCTTGATCCAGCGCCTGATCGCCTACAAGCAGTTTAAGGGTGCGGCGGCCGCTCTCGGTGCGCGCATGAAGGCCGAGAGCCGCATGCATCCGCGCGTGGCCGGCCCCGACCCCGAGTTTTTGGGCCTTATGCCCGACTACCTGGCCGGCATTACCCTGCGCGGCCTGGCCGTCATCTGCGCCGACCTGGACGGCAAGCGCCAGACCTTCCTGCTGGAGGCCGAGCACGTGGCACCGCATCGCGTGCCGCTCGACCTGACGGTGGCCTCGGTCGACCGCTTTACCATGGCGCACCAATCCTGCACCTTCCGCGAGCTGTTGGACGGCGACGCCACGACTGAGCAGCTCGTTGTCACCTTCCTGGCCATGCTCGAGCTCGCCAAGCGCGGCTCGCTTACGCTGAGCCAGGACAAGATTTTTGGAACCATTCAAATCAACCGCGTCGAGGGCGCCGAGGCATACGTTCCCGGCGAGGGCCCCGAGCTCACCGAATAGGAGCGGCTACCATGTCAACCCTTTCCACGCTGGAGGCAAACAGCCTCAAAGGAGCCCTCGAGGCGCTACTGCTGGTGTCGAGCGACCCCGTGAGCGCACCCGCCCTGGCAGGTGCGCTGGATATCGCTCCGGGCGAGTGCGCATCGCTGTTGGCCGAGCTCAAAGTTGAGTACGAGGAGGCCAACCGCGGCTTTCAGCTGCGCGAGGTCGCCGGCGGCTGGCGCCTGTTTACGCACCCCGCCTATCACGATGTGGTCGAGGCCTACGTGTTGAGCTGGGACACGCAAAAACTGTCGCAGGCGGCGCTCGAGACCCTGGCCGTCATCGCCTACCACCAGCCCGTTACGCGCGAGGTGGTCAAGGGCATCCGCGGCGTCAACTCCGACGGTGTCATCGCGTCGCTCGTGGACAAGGGCCTGGTGCGCGAGCTCGGCCGCGACCCCCAGCGCGGTCAGGCCATCATCTACGGCACGACCAACGCCTTCTTGGAAAAGTTCGGCCTGCGCTCCACCCGCGACCTGCCCGATCTAGAGCAGTTTGCCCCCGACGAGCAGTCGCGCCAGTTTATCCGCGAGCGCCTGAGCGGCCGCAGTATTCAGTCCACGCTCGAGGAGCAGGCTGAAGACCTGGACGAAGAGCGCGAACTGCTCGATACCGATGTTGAAGATGTTGGGGCAGTCGAGGACGAGGATACCCTGGTTGTCGACGATACCTCGGAGGACATGCATGACGAGGACTAACAAAGCAGAGGAGACGCGCACCGCAAGCGCCACGGACACCGCAGCACCCGGCGCCCAGACCGTCTACCCGCACACCATGCGCCTACAGCGCTTTTTGGCGCGCGCGGGCGTGGCGAGCCGCCGCGGCTCGGAGGACCTGATGACCGCAGGCCGCGTGACCGTCAACGGCCAGGTCGCGACTGAACTGGGCACCAAGGTCGACGTCGACCGCGACAACATCGAGGTTGATGGCATGCCCGTCAAGCTCAACCAGGGCGCCGTGTACCTGATGCTCTACAAGCCGACCGGCCACCTCACCACCATGAGCGATCCGCAGAAGCGCCCCTGCGTGGCCGAGCTGGTTCCGCGCGACCGATTTCCGGGCCTCTTTCCGGTGGGCCGCCTGGACCGCGACACAACGGGCCTCTTGCTCTTTACCACCGACGGCGACCTGTCCCAGGACCTGCTGCACCCCAGCAAGCACGTCTACAAGACCTACCAGGCGCTCGTGGACGGTCACCTGACCGATCGCGACTTGGAACCGCTCCGTCGCGGCATCGAGCTCGATGACGGCCTGTGCCAGCCGGCGATCTGCCGCGTCATCACCGCGCGCGAGGCCGAGGCCGTGGCTCCGCAAGGCGTCAAGCCCGGCACCACCGCCGTGGAGGTCATCATTCGCGAGGGCCGTAAAAACCAGGTCAAGCGCATGCTGAGCAAGATCCACCACCCGGTGATTCGCCTGCACCGCTGCAACTTTGCCGGCCTGGAGCTCAAGGACGTGGCCAAGGGCTCGTGGCGCGAGCTCACCGACCGCGAGGTGCAGATCCTCAAGGCCGGCGGCATCCCGCCCAAGCAAGCTGCCTCCAAGCGCGGTGACAAGCCCCAGGAAACCCCCGCGACCCGTACGCGCCACCACGGCAGTCACGGCTCCGCGCCCAAGCGCAACACCTACCGCGAGCGTTACACGGGCTAGGCAACCCGCCAAGCCGCAGCGCCTGCGTCCCATACCAGCACGTCAACCACCGAAAGGAAGCATTGCATGATCGTCGCCATCGACGGCCCCGCCGGTTCCGGCAAGTCTACTATCGCCAAGGAGATCGCCCGCCAGCTGGGCTTTAACAAGCTCGACACGGGCGCCATGTATCGCGCCGTCACCTTCGCCGCGCTCGATCGCGGCATCGACCTGGACGACGAGGTGGCCATCGACGCCCTCGCCGAGCAGATCGAAATCCGCTTTACCAACGGCACCGGCGAGGACACGCGCCTGACCATCGACGGCCAGGACGCCTCGGCTGCCATCCGCACCCCGCAGGTGGACGCCAACGTCTCCAAGGTCTCGGCCTACCCGGGCGTGCGCGCCGCCATGCTCATCCATCAGCGCCGCGCAGCCGAAGACCGCGATATCGTGGCCGAAGGTCGCGACATCGGCACCGTCGTGTTCCCCAACGCGCAGGTCAAGGTGTTCCTGACCGCCGACCCGCGCGAGCGCGCCCGTCGCCGCGTGCTGCAGCGCCACCAAAACGACGCCCAGCCGCTTACTGCCGAGCAGCTCGAAGCCGAGGTCGACGAGACCCTCGACGCCCTCAAGCAGCGCGACAAGCTCGACAGCAGCCGCGAGGTTGCGCCGCTCGTGCCCGCCGAGGACGCCGTGCATGTCGACTCCACCGCCCACACCATCGACGAGGTTGTCCACATTATCGAGGACCTCATCAACCAAAGGAGGTAGCCCATGCGCCTGTTTAAGCAGACGCCCGAGGATTACTACAACGCCCCGTACGCCGAGTTCCCGGCGCTCATCCGCGGCACCGTCGTCGTGGTCATGGCTATTCTGTGGGTCTTCTCCAAACTCATGTGGCGCTGGAAGGTCGAAGACGCCGACTTGCTGTTTGAGCGCAAGGAGGGCCGCGGCAGCGTGGTCATCTGCAACCACACCTCGATGGCCGAACTCTTGGCCGTGGAGACGGCGCTGTTCTTTGGCGGCCGCCGCATCCGCCCCATCTTTAAGTCCGAGTTCGCCAAGAGCAAGATTGTGCGCTGGGCCTTTAGCCGCGTGGGCGGTATTCCTGTCGAGCGCGGCACCGCCGACATGAAATGTCTGCGCGCCGCCCAGCATGCACTGCAGCGCGGTGAGGACGTCCTGATCTTCCCCGAGGGTACGCGCATCCGCTCGCGCGAGATCAAGCCCGAGGTCCATGGCGGCTTTGCGCTTATCGCCAAGATGGGCAAGGCTCCCGTCAACCCACTCGCCATTTGTGGCTGGTCCGATATCACGCCCAAAGGCAAAAAGCTCATGCGCCCCAAAAAGTGCTGGATCCGCGCCGGCAAGGCCATCTCGCTATCCGATGCACCGGCCGAGCTTAAGCGCAAGGAGCGCCTGGCATGGTTTGAGTCCGAGGCCATGAACCGCGTCTACGCCATGCGCGACGAGCTGTGCGACGAGCATCCGGGCAGGTTCTAGCCATGTGTGAGAACGTCATGAATACTGCCGCGACCGCCGCCCCCACCATCGAAATTGCTGCCCACGCCGGCACCTGCTACGGCGTGCAGCGTGCGCTCGACATGGCGCTGGCCGCCGCGCCGCAGGCAGGGGAGAGTGCTCAGGTCCACACGCTGGGTCCGCTCATCCATAACCCCATCGTGGTGCGCGAGCTCGCCGAGGCAGGCGTCGGTCTTGCCGAGACCCTGGACGACGCCACGTCGGGCACCGTGATCATCCGCGCCCACGGTGTGGTGCCGCAGGTCATTGACGCCGCTCGTGAGCGCGGCCTTACCGTGGTCGATGCCACCTGTCCCTACGTCAAGAAGGTCCATGTGGCCGCCGAGCGCCTGGTGCGCGAGGGCTACCGCGTGGTCGTCGTGGGCGAGCCGGGCCACCCCGAGGTCGAGGGCATCCTAGGCCACGCCGGTGATGACGCGCAGGTCGTGAGTTGCGCCGCCGATGCGGACGCACTGCCGCTCAAGGGCAAGGTGGGCCTGGTTGTGCAGACCACCCAAACCGCGCAGAACCTGGCCGAGGTTGTGGCCTCCATCACCCCACGCGTGCAGGAACTGCGCGTGATCAACACCATCTGCGCCGCCACAAGCGAGCGCCAGCAGGCAGCGGCAACCCTCGCCAACCGCTGTGATTGCATGGTCGTCGTGGGCGGAAAGAATTCGGGCAACACGCGCCGCCTGGCGCAGATTTGTGCCGATGTCTGCGAGCACACACATCACATCGAGGAAGCTTCCGAGCTTGAGGCCGCATGGTTTACCGACGCGCGCCACATCGGCATCACCGCCGGAGCCTCCACCCCGCAAGAACACATCGAACGCGCCGTTGCGCGCATCAAGGAGCTTTGCCGCTAATCATGGACCAGACCGTACCCGCATACGCCGCCGAGGTGGCCGATTACGGGCGCAGCCGCGACCCCGAGCCGGGTGAGGGCGCGCTCGTTAAAAACGTGCGTCCCGAATCGCCCGCATGGGATGTGGGTATCGAGCCGGGCATGCGCGTGCTCACGGTCAACGGCGAGCGGCTGACCGATATGATCGTGTGGCTCTGGGAGGCAGATGACGACACCGTCGAGCTGGAGGTATTCGATCCGCGCGACGGCACTGTCACCCCCGTGGAGCTCGACCGCTTCCCGGGAGAGGACTGGGGCCTTGAGTTCGACGGCCCCATCTTTGACGGCATGCGTACCTGCGTCAACGCCTGCGTGTTCTGCTTTATGACCATGCTGCCCAAGGGCGGTCGCTCCACGCTCTACATTCGCGATGACGACTATCGCCTGAGCTTTTTGCAGGGCAACTTTGTCACGCTCACGAACCTTTCCGACGAGGACGTGCAAAACGTTATCAATCGCAACATGAGTCCGATGAACGTGTCGGTCCACGCCGTGAGCCCCGATGTCCGCCGCCGCATGATGGGCCGCAACGCCCAGCGCGGCATGGACGTGCTTGAGGCCATCATGGCCGCCGGCATCGAGATTCACGCGCAGATCGTGTTGTGCCCCGGCATGAATGACGGCGAGGAGCTGGAAAAGACCCTGCGCTTTTGCGAGGAGCACGAACAGATCACGAGCCTGGGCATCGTGCCGCTCGGTTTTACCAAGCACCAAAATCGCTTTAGCTGGTCCTACAGCGACAAGCCCGAGCTGGCGCGCGAGACTATCGCCATGATCCGGCCCTTCCAGGACCGCGCGTACGAGCGCTTTGGTCGCCACACCTTTCAGATGAGCGACGAGTTCTACCTGGACGCCGGCATCGAGCCGCCCGAGGCAGACTTTTACGACGGCTACCCGCAGTACTACGACGGCATCGGCATGATCCGCTCGTATCTGGACGAGACAGACGATGTCCTTGCCGCCGACGCCGAGCGCCTTGCCCGCGTTCGCAAGGCTATGACCGCCCGCAACCAGCGCCTGGTATGTCTCTCGGGCGCCAGCGCACGCGATACCGTGGCGCGCTTCGTGGAGTCTCCACAGGGCCTTGCCGGCACCGTCACGGCCATCAAGAACCGCTACTTTGGCGGTAACGTGGACGTGACCGGCCTCATCGTCGCGAGCGATATCCTTGAGCAGCTGCCGCAAGACCTGTCGGGGGTTATGCTCTTTGTGCCTAAGCTCATGTTCAACGCTGACGGCATGACGCTTGACGAGTATCATCGTGACGATTTACTCGCAAGCCTTACCAGTCGCGGCGCCGAGGTTCATGTGGTGTCGACCATGCCGCATGAGCTGCTCGATACCCTGGAGCACATCCTTGGCATTGTGCCTGCCGACTCTAACACTTCCACTGATCCTACCCATTAAAGGAGAGCAGATGAAACCTATCGTCGCCGTCGTCGGACGCCCCAACGTGGGCAAGTCCACGCTCGTTAACCGCCTGGCCCAGACCTCGGACGCCATCGTCCACGAGTCCCGCGGCGTCACGCGCGACCGTTCGTATCACACGGCCGATTGGAACGGCCGCGAGTTCACCATCGTCGACACGGGCGGCATCGAGCCGCTCAAGAGCGATGACGTGTTTGCCACGTCCATCCGCGATCAGGCGCTCGCCGCCGCCGAGGAAGCCGCCGTCATCCTATTTGTGGTCGACGGCCGCACCGGAGTCACCGAAGAGGACGAGTCGGTCGCTCGCATGCTCAAGCGCTGCGACAAGCCGGTCTTTCTGTTGGTGAACAAGCTCGATAACCCCGATCGCGAGAACGACAGCATCTGGGAGTTCTATTCACTTGGCATCGGTGAGCCCACGCCGCTGTCGGCCCTGCACGGACATGGCACGGGCGACCTGCTCGACGATATCGTGGCCCTGCTCCCCGAGGAAGAGGATGAGGTCGCCGATGAATTCCCCGACGCGCTGAACGTCGCTATCATCGGCCGCCCCAACGCCGGTAAGTCGTCGCTGTTCAACCGCATCCTGGGAGCCGACCGCTCCATCGTGTCGAACATTGCCGGCACCACGCGCGATGCCATCGACACCGTCGTCGAGCGCGACGGCAAGCACTACCGCATGGTCGACACCGCGGGCATTCGCAAGAAGAGCACCGTGTACGAGAACATCGAGTACTACTCCATGGTCCGTGGCCTGCGTGCCATCGACCGCGCCGACGTGGCGCTGCTCGTCGTCGACGCCTCCGTGGGCGTTACCGAGCAGGACCAGAAGGTCATGGGCTTGGCCATTGAGCGCGGCTGCGCCATCGTGGTGCTGCTCAACAAGTGGGACCTGCTCGACGATGACCGCAAGCGCGAGGCCTGCATGGAGACCGTCGACCGCCGTCTGGGCGTCATGGCTCCCTGGGCCCAGTACCTGCGCATCTCTGCCCTGACCGGCCGCAGCGTCGAGAAGATCTGGGCGATGGTCGACGCTGCCGAGAAGACGCGCTCGCAAAAGATCAGCACCTCGCGCCTCAACACGTTCCTCACCGACCTGCGCGAGTTTGGCCACACCGTAGTGGACGGCAAACGCCGCCTGCGCATGCACTACGTGACCCAGACGGGCGTCAATCCGCCGACGTTCACGTTCTTCGTCAACCACAGCGACCTGGTCAACGACACCTACCAGCGCTACGTGGAAAACCGCATGCGCTCGACCTTCGACTTCGCCGGCACGCCCATTCGACTCTTCTTTAGGAAGAAGGAGCAAAAGGATGCTTAATCCGATTCTGCTGACCGCCATCTGCGCCGTGGTCTCGTTCTTTATCGGAGCGATTCCGTTTGGCCTGATCCTGGGCCGCGTGTTCAACCACACGGACATCCGCAAGGCGGGCTCCGGCAACATCGGCACCACCAACGCCCTGCGCGTGGCCGGCCCCAAAGTGGCCGCGCTCACGCTGCTGTTCGACTGCCTTAAGGGCGCCATCTGCGTCCTTATCGCGCGTCCGCTCATCGCGAGCGTGGGCTATGGCTTCCCCGTGAGCATCATGGCTCCCGGTGCCGCCGGCGACTGGATGCTCGGCGTCATTTGCCTGGCTGCCGTGTGGGGTCACATCTTTTCTCCCTACCTTAACTTTCACGGCGGTAAGGGTATCGCCGTGGGCTTGGGCGTGATTCTTGCCTGGTACTGGCCCATTGGCCTGTCGCTGCTGGGCATGTTTATCGTGGCCGTTGCCATCACCAAGTACGTGTCGGTTGGCTCACTTGCCGCCGCCATCGGTCTTCCCATCGCTGCCTGCGCGGTCTTTCCGTACAGCAGCCTGGGCCTCAAGTTTTGTATGGCGATGATCGGCATCACCGTGGTGTGGGCCCATCGCTCGAATATCCAAAAGCTCATGGCCGGTAAGGAGTCCAAGCTCTCGTTTACCAAGCGCGTCACCGAGCCCGACGATAAGTAGGAGAGAGTCATGAATGTTGCGCTGATTGGCTCCGGCTCCTGGGGAACCGCCGTCGCCGGCCTTGCCGCCGCGCGAGCCGCGCGCGTGACCATGTGGGCTCATAGCGAGCAGACGGCCGCCGGCATTAACGGCGAGCACCGTAATCCCCGCTATCTGGTGGACTACGTGCTGCCGGAAAACGTTGTCGCCACGACGGACCTGTCCCAGGCGCTCGACGGCGCCGAGGCCATCATCTTTGCCGTGCCTTCGACGCACCTTCGCGACGTCTGCCACCAGGCGGCGCCATTCATCGCTGACGAGACGCCGGTTCTGTGCCTCACCAAGGGCATCGAGCCCGAGTCCGGACTACTCATGAGCGAGGTCATCGCCAGCGAGATCGGCAACGAGTCGCGCGTGGCGGCGCTCTCGGGCCCCAACCATGCCGAGGAGATCTGCCGCGGCGGGCTCTCTGCCGCCGTCATCGCCAGCGAAGACCAGCAAGTGGGGGAGACCTTTAAGGAGCTGCTGCTTTCCACGGCCTTCCGCATCTACCTGTCGCAGGATATGACCGGCGTCGAGGTCTGCGGCGCCATGAAAAACGTCATCGCTATCGTATGCGGCATCTCTGCCGGCTCGGGTGCGGGTGATAACACGCTCGCCCTCATCATGACGCGCGGTCTGGCCGAGATCAGCCGCCTGGTGCACGCCCGCGGTGGCCAGGCCATGACCTGCATGGGGCTTGCCGGCATGGGCGACCTTATCGCCACCTGCACTTCAGAGCACTCGCGCAACCGCACCTTCGGCTTCGAGTTTGCCCACGGCGTTTCGCTCGACGAGTACCAGGCGCGCACGCATATGGTGGTCGAAGGTGCCGTCGCGGCACGAAGCGTCAGCGAGCTCGCCCGTTCACTGGGCGTAGACATTCCGCTCACCTTTGCCGTCGAGCAAACGCTCTACAACGGTGTTACTTTGGATAGGGCGCTCGAGATTCTCACCGATCGCGTCCCCTCTCAAGAGTTCTACGGACTCACCGACTAGCGCAGAAAGGCTACAACCATGGGTTCCATCAAAATCGCTCCGTCCGTCCTTTCGGCCGACATGGCCAACCTCAAGGGCGAGCTCGACAAGATCGCCGGTGCCGACTACGTGCACTTCGACGTCATGGACGGTCACTTTACCGGCAACCTCACCTTTGGCGTCGA
Source organism: uncultured Collinsella sp. (assembly GCA_900541785.1). Taxonomy (GTDB): domain Bacteria; phylum Actinomycetota; class Coriobacteriia; order Coriobacteriales; family Coriobacteriaceae; genus Collinsella. The sequence continues at coordinate 11,014 of UQKY01000045.1, forward strand.
TATCCTTAAGGCCGTCAAGCGCTCCACCGATGTACCGGTCGACGCGCACCTGATGGTGTCGAACCCCGACGAGACGGTCGATTGGTACGCCGACGCCGGTGCCGACATGATCACCGTGCATTACGAGGCTTCCACGCACCTGCACCGCACGCTCACCCATCTGCAGCAGCGCGGCGTCAAGGCCGGCGTGGTGCTTAACCCCGCCACCCCCGTGTGCGTACTCGAGAGCATCATCGACGTCGTCGATATGGTGCTGCTGATGAGCGTAAACCCTGGCTTTGGCGGCCAGAGCTTTATCCCGGGCACGCTGCCCAAGCTTCACGAGCTTACGGCCATGTGCGAGCGCCACGGCGTGTCGCCGCTGATCGAGGTCGATGGCGGTATCTCTTCCAAGAACATTGCCGAGGTCGTCAAGGCCGGCGCCAACGTGCTCGTAGCCGGCTCCGCCGTATTTAAGTCCGAAGATCCCGCCGCCGAGGTTGCGCTGCTGCAGAAGCTGGGCAACGAGGCCGCACAGGAGGCATAAACCCTTATGACCGCAGGTCAAAACCGCATACCCGTGAATCTTGACTACGCCGCCTCGACGCCCATGCGCGCCGAGGCGCTCCTTGCGCAGCGCGAATATGACGACAGCGAGCTTGCCGGTGTCAACCCCAACTCGCTGCACTCGCTTGGCCGCAAGGCCGCCGCACGCCTGGAAGCCGCCCGTCGCGAGATCGCCCGTAGCTTTGGCGCGCGCGTCCGCCCGTCCGAGATCATCCTTACCAACGGCGGCACCGAGGCCAACCAGCTGGCGCTGCTCGGTCTTGCCGAGGGCGCCCGTCAGCGCGATCGCAAGCGCGATCGTGTCATCGTTTCGGCCATCGAGCACGATTCGATTCTGGACAACCTGCCGCTGCTGCGTGCCGCGGGTTTTACCGTCGAGCTGGTACAGCCCTGCCGCGCGGGCTACATTGAGCCTGCCACGCTTGTCGAGCTGCTCGGCGATGACGTGGCACTCGTGAGCATTATGGTCGCCAACAACGAGACCGGCGTGGTGCAGCCCATCCGCGAGCTTGCCGCCGCCGCACATGCTGCCGGCGCCTTGTTTCACACCGATGCCATCCAGGGCTACTTGCATATTCCGCTCGATGTCACCGAGCTGGGCGTCGATGCCATGACCGTTGCCGCGCACAAGATCGGCGGCCCTGTGGCATCCGGCGCGCTCTACCTTAAGAACCGCACGCCGCTGCGTCCGCGCATCTTTGGCGGTGGACAGGAAGCCGGCCGTCGCGCCGGTACGCAGGATCTGCGCACGCAGCTGGCTTTTGCCGCTGCCGCCCGCACGTTGGGGCCCCACGTGGCCCAGGAGCGCGCGACGCTGCAGGCCCTGTCCGATAAGCTCTACGCCACGCTTACGACCCATCCACGCATTCACGCCACGATGGGCGACTACGCGCAGACAGATCGTCTGCCGGGTATGGTTTCGATCTACGTCGACGGCATGGACTCCGAGGAGCTCATCATCAAGCTCGACGCCGCCGGCTTTGAGGTTTCGGCCGGGTCGGCTTGCTCGAGCGGCAGCATGGACCCGAGCCACGTGCTCAGCGCCATGGGCATTGGTCGCGAGCAGGCGTTGGGGTCGCTGCGCATCTCGTTTGATGACCGCGTGAATCCGGACGATCTGGATGAGTTCGCCCAGACGCTGCTCTCGATCGTAGGTGCCGCATGATCGTCTCCGAGCTTGAACGTGCGCTGCTGAAGCGCTACCCCAAGGCGGACGCCGAGGGCTGGGATCATGTTGGGCTATCCGTGGGAGATCCCGCTGCCGAGATCCGCGGTGTTGCCTGCGCGCTCGACGCGACCGAGGCCAACGTGCGCCGCGCTCTCGAGGCCGGCGCTAACGTGCTGCTGACGCATCATCCCATCTATATCAAGGCGCCCGAGGCCTTTTGTCCGGCTGATTCCGCGCGCCCCCAGTGCAGCGCTGCACTATACGAGGCAGCTCGTTGCGGCGTGAGCATTATCTCGCTCCATACCAACCTGGACCGCTCGCACGAAGCGCGCGTACGCCTGAGTGAGTTGCTGGACGCTGAGCCCATGAGCTCGCTGGAGCATATGGACGAGCCCGAGCTCACCGGTCTGGGCGCACTTGCGACCCTCCACGACGCCTGCAACCTGCGCGATTTCGCCAACCGTGCCGCAGCGTCCTATGGCAGCGACCCGCGCGTATGGGGCGAAGCCGAGCGCCCGTGCCGCACCGTCGCCATTCTGGGCGGCTCCCTCGGCGATTTTGGTGAGCTTGCCATCGCCGCGGGCGCCGACGTTGTCGTGACGGGCGAAGCGGGCTACCACGTGGCACAGGACCTTGCCCTGCGTGGACTGAGCGTGATTCTGCTCGGCCACGACCGCTCCGAGGAGCCGTTCGTGGATATCTTGATGAACTCTGCAGTTGACGCCGGGGTCGACCCCCGTCATGCGATTAAAATACTGAACCCTTGCCAATGGTGGACTGTGACAAAAGGAGAGAACTTATGAGCGCCGGCGCTACGCTACTCAAGCTGCAACAGATCGATTTGGAGCTCGCCCGCAACAAGAGCGAACTTGCCAATATGCCGGAGCTCAAGGAGCTCGCTTCCAAGCGCAAGACCTATGTGAAGCTCAAGTCCGAGATGACTAAGCTCTACGCCCAGCGCAAGGATCTGGACATTGAGCTCGACGATCTCAACACCACCGAGATTCAGACCAATAACGCCATCGAGGCTGCCAAGAAGCGTCACGTCGACGGTTCTGACTACCGCGAGGTGCAGGACCTGGAGAATGAGCTCGCCACCCTGGCAAAGCGTCTGGACAAGATCGAGCACACCCGCAAGGATGTCGTTGTCGCCCATAAAGAGGCACTCGACCGCGAGGCTCGCGCGCATGCCATCATCGCCAAGTTCGAGGAGGGCGTGAAGGCCGATACCAAGGCCGCCCGCGCCAAGGCCGCCGACCTCCAGGCCCAAATTGACGCCGCCACCAAGGAGCGCACCGCGCTGGCCGCCACGCTGCCGACCGACGTGCTCACCGACTACGAGCGTCTGCTCAAGCAGTTCCGCGGCCTGGCCGTCGAGACCATCCAGGGCAACATTCCCACGGTCTGCCACACCGCGCTGCAGGCATCGTCCATGAGCGACCTCAACCACGACGGTAGCGAGATTACGCACTGCCCGTACTGCCACCGCCTGCTGGTGCTCCCGAGCAAGGAAGCTTAAACGATGGCGGCGCCCAATAATTCAATGCAACTTGAGGGAAAAACGATCCTGCTGGGTATTACCGGTGGGATCGCCGCCTATAAGTCGTGCAATATCGTGCGCCTGCTGCAAAAGCGCGGCGCGCGCGTCAAGGTCGTTATGAGCGAGCATGCCACCGAGTTTGTGGGCCCGCTCACCTTCCGCGCGCTCACCAACGAGCCCGTCGCCGTAGGTCTGTTCGACGATCCCTCCGACCCCATCCACCACATTTCGCTCGCGCAGGAGCCCGACCTGGTTGTCGTGGCGCCCGCGACGGCCAATATCATCGCCAAGATGGCCAACGGCATCGCCGATGACCTCATCTCCACCACGCTGCTTGCCACGCCGCGACCCATCGTGATTGCACCCGCTATGAACAACGGCATGTGGAAGGCACCGGCGACGCAGGCCAACATGGCCACGTTGCGCGACCGCGGCGTCCATGTGGTGGGACCCGGCAGAGGCTACCTTGCCTGCGGCGACGTTGACACGGGACGCATGAGCGAGCCCGAGGACATCGTCGAAGCCATCTGCGAGGTGCTCAGTCCCGTGCCGCAAGACCTGGCGGGCAAGCGCATCGTCATCACTGCCGGCCCTACGCACGAGCCAATCGATCCGGTGCGCTTTATTGGCAACCGGTCGTCGGGCAAGATGGGCATCGCCCTGGCGGGGGAGGCTGCTCGTCGCGGCGCTGCGGTCACGCTCGTGCTGGGGCCGACATCTCTCGATGTTCCCCGCGGCGTAGAGTGCGTGCGCGTGCAGACCGCCGCAGAGATGCTGCAGGCGGCGTTAAACGCCTTTCAGACGGCCGATGCGGCCATTTGTGCGGCGGCTGTCGCCGACTACACCCCCGTATCCCCTGCGGACCACAAGCTCAAAAAGGCCAACGAACGCTTGGATCGCATCGAACTGGTCGAGACCGTTGATATTTTGGCTGAGCTCTCACGCCAGAAGGGCGAGCGCCGTGTGATCGGATTTGCAGCTGAGACCGATAACGTCGTAGAGTACGCTGAGCGTAAATTGGCCCGCAAGGGCTGCGATGCGATCATCGCCAACGATGTCTCGCGCGCCGATTCTGGCTTTGGAACCGACACCAACAAGGCCTGGATTGTGAGCACAGCGGGTACGCAGGAACTTCCCGTGCTAACAAAACCCCAGCTCGCAGATACAATTTTGGACTTGCTCAAAAATAATTAAAAAAGTTCTTGCGCAAGGCCAAAGTTTCGGGTTAATATACTTCCTGTTGCGAGCGAGAGCAGAGCAACAAACAAAAGCTTCGGGACGTGGCGCAGCTTGGTAGCGCACTTGACTGGGGGTCAAGGGGTCGCTGGTTCGAATCCAGTCGTCCCGACCAGAAGTTTGCAGGTCAGGCACCTAGTGCCTGACCTTTTTTGTTTTAAGCAATTGCTTAATTTTGATTAAGCAACAGGGTGCCAAAAATCTACCTGCGCGATAACCGCCTTTTGCGGCTACTTGCGCATTTAGCACACGCTTGAGCCGATTTATTAACGCGATATGAATCTAAATACGCGTAGCTGGTATACAGCCGAGTACAGGCTGCATTTATCGCGGCGATTTACACCGATATAGCGACTGTAGCGGACAAGCGTGTCGCTGTATTTATTCCAGTAGTTCACTTGATCGGTGGACAAGTGAGCGGTTGCAACGAACAAGACAAGTAGGATGGGCTCTATACGAGAACGCTTCAGAGGTAATGGCGGGGAAGTGCGCCAGGCGCTCTGAGAGCCGCTGTGTGACCCCATTTCTCCTCAATTCGATAACCTGCGCCACGAACCGCAAATCATTCGTGCGATTGCCAAAAGAAAGGCCCGCACGAAATCGCACGGGCCTCCATTAGATGCCGATGGGATTAGAAGCACCAAGCGGGGAACACTGTGTAACTGCTCTCCGCAAAACCGCAGCTCCAGTCACCGTAGTTAACGACATAGCAAAAGTACTCGGGGTAAGCGGGGTAACCGAAAACCGGGAACACGGAGCGAGTCCAGTAATTAACGATTGACTCGGGCCTAGCCCCGGAATGGTTCGACTTCGTCACGCCTTTGGATTTGAAATACTCGTACTGGGAGCCATCGGAGGCGAGATCCCCGTAGACTTCAGTGCACGAGAGCAGGAAGACTTTGTCGGTCGTAGCCGAGGGGGTGCCGGCGCTGGTGCCGGGGTTGCTGTCACCCTTGTTATCGGTCTTCTTCGTAACGGACTTCACCTTGGACCGAAAATCGGACGGCATGAGGCTCCAAAGGTCACCGGTATTGAGACGACTGCGGAGCTCCGACTTCTCCCAGCCGTCGACGTTGGTGAACGTGGCGTTCATTCTTTGAGCGCCCATAACAGAGTTGGTTGCCTCGAACGTAAGACCGGCTTTGCACGAACCGTCGGCGAGGTCATCATGGTTGATGCCGATGATGCGGTACTCGAGCGTCTTGCCGTTCGTCAGCTTCATCGTAAACTTGGTGCCGGCATCCATCGCGGCCTTCGCCTTGGCGTATGCAGGCGAGGCCTCGCCCTTCGCCGCGATGTCCTCGGCCACGGCCTTCTGCTCATCGAGTGTCCAGTCCTTCGCGTCCTTGGCGACGGCCGCCTGGACGGTCGCGGAATCGGCCCCAATGGAACCGCCACCGGATGCTCCGCCGCCCTCGACGCCGCCGGTCGTCCCGCTGTTCACCGTGTTGCCGACCAGGTTGAACTGATTTCGGATGGCGCCGGCCACGCCGGGTCCGGCGAACACGATAACCAGGCCGATGATTGCGATAATCAGGACGTACTCGATGATTGACTGCCCTCGGAGAAGAGTACCTCTAGGAGATACCCCCCCCCGAAGGTCAATTGCCGCTGCATGCATTTGCGGCTCCCTTCGCTCAGGGTTTGCAGATACATCGCCGAGCGTAGGGCTATTCCAAAAAGTTGCACTGGTCTTGCCGCAGCGGCAACGATGACGGTAGGGGAGAAAACCGAGTGTCTTGGATGCAGTCAATTGCCCTCCCGAAGCCCTCGCACGGCTGCACCTCGTCGGTATAGAGGCGATTGTGGGTGCCCCCCTGTATCGCCCAATGTTTGACAATCTTGCTCGAGTTTCTTGCGTCGGGTTTGGCAGCTGAACCAAAGGCATAAAGCGCAGAGTATACTGACGTTCGCATGAGAAACAACGCGATTCGAACTGTCTGTTCACCCATGAGAAAGAATCGTCCATGAGCATATTCGACAAAGGTTTCGACCCGCTGCAGGAGATTCAGAGGGCCACTAAGACTGCCGGCGAGGCGACGGCCAGGATTGCCGAGGGGGCATCTGGGGTGGCGGTAGCGGCAGGCGCTGCGATTGCAGGCGCAACCACAACGGCGGGAGAAGCAGCGAGCAAGTTTGCCGAGGGGCGCCACCGGGGCAGCGACAGCAGCGAACGCGGCGATCGTGGACGCGGCGACATCGGCGGGCGCTGCGATCGCAGGGGTGGCGGGCGGCGCGAAGGCCGTCCTCGACGAAAAAGAGGCCGAAAGACTCAAAGTGGAGAAGGCGGTGTACGCGTCCAAGGTCCAGGAAGCCCTGAGGGCGATTGAGGGCTCCCGCGCACAGGAGCTACTCGACTCATTCCAGGAGTCTCCGCTCCCGTTGACGGAAGCCAATGCCGCCAAGGTGAAGTCAGCCTTCCCGATACCGAGGGAACAGACCGTCGTCTGGGCCGACGCCGAGTTCGACCTCAGGCCCAGCGGCATCGCCATGACCGAAAAGGGCGTCTACATCAAGGCGGACGCCGACGCGTTCGCCGTCCCGGGGAAGGAACAGAGGCAGTCCCGCCTTTTCTACTTCGAGTGGGCGTATTTCGAGCCCGGCTCCTTCGCCTCCGACGGTGAAAGCAACCTTGCGCTCACCGTCGACGAAGCGTGCCGGAGCCAGTTCGTATCCCGCTGCCAGGCGCTCCGCGGCCTCGAGGATGACCGCGCCGCCGGCAACGACAGCGAGCTTGCCACGGTGGGCGATGCGGCGGTCAAAGCCGCGACAGTCGCGGCGGCGGCGACCATCAACAGCAACGGGGAGGTCTTCGTCGAGCAACGTGCGGCGGTCAACAACCCTGCGGGCCACGGAGAACTTGCCGAGGAGGCGAACAGCATCATCGACAGGCTCCAGGGACACCAGGCCGAGATTCTGGGGAGGGACAACGCGAAGAACGGCCCCGACCGAAGTGTCGACGGAGTTCTGATCCAGACCAAGTACTACAAGACGGCACGCGGCTCCCTCGAGGCATGCTTCGATTCGAGCAGCCATCAGTATCGATACCTCACAGAAGACCGCACGCCGATGCAGCTCGAAGTCCCGAAAGACCAGTACCAGCAGGTGCTCCGCGGTTTTGAGAAGAAGATTAGCCAAGGCAAGGTCCCCGGCGTCAGCGACCCCAAGGACGCCGAGAAGATCGTCCGCAAGGGCAAGCTCACATACGATCAGGCGGTGAACCTCGCCAAGCCGGGAACGGCGGACTCGCTGAAGTATGACGCCGCGACCGGCGCGGTCACATGCTCCTGCGCATTCGGCCTGTCGTTTCTGGCGACGACGTTCATGGCGTACAGGGAAACCGGGGACATCACCGGTGCCGTCCAGGCGGGCATCGCTGCCGGCGTCCAGGTGTTCGGCCTGTCCTTTGCCCAGCATATGGTCGTCTCGCAGCTCTCCAGAACGGGGCTTTCCAACGCTTTGATGGCGCCCAGCCAGGCGGTGGTCGGCAAGCTCGGATTCAAGGCGTCCGCCACAATCGTCAACGGCCTGCGCGCCCTTACGGGCAAGACCGCCATCAGCGGGGCGGCCGCTTCCAATCAGCTTGCGAAGATGCTGTGTTTCGTCAAGAGGATTTGAGCAAAAAGAGCATCGGAAATTGAGCAGCCT